>NZ_BAMI01000026.1 GCF_000615765.1 Ligilactobacillus equi DSM 15833 = JCM 10991 | reverse complement strand
AAAATACCACTGACTAACAATATTACACAAACGTTGATATTCTTTAGTTACTTCTTCAAACTGTTGAGTCTGTTCATGATTTGGATATAATCTAACTTTTGCGGTTAAAGTTTGTTCCATTTTTTCTCACCTCTTTTCTTTAATTTCATTTATATTATACCGTTTAGATTAAAATAATTCAACGGAAAAAGACCCTTTCGGGTCTAAATATGGGGCAATTCATCACCCGAACAAAGTTCGGGAGTCTTCTTGCCCCTGCGATAAACTTTCTTCCAAAAGAAAAAAGGCCCCACATGGGAACCTTTTGGGATTAATCTTCTTTAATTTTTAAATCGCCAGCGACGATTTCTTCTAAGGCTTGACCCACACTCTTAACAGAATTGTAGTGATCAAGCATCTTTGGTTGGTCCGCGTCGATTTGGTGAGCGCGCTTTGAAGCTAACATAATCAATGAGTAACGTGAATCAACCTTTTCTAATAAAGCATCAACGGATGGATATAAAATCATTATTTTAACTCCCCTAACTGTTTTTTGTAGTCAGGCAAGAAACGCTTGACACGCCAGCGTTCCGCCCGGATAATTGTTTTAATTTTTTCAGCAGCTTCAGAAACTTCATCGTTAACCACGGCATAGTCGTAGTTTTGCATCATTTCAATTTCTTCCACAGCTGTTTGCATACGCATGTTAATGACGTCGAGATCATCTGTCCCTCGGTTTACCAAACGTTGCCGCAATTCCATCAAGTCTGGTGGCGTCAAGAAGATAAAGAGACCATCAGGCACTTTTTCACGAACTTGCATGGCGCCCTTAACTTCGATTTCCAAGAAGACATCTTTACCGTCATCGAGCATTTGGTTCACATATTTTAAAGGGGTCCCATAGTAGTTATCTACGTATTGGCATATTCCAGCATCCCACCAGTGGCGATTTCGTGTTCGAATTCTTCCTTACTTACAAAGTAGTAGTCCTTACCATCGACTTCACCTGGACGCATCTTCCGGGTAGTCATGGAGACAGAATAGTCGAATTTATTGTTATCTTGTTCAAAAATTGCCTTTCTAACAGTTCCCTTACCCACACCGGAAGGACCAGAAAGGACAATTAACATTCCACGTTTAGACATGCTTAATTACTCCTCAAAATATAGTATTAACTATTATATTGCTCCATTTACAGACATTTTGCAAGCCTTTCTTGCAAATTATTACTATTTTTTATTTTAGCTCTCACTTGTCTAGTTTTTTTCTCATTTGGCAAGCGAAATCCCGCTAGACAACTAGCAAAAAAGCCAAGTTAGACTTGGCTTTTGGCTATTTAGCATATTCAACTGCTCTGGTTTCTCGAATAACGGTAATTTTGATATGTCCTGGGTAATCCAGTTCATCTTCAATTTTATTTTTAATATTATGCGCAAGAACCGTTGCTTCTAAGTCGTTGACCTCCGTTGGTTGGACAATCACTCTGACTTCACGTCCTGCCTGAATTGCGTAACTCTTTTCGACGCCCGCAAATTCATTTGAAATGCCTTCAAGTTTTTCAAGACGGTGGATGTAGTTTTCAAGCGACTCACTTCTTGCCCCTGGTCTTGCGGCAGATACCGCATCGGCTGCAGCCACTAAGACCGCAATCAAAGATTCAGGTTCAACGTCACCGTGGTGAGAAGCAATGGTGTTAATAACGACCTTACTTTCCTTGTACTTACGGGTTAATTCAACCCCAATTTCCACGTGGGAGCCATCTACTTCATGATCTACCGCTTTACCAATATCGTGTAATAATCCTGCGCGTTTAGCCATCATAACATCTTCGCCCAATTCAGCCGCTAAGACTCCGGAAATCTTAGCCACTTCTAAAGAGTGTTCCAAGACGTTTTGACCATAACTGGTCCGGTAGTTCAAGCGCCCGACAGTTTTGATTAAGTCCGGGTGCATTGAATGGAGTCCTAACTCAAAGATTGCCTCTTCCCCTTTTTCACGGATGTGTGTATCCATTTCTTTGGTAGCTTTTTCCACCATTTCCTCAATCCGGGCGGGGTGAATCCGACCATCCTGAACAAGGCTTTCCAAAGCACGTTTGGCAATCTCCCGCCGTACGGGATCAAAACCGCTTAAGACCACGGCTTCTGGGGTATCATCAATGATCACATCAATCCCCGTGAGTGTTTCCAGGGTACGGATATTCCGACCTTCACGACCGATAATTCGTCCCTTCATTTCATCATTGGGTAAGTTAACCACCGAAACGGTTCCTTCAGAAACCATGTCTGCCCCTGAACGCTGAATGGCTTGAGCAATTAAGTTTTTAGCCACTTTATCAGCTTCAGCCTTGGCTTCGGCTTCGCTGTCTTTAATCATCATGGCCATTTCGTGACTAAGTTTTTCACGCGTTTGCGTTAAGATTAAATCTTTGGCTTCCGCTTGTGTTAAAGCTGCCACTTCTTCTAGCTTACTTTCCCGTGCTTGTACTAAGGAATCCGCTTTTTCCTGGGCAGCTTTAACCTTTTTGGTGCGGGCCTCTAATTGTCTTTCCTTACCTTCTAAGACGTTTTCGCGCTTTTCTAACAAGTTGTCCTTGCGATCAAGATTTTCTTCCCGTTGAGTAGAACGGTTTTCCAATCTCTGCACTTCAGCTCGTCTTTGACGAAGTTCTTCTTCAACTTCGCTGCGGTAACGATGACTTTCTTCTTTGGCTTCTAGCAAGAGTTCTTTTTTACCTGCTTCCGCATCTTTTTGAGCTTGTTCGATAATGCCTTTGGCAGTTTGGGTCGCAATGTCTAGGCCTGCTTCATGACGACTTTTGCGATACCAAATTCCAAAACCAAAACCTAATACCAATGTTACAATAGCGACGGCAAGGATTATTAATAGTGTACCAACCACTATTTCACCTCCGTCGTTAAATTAATGTTTTTCAGCACTAATTAAATTTATTTTAATAATTGATTATTCACACAATCTTATTTTAAGGTTTCCAAGCCTAAACTGTCAATAAAAAAGGCATCAAAACTGATGCCTTTTTTAGAAATCTCTCTATTCTTCTTTTTTGTCCTCAGCTGAAGTTGGTACGGTATCGTTGCTTCCTAAAATTCGAGCCAATTCTGCTTCTTCCGCCTCATCGGCAATGCCGTAGGCTTGACGAACTTTCAAGTTAATTTCGTTCATCACTTCAGGGTTATCTACTAAGAAACGCTTTACGTTTTCCCGACCTTGACCGATTCTTTGGTCACCATAAGAGAACCAAGAACCGCTCTTGTTAATGATATCTTTTTCAACGGCCATATCAATTAATTCTCCCGTTCGAGAAATCCCTTGACCATACATGATATCAACTTCGGCAATCCGGAAAGGAGGAGCGACCTTGTTTTTTACAACTTTAATTTTAGTCTTGTTCCCAATAACATCAGAACCATCCTTGATTTGTTCAGAACGGCGCACATCTAAACGAATGGTGGAGTAGTACTTCAAAGCCCGCCCACCAGGTGTAGTTTCGGGATTACCAAACATAATCCCAACTTTTTCCCGAATCTGGTTGATGAACAAAGCAATGGTCTTAGTCTTATTGATAGTCCCGGAAAGTTTCCGTAAAGCTTGAGACATCAAACGGGCTTGAAGCCCTACGTGGGAATCCCCCATTTCCCCTTCAATTTCTGCTCTTGGTACTAAGGCCGCTACAGAGTCAACAACCACGATATCAATCGCCCCAGAAGAAACCAAGGCATCAGCAATTTCTAACCCTTGTTCCCCAGTATCTGGTTGCGATAAGAGTAATTCATCAATGTTAACTCCTAAAGCAGTTGCGTAAGCTGGGTCTAAGGCGTTTTCCGCATCGATATAAGCCGCCGTTCCTCCGGCCTTTTGGACTTCTGCTACAGCATGTAACGCCACCGTAGTTTTACCAGAACTTTCTGGACCGTAAATTTCCACAATCCGCCCACGTGGAAAGCCACCTACTCCTAAAGCTTCGTCCAAGGCTAATGAACCACTAGAAACGGTAGAAATTTGGGTATCAACCTTGTCCCCCATCTTCATAATGGAACCTTTACCAAAACTTTTTTCAATTTGTTTAAGTGCATTTTCTAATGCCTTTTGTCTATCATCAGCCACTAGAAAGACCTCCTTTTTCTCAATCACTGCTATTTCTATAATCTCATTATTGTTCTTTTAAGTCAACAATCATTTTTTCCGCCTTTTAAGAATACGGAAATTCAGACAGAAAAGCAAGTATTTTGCCTAAGAATTTTCAGTTGCTAGCAAAGCCTGTAGAACAAGCCATAATCCCGTGTAGACACACCTTTCTTGAACAAAGGCACGTTGCTTAGGAAAGTGGTACTTTTTGGCAACAGGGGCTTGGTCTTTGAAGGCTAAACCAATCCAAACCGTCCCGGCTGGTTGTTCTTCAAGACTATCAGGCCCAGCTACCCCGGTAAAGGAAAGACCAATATCTGCCCCCGCCTTCTTCTTAGCTTGCTGGGCCATCCATTGAGCACATTGCTGACTGACCACGCCATGTTGATCTAGAACTTGGCTAGGAATGTCTAAGAGACTGGCCTTGGCAGCTTGCGCATAGGTCACAAAACCACCATCAAAGACCTCACTTGACCCAGGAACCGAGGTAATGGCCGCTTGAAATTGGCCTCCGGTTAAACTTTCTGCTGCCGTGATTTTAAGCCCTGCTGCTTTAAGTTTTTGAACCACAACTTGAGCCAGGCTGTTATCATCACCGTAACCGTAGAAGTATTGACCAACTTGAGTTTGAATATCTATTTCAGCTTGATCAAGTAATTTGGTTACTTCCTGGTCACTTTGACCACTGGCGGTTAAACGTAAGGTGACTTCATTATCTTTAGCATAGGTTGCAGCGGTTGGATTTTGGGAATTCTTGAGTAAATCGGCTAACTTTTCAGCTAGGAGAGACTCGCCAATCCCAAAGAAGCGTAAAACTCGTGACGTCAGGACCTGCGCTCCCTTAACCCTGTGAGCTAAGAGAGGCTTAGCTACTTTGGCCATCATCGGTTTGAGCTCGCTTGGTGGTCCCGGTAAGAGTAAGAAATCAGCACCCTGAGCGTTTTCGTAGTAGCACCCTACGGCCATCCCAGTTTCATTAGCCAGCGCTTGGCCGCCATCCAGATAAAGTGCCTGAAGACGGTTGTTGGCCGTCATCTTCTTACCGGTTGTTTGAAAATAAGCTTCTATCTTAGCCATAGCGGTGGCATCTTCAACGAGATCTACCCCAAGATACTTAGCCACAGTTTGTTTAGTTAAATCATCGGGCGTTGGTCCTAAGCCCCCTGATAAAATCACCAAATCATTACGCTGAGCTGCAATTTCAATAACTGAAAGCATTCGCTCTTCATTATCTCCGACCACTGTTTGATAATAAGTATTAATCCCTAATTGGGCGAGTTGTTGACTGATAAAGGTTGTGTTAGTATTGACAATTTGACCTAAAAGGATTTCAGTTCCAACAGCAATAATTTCTGCTTGCAAATAATTACCCCCTTATATATTAAATACGCAAAAAATTTTATTTTTTGATAAAAAAATCTGCACAAATGGCAGATTTTTTCTTACTTATCAGATTTGAATGAGTCACTAAAGATAAACCGGGCATTGTAGAAATAGTCACATCCCGAGTAGACTGTGAAGAATAAACAAATGTAAAGCAAGATTTCACCAATTGCTACATGTATATTGGCAAAAAAGGCATTGTTCAAGAATAAGAACAGGATGGCAAACATTTGCGTAAAGGTCTTAATTTTTCCTGGCATAGCAGCAGCCATGACTTGACCGTCATTTTCCACCACAATTAAACGCAGACCTGTCACAGCTAATTCTCGACAGACGATAATCGCAGCCACCCAAGAAGGTACCTTACCCATTTCAACCAAAATGATAAAGGCGGTCATCACTAACATCTTATCTGCCAGAGGATCGGCAAATTTTCCAAAGTTAGAGACTAAGTGTTGCCGGCGGGCGATTTGCCCATCGGCAAAATCCGTAATCGAAGCCGCCGCAAAAATCACAGCGCCGATTAACTGAGTGACCGCAATTTCGGTTCCAGCCCAGTTAACGCTTCCCCAGTTGAGGGGTAATAAGAGCACCAACATAAAAATCGGAATTAAAACGATGCGAATTATCGTTAATTTATTAGGTAGGTTCACGATAAACACCTCTTCTATTCCACGACAGTAAGATTAATGGTTCTTACTGTTGCAGAACTATTTTCTTTCAAGAAGTCAAACTTCTTACCGTTAATTTCTAACTTAGTGGCTTGGGAATTACCCACATTAATACGAATAGCTGTCGTTCCTTCAGGTAAAGTTACTTCTTGTTCTTTACCGTCAGCTAAAGTACCTTGCCAAGTAGTGCTACCATTGGCACTCACGGCAAGCCATGAAGTCCCATCGGCAGCGGAAAGCTTGATGACATTTTCCTTAGCGCTAGACTTCAACTCGTAATTAAAGCTGGTACCGCTTGAAGATGTCGCCGTAATAGTTTGCTTGCTATTAGCTTTAGCTTTTTTAGTGCTTGACTTCTTTGCTTCCGAATTAGCTGTTTCACTTTCAGAATTAGTGTCTTTTTGACTACTTTGCTTTTTACTTGAAGTCTTAGTGCTAGAAGATTCCACCTCACGAGAAACCGCTACGTCACTATCAGTCGTTGTATCTTGGGCCTTGCGACTATTTAAGGTTGTCACGTAAATGGCTCCTAAAATCAGAACTACTACAGCCACAATAATAATCGCTGGTAAATGGCTCATCACCTTATCCAAGATAGAGGGGGGAGTTTGAGCACTAATTTTTTCTCTTAAAACTGAACGACTCTTAGGTTCCTCCTCCGTGCTTTCTTCCGCAACAACAGGTTTTTCTTGTCCTAGTTGTTCGTCTAACATTCCCATAATGTCTTCAACAGGAGCGCCTACGGTTTGAGCATATTGCCGAATGAAGGCACGCACGTAGAAGTCACCAGGTAGACTCTTAAAATTATTTTCTTCAATTGCGATTAGGTAGCGCTTTTGAATCTTAGTATTATTTTGTAAATCGTCGAGCGTCAAACCACGTTCTGTTCGGGCTTGCTTGAGTGTTTCTCCGACCGTCATAATAGTATCCCCACATTCCTAACATAATTTTATTTTATCTTTCCTAAGTATAGCATACTCTCAGATTAATTTTTGCTCTTTTTAAAAAACTTAGTTAGTTATTCGCTACTCCAGCCAGCCCCCCGTCATATAAATAGTTTGACCAGTTAGGTAGGCCGCCTTTTCATCCAAGAGCGCCTTGACCCAATAAGAAACTTCTTCCACTTTGGCAAAGCGTCCCAAGGGGATTTCAGCCGCCACAGCTTGGCGACTAGCTTTGGAAAACATTTTGGTATTCATTTGCGTAGCTACAGCCCCCGGAGCCAAAACATTCACAGTCAGCCCTAAGGTAGCCACTTCCTTACTATAAGCCTTAGCAAACGCACTCAAAGCCCCTTTGACAGTGCTGTAACCTACTTCCAAAGCACTACCAGCCTTACCGTAGACCGAGCCAATGAAAATCACGCGACTTTGGTCTTTTTGGGTTAATTTACTTTGCAGTAACTGCACTAAGTGCAAAGGTCCGGTTACTTGCATGGCTAACATCTGGGTTAAACTGGCTGGATCTTGCTCCGCAAATAGCCATATGAGGTGGTGCCTTGGGTAAAAATCAGGCATCCAAACTAAAAAGATTTTGAGCCAAGTTCTCAACTTGATTTAACTGGGTCAAATCAGCTTGTAAAACTAAGAAATCTTGCTTGGGATAGCTTGCCATTAACTCTTGGGCCAGCACTTGGGTCTTACTTTCATTTTGATGATAGTGCAGATAAAGTGACCAACCTTCTAATGCCAAATCCCGGGCAACTTGACTGCCAATATCTCCCGAAGCTCCACAAATTAGCGCCCATTTCATCCTTCTTGACCTCCTTTAGGTAGAACTTGAAAGACAGAAAAGACTTCCGGCCCTAAGAAACTTTGGGCAACTTGCTTAACATCGTCAAGCGTCATCGCTTCAATAATAGGAATGTAATCTAAAAGAGTCGCACTATCGTAAAGGTCTCCTTCATAGCTGTTAGCAATACTTTCCAAAGAATTTAAAGCTTGGAGATAGTGACCAATAAATTCACGTTTGGCCAAGTCAAATTCTTGGCTTGGTGGTCAAGAATTTCTAGTGCATTTTTAGCAGTCTTGATGATTTCATCGGCTAATTCATTCGGATAGTAGCTACCGCCATTAATGGTAGCCAAGTGAAAACCTCTTTCCAATTGGAAGTTGTAACCAAAACTGTCATCCAGAATTTCACGGTCATATAACTCCGTATACATGGCAGAATTTTCCGAGTATAGTAGGTGCAAAAGCATTTCAACTTGTAGCCGATAACGTAAAGCTTCACGACCTTGAGGTACGGTATCAATCCCTTTAATACCGACCATAACCTTAGGTTGGTTTATATCAAGTTCCAACATGCGGTACGGCAAAACTTCAGCATCGTTAGTCATACCAGCTACTTGAGGTTGACTGGCTGCAGGGAATGTTTTTTGTGCTTGATTTTGCTTAATCAAATCTAACATAGCTTCCACCTCAAAATTACCCACGATAAAAAGATTCATATTACCTGGTTGGTAGAAAGTTTGATAACAAGTATATAAATCTGCAGGCGTAATTTGAGCGATGGAGTCCACACTACCGGCAATATCAACGCTTAAAGCTTGGTTAGGATAAAGATTTCCCAAAATCCCAAAGAATAAGCGCCAACCGGGATCATCATCATACATCTTGATTTCTTGGCCGATAATGCCCTTTTCTTTAACAACCGTCTCTTCAGTAAAATAAGGATCTTGCACAAAATCTAAGAGCTGACAAACACATTCATTCACATTACGCGTTGCAGAGAAAAGGTAACTAGTACGAGTGAAACTGGTAAAGGCGTTAGAGTCGGCCCCATACTTTCCAAAAATTTCAAAGGCATCGTAATCTTCTTTTTCAAATAGCTTATGCTCTAAAAAGTGAGCAATCCCGGCGGGGACAGTTTGATAGTCACTTTGACCGACGGGTACAAAAGTCGTATCGTTGGAACCATAGTTAGCTGTTATCACCCCATAGGTCCGGTGAAAATCTGGTCGGGATAAGAGATTAACCTTGAGGCCATTGGCTAAGGTTTCGGTATAAAGTGTTTCGCCAAATTGCGGATATTCAATTGCTTGCATTAAGCTAATCCTCCTGTCCATCTAATAAGTACACCGCTTGTAGGCGGGCCTTTTGGGCCACCGCTTGAACTTGGGCCTTAGTAACAGCTTGTAATTTGGCCACTCTAGTAGCGTAATCACTTTGACGGTTCAAAAAGTGATTCAAGTTTTTTTGATTGAGGTCATTACCTTGACTATCGAGTTGGCTTTCCCAAGCCGTGATAATTTCTTCTTTGGCCATTTGTAATTCTTGAGCGCTAAAATCCCCAGCAATAATACTGGTTAATTGTTCTAAAACTAACATTTCAACTTTTTTAGCGTTACGACCCTCAATTCCGGTTTGGATTAAAAGACTATTGGTAAAGGCATTTAGGGAACTGCTAGCATAGTAGGCCATGCTTTGCTTTTCGCGAATATTAACGAATAACTTAGATAAAGGTGACGCTCCAAATAGAGTATTAAATAAGATAGCAGCATAGTTTTCTGCTGGATGTTGATAGTTTAGGGCGAAAACAAAATCTAATTTACTTTGATTGAGCACCTGTTTTTCTACCTTACGAATTACGGCTGGTAAGAGTGCTTGTTGATAGTAAAGTTGCCATTTTTGAGCTGGACGGGCCACTAAATTTAAACTAGCCTGGCAATCAGCTTCCACTTGCATAGGATCAACTTCTCCGTTAATGGTGATTAGGACTTCATCTTGAGCCAACATTTGATGATAATAGGCCGTCACCTCCGCCCGGTCCAAGGCCAAGACATCTTCAGGCGTCCCCATTTGCGGGGTGGCTTGGACCACATCCGTGTAATAAGCACTTTGGATTTGCATAGCTACATAAGAGCGCTTATTATCCTGAATGGACTTAATGTAAGACGCTAAGTTTTTTTGTTGGAGAGTGAAGATTTTTTCATCAAATAAGCCCGCTTCATCCAAAAGCGGATTAACCAAAACTTCATTTAAAAAATCTAGCCAGCAGCTAAGAGATTAGTATCATCTTTTAAAAAGCGATCATTGGCCAGGGTTAAAGATGCAATCACTTGGTTGAGCCTACCGTAACGGTTAATGTAAATACCGAAGTTGGCCCCATAGAGATAAGACAAGTGGTCGGCTAATTGTTTTTGCGTCGGATATTTGGCACTAGCCGTTTCTAAGACACTGGTAATCAAAGTCCGCATAGCTAATTCCTTGGCACTTTGGGCCTGACGACTAAAAGAAATCATTATCCGACTGGTTTTAAATTGTTTACTAGCAGTGATATCTAAATAGACCCCCTGCTTGAGTGCTACTTTCAAAATTATTCCTCAATTCTAGTCTTGATTTGGTGGTAATAAGACCTGGCGGGGCTTACTCCCCTCTTGGGGGCCGATTAAGCCGTCTTGGGCCAAGTCATCCACAATTCGTGCGGCGCGGTTATAACCGATTTTAAAACGTCTTTGAAGTAAAGAAATACTACATTTTTGTTCGAGACGGATAAATTCTAAAACCTGGCTATAAAGTTCATCCTTGCCATCTCCGGCTCCGGAAGAACCGGCCATATCTTGATCCGAAATTTCCATACTTTGGTCATAGGAAACAGTTTGTTGGTCTTTGATAAAGCCAACCACGTTTTCCACATCTTCATCAGAAATAAAGGCCCCTTGCACTCGGATAGGCTTATTTTGTCCCATGGGCAAGAAAAGCATGTCCCCACGTCCAAGAAGTTTTTCAGCTCCGTATTGGTCGATGATAGTTCGTGAATCCGTCCCAGAAGACACAGCAAAGGCCATACGAGAAGGCACGTTAGCCTTGATTAAACCGGTAATAACATCAACCGATGGCCTTTGGGTCGCCAATATCATGTGGATTCCGGCCGCCCGCGCCATTTGCGCTAAACGTACAATCGCATCTTCTACTTCATTTGAAGCAGTCATCATCAAGTCCGATAATTCATCAACGATGGCAACGATATAAGGCATGGGTTGCTCCTCGCTTTCCAAACCATCGGCCTTTTGCCGGGCCAGCATCTTGTTGTAGCCGGTAATATTTCTTTGGCCGGTATCTGCAAAAACTTCATAACGTCTTTCCATTTCAACAACCAGCTTGTGCAAGGCTCCCGCCGCCTTTTTCGGATCGGTTACGACGGGCGTTAAGAGGTGAGCGACGTCATTATAGACACCTAATTCCACCTTTTTCGGATCAACCAAAACCAAACGAACTTGTTCGGGAGTGGTATTCATCAAAAGACTGGTAATAATACCGTTAATGGCCACCGATTTCCCAGAACCAGTAGAACCGGCAATCAATAAGTGTGGCATCTTAGCCAGATCAGCAGTAATCAAGTTTCCGGAAATATCTCGACCTAATGGTACTTCTAACGGCTTGGTAGGATCCTTTTTTTGAGCAGCAATAATGCTCTTAAAGGAAACCGTCGCTACATTTTGGTTAGGTACTTCAATCCCAACTAAGGATTTCCCTGGAATCGGTGCTTCAATCCGTAAATCTTTAGCAGCTAAAGCCAAAGCTAAGTCATCAGAAAGGTTCACAATTTTGGACACCTTGACCCCGATGGCAGGATGTAACTCATACTTAGTTACGGCAGGACCTAAGATTGTGTTGACTACCTTGGCATCCACCCCAAAACTTTGTAAAGTTTCTTCTAAAACCTTGCGATTCTGCTTCATAGCTTTTTGTTCACTTGATTGATCGGTCTTAGCCACTTCGGACAGGAGTTTAAGTGGTGGCAATTGGTAGTTTTCATTTACACCCACAAAACTAGGTTTGGTGGTTTCGGCTTTAACTTCTTCCGTTTGAGTTCGGTCTTGCCAAGAACTTTCAGCCAAACTCCGCGGCTTAGGAAGATCCTTATCATCCCCAATAGCTGCATCTAAAGCCGATGGGGCAACTTGAGGGGCTACGTCCTGTTGCGTTTGCTCTGCAACGGATTCTTTTTCTTTAACCACATGTCTTTCTTGGCGCTTTTCTTGGACGTTTTCGATTAAAGGCTTACTTTTTTGACTAACCGCCTTTGTCGCCTTAAACAAGGCCACAACACCTTGAAACAGATACTTAACCAAGCGACTCAAAAAATTCAAGACCGTAACCAAAGGAATTTTAGCCAGCAAACACAAACCTAAAATAATAACCACACCCGCAACCAGATAGGTACCGAGCGGGCCCACCAAAAATTCACTAATACTGTAGAGCCCAGCCCCAACGATTCCCCCTCCAACTAAGTTACCCGAGCCGTTGGTTTGGATATTAGTCATAGCCGCATCCATGGTTCGCAAGAGAAAATCGCTGTCTATCTTGTGTTGGGTTAAAAAGAAATTCTCGTAAGTCACTAACCCCCCAGATAAGTTACCAGCCCCCCAAAGGCACGTTTATTCTTTAATTGGGGACTGTGGCCTGTCACCATAACAAAAAGTCCCCATACCCCCAGCACTAGAACCACTAATTGGTAACTTTCTCCAACTAAAAGACGCACTAAATTAGCCAATAAAAGTCCGATAAACCCCCAATGAAAGAAAGCCAGGACACTTAAAACGACGAGAATAAAGCCTAAAACTTGTTCTGAAATTTCAAATTCTGGAATATTTTGGTTCTTTTTTACCTTTTTACTTCGCGTTGTGTTTTTTGTTGTTCTTCGCTTGCGATTTGCCACGTCTTGTCACCTCACATATCAATCCTTTCCATTATAACAAAAAAGGACCATCCTCGCTTTAAAAATCGCCTTTTTAGCCTCAAAAAGAGGAGCTTTTTACAAAAAACTCCTCTTATCTTAGTTATTCGCTTTCTTGTGGGCAAAAAATAAGGCAATTATTGTCGCAACAATCGTTGGGATTAACCAACCTAAACTTAAACTAGCTAACGGCAAGAAGCCTTGACTCAAAGCTACTAAAGACTTCGAAACAGTTAAACTTGCTAAACCAAAAGGCAAAGCCGCCGCAATATCACCTAATGAAAAAATGACGGCCGCCGTACAAGCCCAACGGTAGACGACCTTGACCTCAAAACGTGATACTAAGAAACGATGGCAACAACCTAGAATAGTCATCGTAATCGCTAAAGGATACAAAAGCAACAAGAGCGGTTGGGATAAGGCAATTAGTTGCGTTAGACCCACATTGGCAATTAACCAAGAAACCAAGGAAATGCCAGCCACATATTGTGGGTAACTTCCCCGTTTGAAAAGCTGCATGAAAGTTTCCGAACAGGAAGAAACCAAACCAATCGCAGTCTTTAAACACGCTAAGGTTACCAAAATTGCCAAGACCCAACTCCCCAACTTACCAAAGTAAGCTTGGGATATTTGTGCTAAGGTAATGCCGCCGTTTTCCGAAAAGGTAAAGCGCCCTAAACTCATGGCTCCAACTAAAGCTAAGAGACCATAAATAATAATCATGAGAGCAATAGTAAAAATCCCACCCTTGATCGTATCTAGGCAATCTGCGTCTCTTTTTTGACCCCTAAATTACGCACGGCATCATTAATAACCACCCCAAAAGCCAAACAAGCCAAGACATCCATGGTATTATACCCTTGAGTGAAACCTTGTAAGAAGGCACCAGAGCGGTAACTGGCTTGCGGGGCAATTTCAGCCACTTTCCCTAAAGGAAAAATCAAAGCCATCGCCAAAAGCAAACCCAAAACCATCAAGAATAAAGGAGTTAGGATTTTTCCAATCACGACCATCACACCCGAAGGCTTACGGGAAAAATACCAGACTAAAAGGAAAAAAATTCCTGAAAAAACGGCCAGCATCCAGGATCTTTGAGCCGGGTCGATATTTGGTAAAATTCCAACTTCAAAAGAAACCGTCGCCGTTCTTGGCAAAGCAAAAATAGGACCAATTGTTAAGTATAAAACAGCCGTAAAAATCCAGGCAAATTTATCACCAACATTTTGAGCTAAATCATAGACTCCTTGACTCTTAGACAGGGCCAAAGCAATGATAGCTAAAAAAGGGAGCCCCACCCCAGTAATCATGAATCCCAAACTAGCCAAATTAACATGTTTACCAGCTAATTGGCCTAAGTGGACCGGAAAAATCAGGTTTCCCGCCCCAAATAGCATCCCAAACAGTAGAGTTCCGATAAAAATATAATCAGTAAAAGCTAACTTCTTTTCTCTCATGCTAAACCTACTTTAACTTATCTTGTTCATAGGCGTGGACGGTTTCCAAACCTTGGAAGTTTTGCTGACGTAAGGCTTCGTAAATTACAATCGCTGCCGTATTGGAAAGATTTAAAGATCTTACATGCTCGTCATTTTGAGGAATGCGAATACATTCGTCTTCGTGTTGACGCATGAAACGTTCTGGTAAGCCCGTTGTTTCTTTACCAAACAAGAAGAAGTGATCTTCATCAACTTGAGTGTAATCTTCTTGACTGTAAGCATGATTAGCAAACTTAGAAACAATATGAAGTCTACCATTTTCAGGCATAGATTCTAAAAAAGCAGGTAAATTAGGATGATAAGTGATATCCACTTTATCCCAGTAATCGAGTCCAGCTCGCTTTAAATATTTATCATCTGTTGAAAAACCTAAAGGTTCAATCAAATGTAGATGAGTATTAGTTCCGGCACAAGTCCGGGCAATATTACCAGTGTTAGCTGGCATTAATGGTTCAAATAAGACAATATGATTAGCCATTTTATTTCCTTTCTAAATCAAGCACGAATAGCGCAGATGTTCGGTGTGGGCACGGCGAACTCCTGCGCTTTGAAGTACAATTACTTAGCAACTAACGCTTTAGCGATAATTACTAACAACCGATTTCATAGGATATTTTAGCACTCTTCTCATTGATTAGCAAGCTGTGGTCTTACTACTTCCCTCTTACTTCTGCTTTTGAGCCACCAACAAGCTGACATCCACGGTAATTTCGCTGAGTCCTTGCGCCAAAGCAGTGGCAATACGTTCTGCACTCGCCCCCCACTGTAGCGGCGTCATGGCCAAAAGTTGCGGGAAAAGCGCCGGTGTTAGCGGGAAGGTATAGTTCACCTTAACTTCTTTAGCATCTGGATAATGCTTAAAAAAGAGTTCTCTTACCTTAGCATTACTGTAGCGGTGATGTTGGTCATTAACATCGGGGTATAATAAGCGCCGTAGCTGTCCCAAGTAATCAGCCCCAGGAATGACTTTTAAAAGCAAACCGTCGTCTTTTAAAACTCGGTTGAACTCTTGGTAAGCCGAAGGTGAAAAAATATCAATCATAGCATCCACACTTCGGTTCTGGTAAGGCAAATTAGCTAGGTCTGCCAAACAAAAGAAAGCGGCTAAATCATGCTGCGTCGCTAGGTTAACCGCATCTTTGGAAATATCAAACCCTAAATAACGATCGCCTTCATTATGACGCAATTGAGCCAAACGAGCCAAAGGTGTGGCTTCTCCACAACCAATATCAAGGATAATTTGGCTATCGTTAGGTAGTGCTTCATTAATAGCCTCCAAGATACCATCAAACAAGCCGGCACTCAACATTTGCCGACGAGCTTGCCACATTTCTGGACTATCATAATCGCTAGTCACGGCTCGCCTCATCAAATACAAGGTCCCCTTTTTTGATAAGTCATACTGATGACCATGGGCACAAGTTAAATGATAGTCACTCAAGTTTAAAGGCTCTTGACAATGTGGACAGATTAATAGTTGGGGATTTTGTGTCAAGAATTGAACGGCACGGTCGATTTTCTTCATTACTACCATTATTTTTCCACCTGAATGTATTGCCCCTTGACTAAATTAACCAAGTCATCGCGCTTTAAGTAAACAGAACGGCCAATTTTCCCTGCTGATACGGCAATTTTATCAAAAGCTTGAATTCTTTCATCAAAATAAATGGGAAAGCCTTTGCGGATGTTAATGCCAATTGGAGTGTTTTCCCCATGGACGTAGCCCGTGATGTTAATCAGATTTTTATTATCGGCCAAATGAAGTTGCTTTTTACCTAATTCATGGGCCACTAATTTCAAATCAATGGAATGTTCCAAGGGTAAACACACGACGACATAATCTTTCGGATCACCATTTGCTTGCAAGACAATGGTCTTGAGAATGCTGCCAGCCGGTACACCAGCGGCTTCAGCCTCGGTTAAGGCCGACGCACCTTTTTCAATCCAGTTAAATTGGTACTCTTCATAAGGAACCTTATGTTGATCTAAGATTCGTTCATCATTCGTTTTTTTAATTTTGACTTTCTTTGCCATTTCTCTCACCCATCTCGAAATTTTTCCTTATTTAGTGTAGCCAAAATCCCTTCAGAGGTCAAGCTACCTGTTTAAAGGGGTAATTTAGGATTTAAACTAAATTAAAGTAATTTCATTTGACAATTTTCGTTTCCTAGATTATTATATTTGAGGATTATGAATTCGATTCATCCAAATCCGAACATTATGCGAAATGAGGTTTAGACCTATGTTTACATCGACAGTTTTTGATTATGAAGATATCCAATTAATTCCCAATAAGTGTATCGTCAAAAGTCGCTCCGAAGTTGATACTAGTATCAAGTTTGGGCCTATGACCTTCAAGGTGCCAGTGGTCCCCGCCAATATGCAAACCGTTATTGACGAAAAGCTGGCTATCTGGATGGCACAAAATGACTACTTCTATATTATGCACCGCTTCGACGAGGATGATCGTTTCGACTTTGTTCGCCGAATGCGTGCTAAAGGATTATTCGCTTCAATTTCTGTTGGGGTCAAACCTAAGGAATATGAATTAATCGATCAATTAGCCACCGCGAAATTGACACCAGAATACATCACGATTGACATCGCCCACGGTCACTCCCAAACGGTGATTGACATGATTAAATACATCAAAAAACAATTACCAGGTACCTTTTTAATTGCCGGTAATGTCGGAACACCTGAAGGGGTACGAGAATTGGAAAACGCTGGTGCAGATGCCACTAAAGTCGGAATTGGACCAGGGAAAGCTTGTATCACCAAGGTTAAAACCGGCTTTGGGACTGGAGGATGGCAATTAGCAGCTTTACGTCTATGTTCTAAAGCCGCTAGCAAGCCACTCATTGCGGATGGTGGTATCCGCACCAACGGGGATATTGCCAAATCTATCCGTTTCGGGGCTTCCATGTGCATGATTGGCTCCATGTTTGCTGGTCACGCTGAGACGCAGGAGAAATTGTCGAAGAAGATGGTCAAAAGTACAAGGTTTATTTTGGCTCAGCTTCCCAATACCAAAAAGGACAATACAAAAACGTCGAAGGTAAGAAACTTTTGATTCCTTACCGTGGCCACATCGCCGATACTTTAAATGAAATGCAAGAAGACCTGCAATCATCCATCTCCTACGCAGGGGGGCGGGAATTAAGCTCCTTACGCAAGGTTGATTATGTCATTGTGAAAAACTCTATTTTCAATGGGGACACCCTTTAAAATTAGCCTGCTCCAGCACTTAGCTGGGGCTTTTTTATAAAAAGCGAACTTTATTTCCGTATGCTAATAATTCTTCGTCTTTTAAACAAATTAATCACTATTTTAGTTCAATCCTAATTAATTTGTTAACATTAGCTGTAAATCACCTAGAAATATGATATATTAGATAATAGACTGTTTATCCATAGGAGGAAAATTATGCGCAAATTTAAATTTTGGCGTCTTTCCGTCGGTTGGCAGATTTTAATCGGCTTAATCGTCGGGGTTATCTTAGGGGTCATTTTTAGCGATAATCAAGCTTTCATTAAACTAGCTTCAAATGTTGGTTCAACTTTTATCAGCTTGATTTCCATGGTTGTTTTACCCATTGTAATTTCGAGTTTAATTGTCGGAATTGCTAATATGGGGGACCTGCACAAACTTGGGCGTATCGGGGTCAAGACCTTAATTTACTTTGAAATTTTATCCACCATCGCCTTTATTGTAGGGATAGTCATCGCTAACGTCACTGACTTCGGTTCCATGGTTGACTTAAGCAAATTAACCAAAGCTGATATTTCAACTTATGTTAAAACCGCCGAACATACTCACTCTAGCATCGTTGATGTCCTCATGTCCATTGTACCAAGTAACATTTTTGATGCCTTAGGGTCCGGTCACATGTTACCTGTCGTCTTTTTCTCGGCCCTCTTTGGTTTAGGTTTGGCTTCTATTGGTGAACAAGGAAAAGTTGTCATTGACTTTTTGAACGCCGTAGCTGCTACTATGTTTAAGATTACAGGTTGGGTTATGCATGTGGCACCTTTCGGGGTAGCCGGTTTAATCGGACAAACCGTAGCACAATTAGGATTAGAAACTTTAAAGCCTCTATCCTTATTTATTGTTATGGCCTATATTACAATGATTTTCTTCATTTTCGTGGTCTTAGGAGTTACCTCCCGCCTCTTTGGTTTTAAGATTACCGAACAAATCGCGGTAGTTAAAGAAGAAATTATTTTAAGTTTTACCACGGCTTCCTCAGAAGTTACCTTACCTAAATTGATTGAAAAGTCAGAAAAATTAGGGGTTTCCCCTTCAATTTCTTCCTTCGTTATCCCTACGGGTTACACCTTCAACTTAGATGGTTCTGCCATCTACCAAGGTTTGGCTTCTATTTTCATCGCCCAAGCCTATGGAATTCACTTGAATTTTTCTCAACAACTAACGCTCTTATTAGTTTTAATGATGACTTCTAAGGGAATGGCCGGTACCCCAGGGGCTTCCTTCGTAGTCCTTTTAGCTTCTGTCGGGACGGTTGGAATTCCTACCGCAGGAATCGCCTTAATTGCCGGAATTGACCGGATTGTCGATATGGCCCGTACCGTGGTCAACGTAATTGGGAACGTGACAGCCACTTTAGTCATGGCTAAATCTGAAAATGAATTTGACCAGGCCACACATGATGCCTACGTCGCCAGTGTCAAAGCGAAAAACTAAATACTAGCTAAAAGAGGAACTCCAATTAGGAATTCCTCTTTTTCTTTTCATTAGTGAAAAATGATTTTATCACCCGCTACTAAACTTGGCGTCTGGGCTGGGCTCAAATAGATACCATTATGCATAATAGCCTCATCACCTGGAACATCTTGGAAGTAAAAGACCGTATGACCAATCTCATTGAGATTGGCCGTTACCAAATCCCCAACCTTAGTAATTGTATATTGACTTTGACCAAAGCTAATTTTGGTACCAACTTTGAGATAATCAGCTGGAAAGTCACCTTGGTAATTATGAATTAAGGCTACTTCCTTGATGGAATCTGGGGCATCATCTTTGAATAAAATCAAAAAATTATCTTTAGTGGGCTTAATCTTAGGCCCTACACTTTGAATCTCGATTGTGAGCATCTCTTCACCTTCTCGCATTTGATTACCTTAATTTTACCGATTTTTTCTCCGGATAACAAGTCGGGTCTCCACAGATTTCGTGCTATAATAAAGGGTAACTTATTTTTAGAAAGGGATGTCAACATGCAAGAAATTGTCTACTTTGGAACTTATACAAAAAAAAGTAGCCAAGGAATTTACCAAGCTTATTTAGATACAGAAAAAAAGTCCTTGACTACTCCTAAAGTTGTTCTTAAAACAGGTAACCCTACCTATCTACAGATTACTAAAGACAAAATCTTAGCAATTGCTAGTCGTCAAGATTTAGGAGGAATTGAAATTTACCGTAAAGCCGATGGAACACTTTTGGATGAAGCTTTAACTCCTGGACCCAACCCTTGTTATGTCGCCTATGATGCCAAACGCCATTTGGTTTATACTGCCAACTACCACAAGGCTGAAGTTAATGTCTATGCGATAGATGAAGATGGTAAGTTGAGCCTAACCGACAGCTTCCAATCCGAGGGACAAGGTCCGCGACCTGAACAAGAAAAGAGTCACCTTCACTACGCAGATTTAACACCTGATGGTCGTTTAGTCGTAATTGATTTAGGGAGTGACCGTGTCTTCACCTTTGATGTGAGTGCTAGCGGCAAGTTAGATTTAGTCGCAACTTATCAAGCTGAAGCTGGTTTTGGTCCTCGCCACCTAGCCTTTCATCCCAATGGCAAATTTGCTTACTTGACCGGAGAATTAAGTAGCCAGGTGCAAAACCTCGCCTACGACGCTCACAGTGGTCATTTTCGTCAGGTGCAAACTTTGCCCACCATCCTGCGGACTGGACTGCTCACAATGGGGTCGCTGCCATTCACCTTTCAGCTGACGGGAAGTTTGTATACCTCTCAAACCGAGGCCACAACTCCTTAGCAGTCTTTGCCGTAGATGCTCATAATGAATTAGCCCTAATTCAACACATTACTACCGCCGGTGACTTCCCCCGTGACTTTGACCTTGATCCTAGTCAAAACTTTATTATCTGTGCCAACCAAAATAGTGATAATATCACCCTCTACGCCCGGAATGTCGTTTCTGGGAAGTTAACCTTGCTACAAAAAGACCTCCTCTTGCCAGAAGGGGTCTGCGTTAAATTTGACGCCTAAATTTTAATTTTTTAAGGAGTTTTCATGTTTTCAGAAATTTACGTAACTGATTTTCACACTTTAGTTCAAGCCATCCAAGCCGGAGCCAAGAAAATCCTCTTAGGAGCGGGAAATTTAGATCAAGCTGTCACCGTCTCTAAAGGTTTTATCGCCGAAGCTAGCAAATATGCTCACGAACACCAAGCTTCCGTGACTCTCATCATTAAAGCCAAGGCCCAAGCTATGTCTACTCTGACATTGAAGCCAAAATGATGGAAGCTGATATTTTCGAAGCCCAAGCTTTGGGCGTAGATGCAGTCGCTATCGGAGCCTTAACTGATGCGGGCCGCTTAGATTTAGATCTTATGGAACAATTAAGTGCCAGCGCTGGTGGCATGCAAGTCGTAGCAAACTTTGCCGTAGATGAAATTCAGGCTGACGCTCAAACAGAGGCTTTCACTTGGTTAGCTGACCATGACTTCGATAAAGTGATGACCACAAATGCTGGTGCTTTAGCCACTAGCGACCTCTTCTACTTAGAAGTTAGTGAGCAACGTTTAACAGAAGCTTTAAGTGGTAAAACGGCTGTGATTACTACTAAAATTTAACTATATCAAAAAACTGGGATGCTCATAAACCCAGTTTTTTAGTGGTATAAATTCCAAAAAATTTGAATGGTGCCAAAATAAATTAAGGCAGATAACAAGTCACTAATGGTCGAGACTAAAGCCCCGGGAACATTTGACGCATCTTTACCTAATTTCTTAAAAATGATAGGTAACAAGCAACCAAGGACATTGGATATCGTAACCGCGATTAATAAGGCTAAACCTAAGATTAATCCAAAATCCAAATCTTGTTGCCAAATTCCCGTAATAACGGCAAATAAAATTCCAGAAAAGAATCCCACAATCAGCCCTGTCAAGGCTTCATTAGCCACCATCTTGGCAGTACTTTCTTCTTCATCATCCTTGTCAGCAATCCGAGTTGCTGACACAGCTAAACTTTGGGTCCCAGCATTCCCAGATGCCCCCATGACCATAGCAATAAAGGTCACCATCAAAGTATCTTTTTGAATTAAGGTTTGGTACCAAGAAATTACAACGGCAGTGGTTATTCCTAAAATTAATAAGCCCAGTGACCAAGGTAAACGCTTAAGGGCAGCTTGCCAAGGATTACTAGGTAAATTATCCACATCAACCCCCGCCAAACCAGAGTAATCTTGGGCTGATTCTTCATCGATAACGTCAATAATATCGTCAACGTTGATAATCCCAATCATCTTACCTTCAGGATTAGTTACCGGCAAGGCAATAAAATTATAGTCCCGAATAGTTTGGGCAACTTCTTCTTGGTCTTCTTGGACATCAACTGACATAACTGGTCGATTCATAATATCAGAAATCAAGGCATCATCATCATTGGTCAGTAAATCTCGCAGGGTTAAAACCCCTTGGAGATTTTCCTCGTCGTCAATAACATAAATATAGTAAATTGTTTCCGCATCTAGAGCTTCCTTCTTCATGACATGCAAGGCCGAACGTACCGTTTGGTTACCAGTAATAGCGACATATTCGGTGGACATAATGGCCCCAGCCGTCTTGTCTTGGTAGTGCAACATCCCACGAATTTCTACCGCCGCTTCAGCAGGGAGGAGTTCCAAGTATTGATTTAAATCCTTGGCTTTAGCATAGGCTAAAATATCGACGGCATTATCCGTATACATCTCATAAATGACATCTGCCGCATATTGAGGAATCATCTCTTTGAAGTAGTTAACTACTTGATCTGGCTCTTCTTCAATAGCATTGAACATATCCCCCATTTCCACGGGTGACAGATAGCGGTAAATCCGATTTCTCTGGGTTTCATCAAGTTCACTAAAGATTTGGGCTTGTTCATAGACGTGCAAGTCTAGGTATGCCTTGCGGAATTTACCTGCTTGTTGACTTTCTAAATAACTAATAATTTCTTCTTTTTGTTCCGGCGTGGTTAAAGTTGTTTCAGGCACATTAACCCCTCCTTTCGCTAGTTAATCCCTCCCGCTGCAATAATAGCCTGCATATCTGCTGGAAGGTCGGTAGTAACTTCCACCCATTTTTCTAATAAAGGTTGATAAAATTTTAAACGTTGACAATGTAAAGCCTGTCTCTGAATTAAAGGCGTACGCATCCCGGCATAAAAGCGATCCCCGACTAAGGGATGACCCAAAAATGCCGTATGAACCCGAATTTGATGCGTTCGACCGGTATGCAGGCGAACCCGTAAGAGTGATGCCTGATGGAGTTGCTGGGTTACAAAGAGTTCAGTACGCGCCGCTTGACCGTCAGGTCGCACTTCTCTTAACATAATGGAATCCTCTTTCCGGCCAATCGGAGCCCGGATATCATAATAATCCTGCGCCAATTGGCCTGAAGTAATGGCCACATATTCCTTTTCAATGGCATGATTTCGCAACTGCTGATCCACTAAAGAATGAGCATAGCGGTGCTTCGCCAGTAAAACTAAACCGGTAGTGTCACGGTCCAGCCGCGTCGCAATATGGGGGACTAAGCCGTGATATGAACGCACTTGGTAGTACCCCGCCACCCGGTTAACCACACTATCTAAACGATGAAGATGAGACGGAATCGAAGCCAGATGATCGGGCTTATCAAGAATCAAAAAATCCCGATCTTCATAAACTACTTTAATAGGCACAAAGGATTTAACTAAATCCGTTTTACGAGCAGTTTCCGTTGGTAAAGTCACAGTTACCTGATCACCAGAGCTTAACATGTCCACCATCCGTCCTTCACGACCATTGACGGTGTATCCCCCATTATTATTTCTGATTTGAGCCAAAAAACGACGTGAAAGTCCTTTATCTTTCAAAAAAGTCCGCACCTTGGTTGGGCCAGGTCCGTTATAAGTCCAATTAATTTCCATCTTCTTCTCCAATAAAAGCTTCTTGCACCCGATGCCAAAAATGATTGTGCCGATATTTAGCAAAACGGATTCTTTCCTTAGCAATTTTATAGCGAATTTGTTCAATATCACGGTTATAGTAACTCTTGGAATCAACGGTTAACATCAAGTCTTCCTTACGCTCCCGGCTTTCCATTAGACTCAAAGTAATCCAATCATTGGAAGCAATAATCATGGGAGAAGCCAAGGTCCGAAAAACACGGTTATTGATAGAACCAATTTCAGCTAATTGTAAAACATCCATATCCGGGTGGATAACCGCCCCACCGACAGACTTGTTATACGCCGTTGAACCAGTAGGGGTCGAAATACATAAACCATCGCCGCGAAAACGTTCAAACTTTTCGCCTCCAACATAAACATCGGTTACCATAGTAGAACTGGTTCGCTTAATAGTGGATTCATTTAAGGCTAAATAATGACTTGGTTGACGGCTTTTATAGGTTACCCAAACATCCAAGAGTGGATAAGACACTGATTGACGGTTATCAGATTGGAGACTTATCACCAAATCATCAATTTCATCATCTCGCCAGTCAGTATAAAAACCTAAATGACCTGTATGCACCCCGACAAAACGAATTTGATCTAATTGCTTACGGTAGTGATGAAAAGCCGACAAAAGGGTGCCATCGCCCCCAATTGTGACCACAATTTCCGGATTTTCCATATCCAAAATAAAATGTCGGTCACGCATCTTTTTTTCTAATTTCTCTTTGACGCTTTGGGATTTGCTCCCCGGGTTAGCATAAATCGCTACTCTCATGGCCTTTTACCTCACTCGATTTCCTTGATACTTTTTTGTTGGAATAAAGCTTGTGCTTCCTTGATTTCTCCCCGAATGGCTGACATTTCTTGATCCAGTAAGAAAGCAGCTTCAGCCGCGGTGGTCAAGCGTACTGCCAAATTTTGGGGAAATTCTCCTTGATATTTATAATTCAATGAATGTTCAATAGTCGCCCAAAAGTTCATCGCTAAAGTCCGAATTTGAATTTCAGCCTTAATTTCCTTAACCCCATCCAATCTTTGTAGTGGGTAACTAATAACGATGTGATAGGATCGATAACCACTGGCCTTTTGGTTGGAAACATAGTCTCTTTCTTCTAAAACCTGCATATCCGTCCGTTTTTTAATCATAGCGACCACTTCATAAATATCTTCGACAAATTGACACATAACCCGTACGCCGGCAATATCTTCCATCTCTTGACTTAAATCTTCACGGGCGATATGCCGCCGAATCATTTTTTCTTTAATTGAAGGCACAGGTTTGACCCGCCCCGTCACGAATTCAATCGGTGAGTGCACTAATTCTTGACGATATTGAGTGCGAAATTGGCGAAGCTTGAGCTTTAATTCAGCAACCGCCTGTTCGTAAGGTTTAGAAATTCTTCCCATGCAAATTCCATAAATTCACGCCCTTCTTAGCATCATACAGTTTCTTATTATAACACTTGTCTATCAATCATTGTAGGAAGTAAGCATATCAATTGCAAAAAAAATAAAGTTTGTTAAAGTAAAGATAGAAAATAAATCTAAGGAGGCTGAAAGATGCTTGAGTTATATCTTTTTGTCAATCCGCTCGGACAAACCTGTTATCAAGTTGAACAAGAATTGCTCCAGCTAATTCAGCAGAGTCCGACTAAAGTTAATCTACGTTTTATTCCCTTTTTAAACTTACAAACGGCCTCGAATTTAGTACAAGAAAATCCCCATCGTAATTGCCATGAACTCTCAAAGGAACTCAGCCAAGCGGCCCTAGACTATAAGGCCGCCCTTTTCCAAGGACAAAAGCGTGGCCGACAGTTTTTAATGAAAATTCAAGAAGGTTTTGCCCAATATGGCAGTTATAATCACGATTTAGTCTTACAAGCTGCCAAAGCTAGCCAACTTGACTGGGACATGTTTGCAAGTGATCGCCAAGCAGAATTTACCATTCAATCCTTCCACAAAGACCAACGTTTGGCCAACCAAATGCAAGTTAAGGCCAATCCTACGATTGTCTTGGAAAATGTTGATAATCTTGATTGTAGCTTAGTGCTTTCGATACATGAGTTCAAGGAAATCTTACCACAAATTCTACCAAGCTCTGAACCTAAGTCTTGTCAAATGAAACTCTGTACAGAACACCAAAAACATTTTAATTAAAAATGGTTACCACCTTTACTAAAGGTGATAACCATTTTTTATTTGGATAATAGCTTTTCTAATTGGTCTAAACGTTGAGCAAAGACTGCAAAAGCTTTGTCTAAGTAAGCCGCTTGGGTCATATCCACCCCGGCAGCTTGCATAGTTGCCAGTGGTGTCTGCGAGCTTCCAGACTTGAGATAAGTTAAGTAGGCCTCCGTCTTAGCTGGGTCTCCGCTTAAAATACCTTCACTCAAAGTTGTTGCGGCCGCAAAACCGGTCGCGTATTGGTAAACATAGTAATTATAGTAGAAGTGCGGAATTCGTGCCCATTCCAAGTGGATTTCAGGATCATCGGCAATTTCAGGGCCATAATATTCACGGTTAACTTGACCATAGTAGTCTGACATTGCTTGAGCCGTTAAAGGATTGCCTTGAGCATCTTGTTCATGAAGCCACTTTTCAAATTGAGCGAATTGCGTCTGTCTGAAAACCGTTCCTTTGAAACCATCTAGGTAGTGGTTAATCACGTAAGCTTGAATCTCAGGATCAGAATTATTTTCCAAAAGGTATTGAGTCAAGAGATTTTCATTGGTGGTTGAAGCAATTTCTGCCAAGAAGATTGGATAGTCCCCGTATTGGTAGGGTTGATTTTTCCTAGTCAAGTAGGAGTGCATACTATGCCCCATCTCGTGAACTAAAGTAAAGAGATTATCCAAATTGTCTTGCCAGTTCAATAAAATGTAAGGATCAGTGTCGTAAACCCCAGAAGAGTAAGCCCCGCTACGCTTGCCTTGATTTTCTACTACGTCAATCCAACGGCTATCAAAAGCCTTAGCTACTTGGTCAACATAGTCTTGGCCCAAAACCTTCAAGGCTTCTAAAGCTGTCTGTTTAGCATCTTCATAGCTAAACTTCATACTTGGTTCACCCGTTAACGGTGTGTAGATGTCATACATGTGAACTTGTTTTAAGCCTAAAACCCGTTTGCGTAAAGCAACATAGCGGTGTAAAAGTGGCAAGTGGGCTTGAGTCCGGTCCAACAAAGTATCGTAAACCGCTTCGGGAATTTCATTATTGGCCAAAGCTGCCTGTCGAGCGGAATCATACTTACGTACTTGGGCACTAAAATTGTGCGTTCGCACATGAGTACTCAAGGTTTGGGCTAAAGTATGTTGAAATTGGCCGTAAACCTGGTAGAGTTGCTTGAAGACTTTTTCTCGAACTTGACGATTACTGGATTCTAGAAGGCGACCATAAACTCCGTTAGATAATTCTAATTCATTACCTTGATCATCTTCAATGGTTCCAAAATTTAAGTCCGCATTATTCAAAGTACCAAAGATATTTTCAGCAGCTCCAAAGATATCACTAGCCCCGGCTAAAAGTGCTTCTTGGTCTTGAGAAAGGACATGAGCTCTTTGGGCCGTTAATTGATCCAAGAAACGTTGGTAATCCTTGAGCTTAACATCACTTGCGATTACAGTAGCTAAGTCCTTTTCAGGAACGGCCAACAATTCTGGTTGGAACCAGGCCGTCTTCTCGGCTACTTGAGCATAAAGCTTTTGAACCTTAGCTGATAAGGCCTGAAATTCAGCTTGACGTGTGTCTTGATCATTTTTCATGCTGGCGTAAACATACAGTTTTTCCAACTTACGGTATAAACTAAGATAAGCTTCTAAAATACTTAAGAGTTTGGCTGGCTGAGCCTTTAACTGGCCGGCTTGTTGATTAAAATCAGTGGCTAAACCTTCAACCAAGCTAAAGTCAGCATCAAAATCGGCTTGGTTCGCATAAATTCGGCTTAAATCCCACTTCAGTGCGGGAGCAATTTCTTCTCTTTGAGGAAGTTTCTTAACATCTGCCATAAATTAATCATTCCTTATCATAAGTTAATTTATCTAATATTTTACGAAACTAGGCTCTAAATTGCAAGTTAGCTAACTCAGTCTGAAACAATTGCCAGGTCAATTTCCAAAAACAATTTTGATTTATAAAAGGAGTTTGATGGCAGTGCATTTCTTGTAGAAACATTTCTGAACTCATCCTCTCTAAAAAACAATGTGCTCGCCACCAACAACTATCGCTGACATAGATGGGCGGATAGTAAAAAGGTGCTACATAAAGACTGTTCGCTGCTTGAGCAGTTTGGTGGTGGAGATAACAATAATTAGCCAATTCCTGACGTCTGCCTACCGTCCGTAAATAATTTCGCCTTTGAAGACTCCTTTCTTCATCATTCAAGGTGCGAAAGGGAAAACGCAATTTCCGCTGCATGAAGTTTCGGAGTTCATGCAAATTGGCTACCCGCTGATACATATAGCTTAAAGGAAGGCAATCAGCTTGTTGAATATTGTAGTAAAGATCAAAACACTTGGAACCAACATTCAAAAATACCAGGTAAAAACCCAGATTGTCACTATAGCGTAAAAATTTTGCCACCGCCTGACTCAATTTCCGTCTCTGCTTACTAAAAGGATGATTTTTATTTTTACCAATAAACCAGAAGTAATCTAGACCATCAGCTTGATAACCGGCAGAGCGAGCAATTAATTTTTGTACTGGCAAAGATGCACACTGAAATTCAAGTGCTATTTGGTGATTCCCACGCGTAATTAAGACGTCAGGTCTCTGCTTGAGGTCTGACAAATAAGCCTCTAACTGAGCCGTAAAACCTGCCTGCTGGCTCCATTTAAGTAACAATTGTTTTCCCCCTAAATGCATCTCGGTTTCACCTTCACTAAAAATCCGACAGTCTTGCTGTCTTTGGTGGGCAAAGTGACTACGTTTGGTTATTCCTTGGCGTAAAATCAAAGTTTGAGCACATCCCGGACAGCGGTAATGGCCATCTTTGTGCGCTTCTTGTGCTAAAATTAAGCGACCGGTCTCATCTTTTGCGTATAACATATAAAAATACCTCCTTATATATTAAATACGCAAAAAAATTAATTTTTTGACAAAAAACTAAAAAAAACCTTCCTTTAAAGGAAAGCTTCATTTAGGTCAACTACCCCTCTCTAAAGAGAGGGGCTTGCAAGGTTGAACCTTACGGTTCTCTGTTACAAGTTGCATAGATACAGACTGCATACCAGCATAGCCAGTACGTCTTACATCTAATTACCAATGCCTTTATAGTCCGCCAGTTGCCCACGGACTTGAGCCTAGTTTGATATGCTAAG
>NZ_BAMI01000027.1 GCF_000615765.1 Ligilactobacillus equi DSM 15833 = JCM 10991 | reverse complement strand
GTAAATTACATAAATAATAGTAATGATACTGAAATTATTAACTGTACAAATCCTATGATTCCTTTAATAAAATTATACTTTGCAGAATTAAATAGGAAAATTCTATTTATTAAAAATTCACTACTAAAGGAAAATAAAAAGTTAAATATAATAAAAAATAAGTACAATTTTATATTATTAATTATTGGGAATGTTAGTAGAATTGCTGACAATGTAAAATAAATAGTTAATGTGTATTTCTTGAAGCACATGTTTTAACACCTACTTTCCATAAACAATGATATGAAATACTATCACAACTCTACCTTTTCATTGTAACCGCCTTCTTGTGAAGGTTCAAGAAAATGTATCGACACGAAGCAAAAATATTTTACACTATTATCCTATAGCTAAATTTTCTATCATTTTTAATTCCTACAAAGCTCCCGAATTTTCTGGGAGTTTTTTCGTAGCAAACATAACAAAAATGCACCTCCAACAAGGCGCATTGTTATTTTGTAATTTAATTTTAAACGATACCTTGGGCTTCCATAGCATTAGCGACCTTTTCGAATCCAGCAATGTTAGCACCAGCTACATAATCTTCGTCTTTGCCGTACTTCTTAGCGGCAGCAGAGATATTTTGGTAGATATCGGCCATGATGGCTTGTAATTTACTGTCAACTTCTTCAAAAGTCCAAGACAGACGTTCAGAGTTTTGACTCATTTCGAGGGCAGAAACAGCCACCCCACCAGCGTTAGCAGCCTTACCAGGGAGAAAAGCAATTTTATTTTCTTGAAGGAAGTCAGTTGCTTCGCGTGTAGTTGGCATGTTAGCTCCTTCAGCGACGACTTGAACTCCATTAGCGACTAAAGTTTGGGCATCTTCAAGGTGAAGTTCGTTTTGCGTTGCACATGGTAAGGCAATGTCAGTTTTTACGCTCCAGACACCACGACCTTCGTGGTATTCAGCTGATGGCCGAGCAGCAGCATATTCTGTAAGCCGGGCCCGTTTAACTTCTTTAACTTCTTTTAAGAGAGCCACATCGATACCTTCTGGATCGTAAATCCAACCGGTTGAATCAGAGGTAGTTACGACTTTAGCACCAAGTTCTTGAGCTTTTTCAATCGCGTAAATTGCCACGTTCCCAGCCCCAGAAACGGTCACGGTCTTGCCTGTAAAACTGTCATTGTGGTCTTTGAGATATTCATTAACAATGTAAAGCAAACCATAACCAGTTGCTTCTGTTCGTGCAAGGGAACCCCCAAAGGTCAAACCTTTTCCAGTTAATACACCTTCGTAAGCTGTACGGAGGCGTTTGTATTGACCGTAAAGGTAGCCGATTTCACGAGCCCCAGTTCCAATATCGCCGGCAGGAACATCGACATTCGGGCCGATATGTTTGTAAAGTTCCGTCATGAAACTTTGACAAAAGGCCATAATTTCACGGTCAGACTTGCCCTTAGGATCAAAGTCTGAACCACCTTTCCCTCCGCCGATTGGTAAGGTGGTTAAGGAGTTTTTGAAGACTTGTTCAAAGCCAAGGAATTTAATGGTTCCCAATGTTACAGAAGGGTGGAGACGAAGCCCACCTTTGTAAGGGCCGATGGCATTGTTAAATTGTACCCGGAAACCGTTATTAACTTGTACTTGCCCTTGGTCATCAATCCAAGGAACGCGGAAGAGTATTTGACGGTCAGGTGGTAATGCGTTCCAGTAAAGCTTCCTTGCGGTAATGAGCTTCATTGGCTTCGATTACAGGGCGAAGCGAGTCAAGCACTTCTTTGACAGCTTGGTGGAATTCTGGTTGCGCAGGATTTTGGTCCACAACGCGTTGGTATACTTCATCAACATATGTCATCAAAAAACATCCTTTCTCAAAGAACCGTGTAATATAATCTAACAACTCAATTTTAAAAGTATAAAAAGCTAAAGTCAATTATTTTTTAATCGAAAACACATAATTTTTACTTTAATTTAAGAAAACTATAAAAAACTACTACAAAAGTTATTTTAGCGCTTGCATAGCGGTGGGTAAATGGATTACTCTAAAGATAGTGAGAAAAATTCAGGGATCATGATAGCCTGGAAAGCAAGGAAGGTTCGAATATGGAATTATCTGCAGTTATCCATCGTCCTGCAAGTGAAATGGCCTACCTCATTAATGAGAACGTGCTGCGTGTTTCTTTGCGGGCTAAACATAATAATATTAAAGCAATTGAAATTTTTTACGGTGATCCCTATGATCGCCGTGTAACTCAAAATAATCAGGAGGTTTGGACGTATCAAACTAAACCAATGCATCGCCAGTTAAAAGGGGTTTTAACGGACTACTGGCAAGTTGATTTACCTGTGCCTGAAAGCCGCCACTTGGAATATGCCTTTCGTATTAAGAGTGCTGATGACCGTCAATATCTCTATGATGACCGACGATTAACCACCTATAGCGAAAAGAATCGGGCCAACATTAAAGGTTTCCGGACGCCTTATTTAAATATCAGCGATGTTTTAACAATTCCTGGCTGGCTCAAACAAACAACTTGGTATCAAGTAATTCCGGACCGTTTTGCCCAAGGTAAAGAGGTATCCCTTGAAGAACTAAGCGACCAAAAACCATCAGCTAACAGCTTAAATGGAAGCTTACAAGGTCTGGTGCAAAATCTGGATTACATTGCGGATTTAGGTTTTAACGGTTTGGATTTGACGCCAATTTTTAAAGCCTACTCTAACCACAAGTATGACACCATTGACTTCTTTAACGTGGACTCTAGTTTGGGGGAGAAAGAAGACCTGGCCCAATTAGTAACTAAAGCTCATGAAATGGGGATTCATGTGATGTTAGAAGCGACGATTAACTATTTAAGTGATGCGTCCTTACAATGGCAAGATGTGCGAAAAAATGGGGCCCACTCCCGTTTCGCTAGTTGGTTTAGGATTTATGAGTTTCCAGTAACCTATAGTTTGGAAGTCGACCCTAATTACGCCCGGCAGGCTAGTTATGCCATGTTCGCTAATAACCCTCATATGCCAATGTTGAATTTGGAAAATGAAGAAGTTCAAGCTTATCTTTTAGGTGTCTTGGCTTACTGGGTGAAAGAATTTGATATTGATGCTTGGCGTTTGAGCACGGTGATGATATTCCTCAAGCTTTCCAAGCCAAAATCGCTAAGAAATTACGGAAGATTCGGCCGGATATTTACTTATTGAGTGAAAATGTTCAAACCTCCCAAAATCATATCGGCCAACCGGTCTTTAACGGGGCGGTTAACTACCCACATATGGAAGTTATCAAGAGTTACTTTAGCGAAAAAGAAGAAAGTAGTGGTGAATTTATTGCCGCTTTAAATGCTCAATTTTTACGCAACCGTCGCCAAACTAACCAAGGAATGTTTAATGTGTTAGACACTCCTCTGAGTCCGCGTTTAATGAGTCAAGCTCATGATGATCCGCAACTATTACGGGCCATCTTGGCCTTTAATTATCTGCAAGTTGGGACTCCGGTGGTTCTTTATGGAACAGAACAATTAATGGCGGGGATGGAAGCACCTAACAACCGGCAAAACCTCTCCTGGGAAGAAGAAAAGCAAAATGATGTGATGAAACGTTATTTACGTCTTTTAAATAATTTCCGTCATGAGTACGCAGACGTATTAACCGATGGGAACTTCGAATGGAGCCAATACAGTAACCGTTACAACTACTTTAGTTTCATACGGACTTTTGGTGATAAGAAGATTTTTGTCCTCTTTAACTTGGGAATAGGAAGTATTCGTTTCCAATTGCCTAAGAATACTAAGTTGATTTTAAGTCAGAATTTGGTTGACAATGAAAATCGTTTAGGGCAATATGGCTTTGTCATTATTGAATCAAAAACTAATCAAAATTAAATTTAGAATAATAAGGATTGACCAAGCGGCCAGTCCTTTTTTCTTTACCGTAAAATACGCTTAACTAAGGCCTGGAGTTCAGGAATAACCTGGGCTTCAAACCAAGGATTCTTAGCCAACCAAATTTGATTGCGTGGCGAAGGGTGAACTAAAGGAAAGTAGCGGGGGAGATAGTTTTGATAGTTTCGCACTACATCTGTAAGTTTGACGGAACTCTTGAGATTGAGGTAGTACTTGTTGGCGTAGGCTCCGACTAAAATTACAAGTTCAATCTTTGGCATGGCAGCGAGCAATTGGGGATGCCACTTTTGCGCGAATCCTTTGCGTGGTGGTAAGTCACCATTTTTACCATGCCCCGGGAAGTAAAAGTCCATTGGCATAATAGCAATTTTATGATTGTTATAAAATTCTTGGCGACTCACACCAAGCCACTCTCGAAGGCGGTCCCCACTTTTATCATTCCAGACCATTTGACTGTCTTGGGCTTTTTGCCCAGGAGCTTGTCCAACAATAAGAATTCTAGCTTCAGGTGAGGCAGAGTAAAGCGGATTAATCCCAGCCTGAGTATAAGTTTGATTTTGCGAATCAGCCTTAATAGCTGTAAAAATGTGGTTTAATTGATTTGTCATAAAAATCACCTCATAAAAAATAGCCCCTAAAAGTAGGGACCGTGGAAAATATTACTATTTGCCCCTGCCAAGGGACTCCATTATATCATACAAAGCTAAGCTATAGTTTGAATTCACTAGAGTTGTTTGTGCATAATTTTGCGTGGTTTAAAGAAAAGACTTATAATAAATAAGTAAATTGAAATGGAGGAAATTATCATGTCAAAATTACTTTCACCTGTCCAAATTGCAGGTTTAGACTTGAAAAATCGGGTAGTTATGCCACCTATGTGTATGTATGATGTGCAAGCTGAAGATGGTTTACCAACGAGTTTCCATCACGCTCATTATGGAGCGCGTGCTATTGGGGGCGTGGGACTGATTATCCAGGAGGCGACGGCCGTTACTCCGGAAGGTCGCCTCACCAAAAATGACCTCGGTTTATGGAATGATGCTCAAGGTCAAGCCTTGGCTAAGATGGTTTCTGAACTCCACCAGCTCGGTACCAAAGTCGGCGTACAATTGTGCCACGCCGGACGTAAGGCAAAAGATGCCACGCAACCATTAGCCCCAACGGCGTTAGACTATGATGACCAGGGTTCCTTTAAGACGCCCAAGGAAATGACTTTAGCTGATATTGAAGAAGTCAAGGCTGCTTTCGTGGCTGCAGCTAAACGGGCGGAAGCCGCCGGGTACGACATGCTTCAATTGCATGGCGCTCACGGCTACTTAATTAACCAATTTTTGGAACCAATGACCAACCACCGTCAAGATGCTTATGGTGGTTCCTTGGCAGCGCGCTTCCGTTTCTTAAAAGAAGTGGTGGCCGAAGTTAAAGCAGCGGTTTCGTTACCAATTTGGGTGCGCTTATCTGTTTCTTCTTATGCCCAAGAAGGTAATAGTCTGGCTGATTATCAAACAATAGCCCGTTGGTTAGAAGAATTGGGAGTAGCTTGCCTGGATATTTCAACGGGTGGGGTCTTACCTTTGAGTCCAAATTTCCCAATTTATGGTGGTTATCAAGCAAACTTTTCTGCTAAAATTAAAGCGGCAGTTGAGATTCCAGTAACGGCGGTAGGACTAATTAAGAGTCCTGAATTAGCAGAATATCTACTCCAAAACGACCAAGCTGATTTAATTGAAGTAGGGCGAGAATTAATTGCCCAACCAAATTGGCCGGCGCAAGCTGCTAAACAACTTCATGACCATGATTTCTCAGTCTACAATCATTCTTATCAAAGAGGAATTGGTCAACTATAATTAAGAAGTAAACTTGTTCATGTCGGACGAGTTTTTTTTCTGGCAAAAATATAACGAAAATTGAATGGTGAAATCGCCTACAAAAGTGGTAGGATGAATGTGAAACATAACACAAAGGAGTGGTTTGATGTATCAAGAATCAATTCAAGCAGTTAAGGGAGCTGCTAATAAGAAGTTAGCTCTTTTACATAATAATCCACTTGGTTACTTCCTCTTATCTTGCTTGGCTGGTATGTACATTGGTTTTGGGATTTTACTATCCTTTACCGTAAGTGGACAATTACAAGGTATCCCAGCTACCAAATTAATCATGGGACTCTGCTTTGGGGTGGCTTTGAGTTTAGTGATTATTGCTGGCGCAGAGCTCTTTACAGGCAATAACTTTGTCTTAGGGGTTGGCCTTTTCACCAAGCAAAATAAATTCTTGGACGCGTTATATCTGTGGTTTGTATGTTGGTTAGGTAACCTTTGCGGGGCGGTAATTTTGGCTTGATTTTTAATGCTTGTGGTCTCCAAGTTGAAGGAGTGGCAAAAGCTTTAGCAGCCGCTGCTTTCATGAAAACTCACTTAGGAATTGAAGCCCTATTGGCTCGCGGGGTTTTGTGTAACATTCTTGTTTGCTTGGCCGTTTGGTCTGGCTTCCAAACCAAAAATGATGCAGCTAAACTGATTATGGTTTTCTGGTGTCTGTTAGCTTTCTTCACCACCGGTTTTGAACACAGTGTGGCTAATATGACCGTCATTACGGCAGGTTTATTAGCTCCTATGGGCCAAAACATTACTTTGGGTGGCTTTGCTACAACCTTTTCTGGGTAAGTTTAGGTAACATGATTGGAGCTATTTTCTTCCTAGCCTTACCATATGTACTTGCTGCCAAGAAGCAAAAATAATTTTAAAAGAACCCGTCACACCAAACTTGGTATGACGGGTTCTATTTTAATAGCCTGATTTTTGTTGTAAGTTTAAGCGACTAACAGCGCGTAAGACCAGGAATAAAATGATGGCTTCAATAGGCCAAGAGATAACTTCCTTGGGTAAACGGACGGTTAGTAACTGTATAAAGGGTGTCGTGTATAAAATGTTAATCCACAAGGTTGTGAAGAACACATTGGTCACGAGAATTTGCACAAATTCATAAGCGAAAAGACGCTTGAGGCTGACTTTTTGCTGGTACAAAATCATACCTGCGATGACACCAGAGACAAAGGCTGAAAAGGTAAAGCCTAGGAAAAAGGTCGAGCCTGAAGAAAAAATGGTGTTAGCGATTAGATCTTTAACCACCATGCAACTCCGCCCCACCAAGGACCTAGAAAGTAACCAATCATGCCAGTGGCGATAAAGCCGAGGCTGATTTTAAAGACGGTGTCGGACCCTACAGATAGTTTCCCTAATACTACGTTTAAGGCGATTAAGAGTGCAGCCAAGGTTAAGGTCCGAACATTCATTTGTGGCCCTTTAAAAGATAAGAATTTTGTCATTGTAACATCTCCCAAAAAAATTAATTTTTGTGGGGGAGACCAAGCACCAAAAAATTTATGCAATTATGATGGTGAATGCGAAAACCAAACGTCGGTCATGGACCATTCTGCCTATGTTCACATTCCGTTCCATAGGCCCGTTACGCAAGGCTTCCTACCCCTACGGAGAATAATATACCATAGTACATAATTAATTTCTAGCTAAAGTTAGACGCAAAAAAAGCCCCCAGGTGGGGACTGAATTATTTATGTTGATTATTACGGTATTCCTTGAGAATGGCTGAGCCATAAATTAAAGCTTCAATAACCGTGATAAAAAAGGAGACGGGTAAATCAGTTAAATAGCTAAGGTAAAGGCCTAACCAAATTCCAAAAAGTGCAAACCCGGTAGCCAAACTAATCATCTTTCCCATGGTGTGGGTGTAGTATTTGGCGGCGGATGCTGGGATGGTTAGGAGGACAAAAATTAAAAGTGAACCCACAATTTGAGCTGCCACACTGATGGTTAATGCTAGGAGTACTAGGAAGATAATCGAAATTAAACGGTTATAGCGTTGGTTATATTCGCTTCCTTGACCGTCAAAGGAGTTATAAGCTAAAGGTCGAAACATGAGGGAAACAACTAATAATAAAATCACTGAAAGACCCACTAGAGTGTAAAGCGAACTTTCATTAATACCGACAATGCTCCCAAATAAAATACTAGTGGCATAGCTAGATTGTTTATCTGATAAAGATAAAAAGAGAATCCCTAGTCCCAAAAAGAGTCCGGAAAAAACACTGATAGAGCTTCGCGCCGCCCCACCTTTTCACCGGAAAGACCAATTAAGATGGCACTAGCGGAGGTGAATAGTAACATGCCTGCTAAGGGTGAGATTCCGAGGAAGACTCCAAAAGAGGCTCCAGAGAAACCAATTTCTGAGAGGGTGTGGGTGAAAAATGAGGTTTGACGCGCTACCACGAAGACGCCCATCACCCCACAAATTAGGGCAATAAAGATACCAGCAATAAAGGCATAGCGCATAAAATCATAAGTAAACATTGCTTAATTATCCTTTCTTAGTAACCGTGGCCGTGTGATTATCCAGGTTTAATTCGTAGTCAGCATAAGCTGCAATTAACTCAGGATCATGGGTGATAAAGAGAATGGTTAAGTTCCGGTCAGCCATGATTTGCTTGAGTAATTTGAGTAATTCGTGCTTACTAGAACGGTCTAAACTAGCGGTGGCTTCATCTAGAATTAAAAGACTAGGATCAGCACAGAGGGCTTGGGCGAGGTAGGCGCGTTGTTTTTCCCCACCTGAAGCATGCCCTAAAGGTTGGTTAGCAATTTTAGTTAAGTTGGTCTCAGCTAAGACTTGTTCAAGTTTAACCTTCATTGCTTGATTAAGCCAAGGCCAAAAATGGTACTTAAAGCCTAATTGGACAAAGCTACGGATACTAAGGGGATAGTCATCATCAATGTTACGTAGTTGCGGTACATATTGGACTTGGCTCCGTTTAAGGTGACAAGTTGTGTGGCTCGTATAGTTGAGGTCAAGGTCACGTAGGAGGTGCTTAACCAGAGTTGTTTTACCGACACCGTTTTCTCCGGTAATACAAGTTAGGGCATTAGCTGGTAATTCGAAGTTAAGATTTTCAAAGAGGCGACGATGAGCCACCTCAATAGTCAAATTGGTAACTTTTAGTAACGTAGACATGTGGGTTCCTTTCAGAATGCAAAAGCCGCAAACATCTGCGGATATTTGCGGGTGCATTTAGTTATTTTGGATTTTTTGGACTTGTTTAAATTCTTGTGTCATCCATTGGACGTAGGTTTTACCTTTGGGTTTGGTTTCCGTAACTTTAACAATTGGCACGTCATTTTCTTGACACAATTTAGCCATGTTGTCGATAACCTTACTATCAGACTGAGTATTTTGGACAAAGAAGGCAATTTGCTTCTTATTAATCATAGTTTGCAACTTTTTAATGTCAGAGTAGGAAGGGTCGCTTTCATCTTCCGTAGCTTTAGCAAAGTGTTTGTTGGCTACTTTATATTCCATAGAAGTTAAAGCATAGTCAAAGACAGGTTCACTAACCGCTACTTTTTGTCCTTTAGCTTGCTTAGCGATGTTTGTTTCTAAAGTGGTAAGCTGCTTCAATTCTTTGATGTAGGCTTGAGCATTTTTTTGGTAGTAGTCAGCGTTTTTAGCGTCTTTTTTACTGAAGTAAGTGGCTAACTTTTCCGTTAAGGAAATCATAGCGGGCACATCATACCAAATGTGTTCATTGTCGCCATCTTTTTTTCCAACTAGGGAAGCAACAGCGAGGTATTTCTTGCCATTAAGTTTCTTAACCCAACTATCATAACCGATACCGTTGTAAATGACAAGGTCAGCTTGAGCTACTTGCTTAGCAGTTTTAGTGGTTGGCTCAAAGTCATGGGGGTCAGTACTAGGATTATTAATGATTGAAGTTACCTTTCCCTTGGAACCAAGGACTTCTTGGGCGACTTCGCCATAGAAGTCAGTTGTGGTAATAACCTGAGTTTTAGCAGCTTGGGCAGAAGCATTAAGACTTAGACCAAAGCATATAGTAACAATTAAACTTAAAGCTAAAGATAATTTTTTCAACATTTTTAACTCCTCTAAAAATTTATCTACGTGATTCGTAATGATTACTTTTTAAAGATTAAAGGAGAAAAAAACCTTTGTCAAGCGGTTGAGACAAAGGTCAAAAGTAATTACGATTTAGACATTTAAATAGATGCGTTGATTTAGACTTTAATGGTTACCATTACGATTTAAAAAAATAATTAATTTTTATTTAAGCAAGGCGGGACCGATTCCTTTGGCTAAACGGATGAAAGCTTTCATTTGGGAAGTTAAATCCACGGTATCCTTGTAAGCCACCACCAAAGTATAGCTGAGTTTGTCAGCTGGTAGTTGATAGATATTAACCGCCTCAGTATCAATTAAATTTAAGACAGATTGAGGCATAATCGAAGCCCTAAGCCCCGTTCGACTAATTTAGCGATTGTTGGTAAGCTGTTAGATTGAAGAATATTATCAGGGATAATTCCTTGCCCAGCTAAGGTGGTCGTTACCTGTCTTTGAAAACCAACATTTTCTTTAGCACTGATATAGGGAAACTCTCTAAGGAAAGGTTCAATTTGACCAATTGTTTTGATTTTTTTCATAGCTTGTCCAGCGACGAATTTGGGATGGCGGTAAGGGATAACTAAACAGGCTGGTTCAGTCGCTAAAGTTTCATAATGAATGTCGGGCTGGTAGATAGGTAAGATTCCCACATATAAATCGAGATTTTCTCTGATAAGACGATTTTCGTGGTTTTCTGAAGTATCTTCGTAGATGGTAAGTTTTACGTCTTCATAAACATTATGATACTGAGGTAAAAGCAAGGGCAAAATTTTTTGCCCTAGAGATTGGGTTACTCCAATAGACAGTTGTCCATGATTGGAACTTGACATTCGTTGTAAATCACGGTAAACAGCAGCGTATTGAGTGGTTAAGCGCTTTAAATTCGAGAGGTAAAATTCTCCAGCCTCAGTCAAACGAATGGGGTGGTGGCGCCGATCAATTAGAGTAACGCCTAAGGAATCTTCTTGCTGCTTAATCTTCTTGCTGAGGGAAGGCTGCGAAATAAAAAGGTATTCGGCGGCCTTGCTGAGACTGCCAAAGCGGACCACGGCTTCTAAAATCTTAATAAAATTTTGATCGGCTTCAAATGAGCGCATAAAAACAGTCCTTTCTAAATAAAATTCGATACAAGTAGTTTAACTTTATTATGCCTTTCTTAGCATAACCTTGCAAGGTAAAAGTGACTGAAAGGGGTTAAAAAATTAAAATATGATTCTAGTTTTATGTTTTTGTCTAAAAATAGTCACTATATTATTGCAGGAGAATACTAAAAAATTAAATCGTCAAGCATCAATTATAACAGCTATTTTTCATGAATCTTAGTATTTTAGTGATATTTATTTAATTATCTCAATTACTCTAGTATAAAGCAGATATGGTATAAATATATCCAGTTAGGTTACAATAAGTTTCCTATCTAGAATTTTCACGCACAAAAGATATATCTATATGAAAGATACTTAATACTGGTTAAAGCAATCAAAGAAAACTCAAGAAGTTACTTGTTGAGAATATATTGAAGGGTGTACTGTCAAAAAAGGTCAGGATAGCTGAGTCGAAGTTATATTGAAAACCAGGCATCAATCTTTATTATCAGGAACACTATGAGATTGTGCATACTAGATGATAGGGATTGAGGAATATCAGAGGTTGGTTAGGCAAAGAATGGTGTTTAACGAATAGTTACAAAATCCCTTTGACTTGCTTAGTCGAAGGGATTTTGGTTATATGATTAATTAAATTTAGTGGTATGTGTAAAGATGACAATTTCTGTAATCCAACCTATCATTTGAGTTAGAATGTCTTATTGTAAAATTCAACAGTGGGTTTAGAATCTTTAAACACTAATTTAGTGACTGAACCATTTTTAGGCTCAATATTTTTGTCGATACCATTTCCATATTTTTTAACTAGACTAAAAATTAGCGTACCATGACATACAACAAGAACTTTTTCTTTATTTTTAACTGAGGAGCTAATTAAATTAAAGCTTTTGTTAATTCTCGTCCAAAAATCTTCAGCATTTTCAGCCAATTTTGTTGGATCAGCACTTTTGGTCATATTACGAACATTATCAATACCATATTCAGACACAAGATCAAGGAACTTGGTTTGTCCATATGGAAGACCGATAATCCTCCATGTTTCATCAATATTATGTCCTTCAAAATAACCGTAGCATTGTTCCCTGAACAAAGAGCTTGGTTTTATTGAATTTTGGGGTATATTACATAATTCAGTTATTTTTTTACAAGTATTGTAGGCTCTACTTGTATCACTACAGTATACTTTAGAAAATTCTAAATTTTCTTTTTTTAACAACTGTCCAGCTTCTACGGCATCTTGAATACCTTTTTCTGTTAATGGTGAATCTGACCAACCTTGCATACGATGAGAAAGGTTGAGCAACGTTTGTCCATGTCTAATGTAATATACTTCGTATTCCATAGTTTATTCTCCAATCATTGAAATTTCTACATTATCGTATGAGTTTTTAAAATCTTCTATATCAATAAAACCAGTTTTAATATTCAATGCATTAGCTGTACCGGCGGCAGAACCATACTTAATAATTTCTTTTTCATCTTTCTGCATATCAATTGCAGATAACAAACCACCAACAGTAGAGTCACCAGATCCTTGTGTATTGACAGCGTTTATTTTAGGAAACGTTATTTTATAAAAAGAATGATTATATTTAACAAGTGATCCCTGTGAACCTAATGAAACAAAAATAATTGGAATTTTTGACAATAAGTCATTTTTTTCAATTTTAGCCTTTAGTATTTTAACATCAGTAGTTACAGAAATACCGAGTAAATTAGCAATTTCAACTTCATTGGGTTTGATTATATTGGGAAGATACTTAGAATTTAAACAAGTTTTCAATGCATCTCCAGATGTATCGAGTAATACCTTCACGTCTTTATTTATAGAGCGAATATCCTTTATTAATCTATTGTAAAAATCAGAAGGGCAGTTGGTTGGTAAACTACCATTAAGAGAAATAATAGATACCTTTTCATTAGAAAGAATTTCTCTAATGTTGTTTGTAATTAGAGAAATTGTTTTTGTTTCAATGGGGTAACCATATTCATTAATTTCAGTTTTGTTGTTATTTTTATCAAGAATAACGTAACAATTTCTCGTTTCATTTTTTACTTTAATGAATTTCGGTGTAAATTTATCGATAGAAGTTTCATTTTCTATATATTGACCATTCTGGCCACCAATTACTCCCATCGCAATAGTATCTGTACCTAGAATTGATGATACACGTGCCGCGTTTATTCCTTTCCCACCAACCATTTTTGATACTAACTCTACTCTATTCAAATTTCCTGGTGATAAGGTGCTTAATTTATAAAGATAATCAACAGAGGGATTCATAGTTAAAGTAATAATCATAATAAACTTCCTTTCACATTCTATTTAATTTCAATATATTGAGAGTATTTTTTTTTGACTTCTGCATCCCAATCATCGTCACTGACAAGAAAGTCAAAAGAATCCAGATTAGAAAAAGTAATCACATCTAAATTACCAATTTTTGAAGTATCAGCCACGATAATTTTCTTATTTGAGCACATCATTGCAGTAGACTGGATACTTCCTTGCTGGGAATTACTAGTAGTTACTTTATTTTCACTAATACCATTTGTTGAACATAAAGCATAATCAATGTTAATGCTATTAAATGAGTTTTCTGCAATTTCTCCTAGGAATTCACCTGTTTTCTTGTACAGTTCTCCAGCAGTTAAAATGACTCTATTATCATATTCTAATAATGCTTGAAAGGCAGGATAACTATTTGTAATAAATGTTAACTCTTTCTTTACTAGATAAGGAATTGCTAGTAATAGTGTGGTTCCTGCACCAAGAAATATAGTTGATTTATCTGGAATAAGCTTACCAAGTTTTTTCCCAATTTCTTCTTTTTTTCCTATATTTCGCAACATTTTCTCATCAGTTGAAAATTCAATATGTTTTTGAGGTTCTTCTATAATGGAAGCTCCGCCATGTTCACGAATTAATTTTCCTTGTTGCTCTAACTCTTTTAAATCTCTCCGAATGGTAACCTCAGATACGCCTATAGTTGACGCAATTTCAGAGGTAGACATTGTTCCACCGTTTAAATTGATGATATCTATTATTTTATTTAAACGAACATTTTTAATCATCTTTGGACACCTCTCTTATATTTTTTATATTCTAATATATGTCTTTTATTATAATATAACAAAGTTAAACGTTCAAGTTCGTAAATAAAAAATCAAAAATAATCAAAAAAAGGATTGTTTTTTTTTTTGATTATAATAAAGTATGTAAGCGGAAACAAATGAAATTTAAAAGGAGATGATTTTATGATTAAGGATATGTTTGATGTTGATTTAATTGACTTAAATGTATTAGTTTCTGATGAAGCACAACTCTTTGATTTAGTCGGAATGCGGGCTATTGAAGGGGGTGTAGCAGAACTGGGGTACATTACTGGACTTGAAAAGCGAGAATTATCCTATCCAACGGGACTTCAATTTCCAGAGATTTCGGTTGCTTTACCACATGTAGATAGTAAATATATCAAAAAACCATTTATCTATATTGCACGAAATAAGGAAGTACTTAATGTTAAGCAAATGGGCGACGCAGCGGATATGTCAACTCGTGACTTCCTTTTCTTGGGTATAAAGGAAGGTTCTAAGCAACCTCAGTTATTAGCAAGTATGATGGCTGCCTTTCAGGATAGTGCATTTGTAGAAAAATTTAAGAATGCTGATACAAAAGAAAAAATGTATGAATTAGTTACAGAAACTTTTAAAGATTAACGAGGTGTTTAATTATGAAAACTATTTTAGTTTGTTGTGGTTCAGGTGTTGCAACTAGTCCCCAAGTATCAAATAAATTGAATGAATACTTAGCATCTGTTGGATTAGATGGGTATGCTAAGGCTACCCCAAAGCCAATTGAAACGGCTAAGTCTACTATCGAAAACGATCCTAGCGTTATTATTTATGTTGGAATTGCACCGGCTGATGCAGAGCTTCAAGAAACGCTTGATGAAAATGATGTTGTCGGAATGGTGGGTTTACCTTGGTTAACAGGAATGGGCCAAGATGAAGCAAATGAAAAAGTAAAGGAGGTTGTTGAAAAACATAAAATATAATTCTTATGCTTTTTTAATATTACTAAAATCTCGAGGTGATAAATATGAATTGGAATGACATAGTGCAAGCAGTTCTTGGTGTTGGATCTACAGTTCTTATCCCAATATTCATTGCTATTTTAGGTTTAATATTTGGTATGAAACTATCTAAGGCATTACTTTCAGGATTGTATTTAGGTACTGGTTTCATTGGGATGAGTTTAGCTATCAATCAGTTGACTGCAGCTGTAAGTCCAGCAGCTAAGGCTTTGGCGAAGAATACAGGTATTAATTTACCCGTTGTTGACTTTGGTTGGACTGGTGCATCTGCTATTACATGGGCTTGGCCATTGGCATTTGCATTTTTTGCCATTGAATTAGGCATTAACTTAATTATGTTACTAGGTAAAATGACAAAAACTTTGAATGCAGATATGTGGAATGTTTGGGGAATTGCATTAACTGGTTACATTGTTTACCAATTCTCTGGGAACATGTTATGGGGATTTATTGTAGCTGGTATTCAAGTTGTTATTTCTTTGAAGCTCGGTGATATGTGGTCTGAGGAAATCAAAGATATGCTGGGTTACGAAGGGGTAACTGTTACCCACATCGAAACTTTTACTGCTGTTATTATGAGTCCCATTAACAAAGTGATGGACTTTATTCCAGTGTTTAATAAAGAATGGGATGCCGACTCTTTAAAGCGTAAAATCGGTATCCTAAGTGAGCCAGTTGTTATGGGTGCCATTATTGGATTATTACTTGGCCTTGTTGGGCGATATGGTATTGCAAATTCACTGAACCTTGCTGTAACAACAGGTGCGGTTATGGCTATTTTCCCAGTTATGGCTAAATTCTTCATGGATGCTTTAACCCCGTTCGGTACTACGATGAGCGATTTTATGAAGAAGCATGTCAAAGGTCGTGAGTTTGTTATTGGCCTTGACTGGCCAATTTTAGGACAAAGTACTGAATTATGGGTAACTATGGTTCTCTTGATTCCTATTTCAATTGTGTTTGCGGCTATCTTACCAGGCAATGAAATTTTACCATTAGCTGGTGTTATTAACTACTGTCTTGGTGTGGGTGGTTTACTCTTAACCGGTGGTAACTTATTACGTATGATTGTTTTAGGAATCATTTATGAGCCATTGTTCTTATACGGGTCGACATACTTTGCAGGTATCTTTACAAAATTAGCAAAGAGTACGGGAGCCATTAAGGTTCCTTCTGGTTCAGAAGTTTCATGGAGTTCTATTGAAGCACCAGATTTTAGATTCCTAGCATCATGGGCTGGTCGTGGTAATATTTGGGCAATTATTGGTTTTGTCGCTTTACTTACCTTGTTTGCATTACTTTACCTTAGATTCCAAAAAGAACCAATTCCAGCAAATAAGTACAAGAAATTGGAAGAAAAGTAAACTTTATTAGGGGGGAAGATTGTTATGACAAAGACTAGGCAGTTTTGGACATTTATTAGTTTCTTAACATTTCTACTATTCGTAATGGCAATTTTTACGAAAATGTATTGGGTAAATATTTTTGTCATTATCCTAGGATTATTAGTAAATAAAAAAGGTAGTAACGTTCTTTTCCCTGGCTATTTAGAGAAAAAAAGAAAAGCAAAAAAACAGTTGAAAGAGTTACGTGAATTAAAAAAGAAATATTAAAAAGAGAGGTTGTTACACTATGAAGTTTCCAGCAGGTCGAATTCCTTTTGAATATGAACGTGAAGATTTAGCAAGAGTTGTTAGAACAGTCATGGAAAGACGTGATACTAATATTGTTGGTGGTAATATCAGTATTCGTGTGAAAGATGAAGAAGGTAAGGAATACTATGTAATGACACCAACGATGATGTCAGAAGCATATTTGGGGCATCTAACTGCGGACCAAATCTTAGTTATCGAACCTCACACTAGAAAAGTTATTTCAGGTAACGGAAAAGTTACTCGTGAAATTAATATGCATGAAGCGATTTATGATGTAAATCCTGACATTAAATGTGTCTTCCACTCCCATGCTGATCAATCAATGTTTTGGGCAACAACAGGTTTAAATATGCCTAACTTGACAGAAGCTACTCAAAAGTTAAAAGAAATTAGAACATTAGAGTGGCACCCAATGTGTTCTGAAGAATTAGCAGAATATGTATCTAATGAAGTTAAGAAACTTGGAGATAAAGCATTACGTAACGGATTTTTACTTAATTCCCATGGTACATTATTTACTTCAGGTGGTAAAGATATGGACCTGTTACGGCTTTACACAAGTCTCTTGCGGATGTTGACATTACGGAATGGAATTCCAAAGTTGCATTGGAACAAACAAAATTACAACGTGATGGTGCATTAGATGGTTACTATTCTGAGGGTGTAAAGATTGGTACTTGGGAAGATGTTAAGGCTGGTAAGGCATTATATAACCATGTAACTACACAAAATAAAAATGGTGATTAATTTATTTACCTCTATGACCGTAAATAAAAATTAATGACTAATATAACTACCATATTTTCTGATATTATGGTAGTTATTTTGTTATGAAAGGAAATAATTATGAGTAAAATTAACTTATGTCCATCAATGATGTGTGCGGACTTTACTAAGTTAGACTTAGAAATTCAAGATTTAGAACAAGCAGGTGTAGATTTACTCCATATGGATATTATGGATGGAAATTTTGTCCCCAATTTTGCACTTGGATTGGAAGACTATATTAGTGTTAATAGACTTACCCACTTACCACTTGACGCACACTTAATGATTGAAAATCCTATTAGGCATGTTAAATTGTTTGCTGAAGCAGGTGCTCAGATAATATATATTCATCCTGAAGCAGATAGATTTCCACTAACAACTTTAGAAAAAATAAAAGATTATGGTTGCAAGGCAGGAATTGCTATAAACCCCGAAACATCTATAGAAATGGTTTCAGAACTACTTCCACATATAGATGGAGTTATAATAATGACAGTAAATCCCGGATTTGCTGGTCAAAGATTTATTGAGAGTATGGACAAAAAGATTAAGCAAGTTTGTGCACTAAGGAAAGAAAATGAGTTTACGTTTGAAATAGGCCTTGATGGAAATATCTCTCCACAGAGGATAAAAAAATATAAGAATATAGGCATTAATAATTTTGTATTAGGAACATCCGCCATTTTTGGTAAGGAACAGTCATATGCAGAAATTGTGACTGAATTACGGAATTTGTAAGATGATGTGGGAATAGTTTAGATAATGTCATATCTATAGATTGTAATGTAGGGATCCATCAAAAAAAGGAGTGCTTAATCATGTCAAATATAAAATTAATAGCCATTGATATAGATGGAACATTGATAACTGATGATAGAAGATTATTACCCACTACAGTTGATGCCATTAAACAAGCGACACAAAAGGGGATTAAAGTGGCGCTTATTACTGGGCGCCCTTTAGTTAGTACGCAACAGTATTTAGAACAGTTAGGTTTATCCAATCAAGATGATCAGTATGTAGCAATTTTTCATGGAGGGATGATTACATCTACTAGTGGTAAAATAGTTGCTAAAAATACTATTAACTTTGAAGATATAGCTAAAATTGAAAAATTCAGTCACACAGCAATACAAGGCCAGAGAATATTTATGATGGCACAAACAGCAGAAGACGCATACACTACAGATTCTGATATAAATTTGTATGCTACGCTTGAATCTTATAAGAATAAATTACCAATACACTATAGGACTTTTGAGCAACTTCAAGAACTATCTCAAAAAAAGGATTTTCTAAAGTTAATGTTTGCTGCAGAGCCACAAGTTATCGAAAAATTGCAAAGTAATATTCCTAAGGAATATTATGAAAACTTGAGTATTACTAGATCTGAACCATATTATATTGATTTTGTAAGTAAAAGTGTCAACAAGGGTTGGGCTATAAATCAAATTAGTAAAAAGTTAGACATTAAACCAGAGGAAACTATGGCAATCGGAGATTCTGACCCAGATATTCCAATGATAAAATATGCCGGAATTGGGGTAGCGGTTAAAGAATCAACACCTAAGTTGTTAGAGGTTGCTGATGTAATTACTGAAAGTAATAATGGTGATGGGGTAGGAAAAGCAATACTGAGATTTGTTATCAATCGAAGTAAGAGATAAGTTTTGTAATTTAAAAACCTTAAGAAATTACGTTTCCAAAAACGTTAATCTCTTAAGGTTTTTACTATGGCTATTTTTAAAATTTATTAGAGAGTTAGGTTATCTCCTTCTATTTATTAAAGTATGCACGAGTGTAATCTGTTTCACCAACTGTGTGGTAAAGAACACCCTTTAATTTAGGATTAACCAAGTAGCTTTCAGTCATAGTATATAAAGGTACAACTGGCATGTCACCATTCAATTGCTTTTGAGCATTACGCATGTTAGTCCAAAAGGCCTTTTCATTGTTACCATTGACTTTAGCTTGAGTAAGTTGATCATCATAAGCAGTACTATTGTACTTCCCATAGTTCTGTGGGTTAGTTGAAGTTAAAACATCAAAATCACTCACCGGATTAGCAAAATCAGCTAGCCAAAGTGTGTATTGCATATCAAATTTACCACTACTTACTCGGTCGCTTGCGTTCTTATTTGGCACTGATGTTACGCTAACCTTTGCACCCTTAAAATTAGTCTCAACTTGTGATTGAACAAATTGACCGATATTTTTAGATACCGTTTGGTCATCAGTTACCATTGTCAATGTCACTTCAGACTTGCCTAACTCCTTCAAACCTTCTTGCCACAACTTCTTCGCCTTAGCCACATTATGCGTTTCACTTGGTTTCATTTCTGTAGCAAAGTCTTTACCAGTTGTTGGGTCTTTGGCCAATCCTGGAGCAACATACGTATCTGCAGCCTTAGATCCGTCGCTAAGAACCTTGTTAGCTAATTGATTACGGTTCAAGACAAGATACAGTGCTTGACGTAATTTCTGGTTACTAAAGGTTTTATTTTGTTCCAGGTTTAATCGTAAGTAGTAGGTTCCTGCTCGTCTGACGTGGTGCAAGTTTTTATCATTTTGTAAACCTTGAGCCGTTGTTCCCGTTACTTGTGCTTCGTCAAGCTTATTTTCTTGGAACAATTGGTGAGCTGTATTAGAGTCCTTAACTACTTGCATAGCAATTTTCTTTAAATGAACTTGGTCTTTAGCGTAGTAATGGCTATTACGCGTTAAAGTCCATTTTTCGTTGGTTCCTGTCCATCCTTTAACTTGGAAAGCCCCGTTATATGCTAAACGTGAACTATTGGTTCCGTATTTATCACCATACTTCTTCACATACTTAGTGTTTTGGGGGAAGAATGCTGGTAAAACCATCATTTTATTGAAGTAAGGCATTGGGTATTCTAGCTCAACTTGTAAGGTATGTTTATCTAATGCTTTAACCCCTAATTCAGATGCTGGTAAGCTCCCGTTAGAAATCTTGGTTGCATTCTTAATTCCTGTAAAGATGTAGTTGTAACCAGATTTAGCTGTTGGAGCAGCGGAACGTCTCCAAGAAGTCACAAAATCTTGCGCAGTAACGGGGTCACCATTTGACCACTTAGCATTCTTACGTAGGTGATAGGTATAGGTCTTCCCGCCATTTGTTGGTTTAACTACCTTGTTGGCCATAGCTGGAATTAACTCTCCATCTTTATTTGCTCGATACATACCTTCCATGGATTGTTCGAAAACATTCCATTGTGCCAAGTTGGCCATGTTAGAATTATCCAAGGAAAGAATATCACTCGTTTGCATTAAATATAAGGTTTGATTCTTTTCAGCCGTTTCTTGTTTATTAGATGAACAAGCAGCTAATAAGCTAGCACTTGCACTAACGACAAGCGCTGATAATAACATTTTCTTTAACTTCATAAGCTTTCCTCCCTAATTAAGCACCTTTAAAGGTACCATCTTCGACTTCAGCTAAGAATTGGTATAACGTCTTGAAAAAGGCTGCTGGATTATCCTCGTTGTGACAGTGACCACCATCCGGAGTCAATACCAAACGTGAATTTGGTAGGGTATCTTGCATACGACGGGCCGCATCTAATGGCATCGTATCAAATTCCCCAAAGGTTAAGAGCGTTGGCATTTCCAACTTATGTAAGTCAGCACGCCGATCCCAACCGTTTAAAGTCCCAACCATCACAAATTCATTATTACCTTGGAAATGATTGTAAACAGCGCTGCCATAGTACTAATCATGTGCTTAACTTTAGGATGCCGAGTCACATAAAGCGAATATAACTTGTCCAAAAGCTGTTGATACATTGGATCGTCAAAATTTTCTTCGGCTTCAACATCACGCATGTATTTAACTTCTAGTTCGGAAAAGAGGTCTTCTCTAAGTTTGTTAACATGCGGTGTGTATTCCTCGATATTATCAATCATTGACATCAATACCAACCCTTTGAGATGTTGGCCATATTTCAAGGCATATTCTTGTGCTAAAAGTCCTCCCCAGGAATGGCCAAGAAGATAGAAATCATCCAAACCTAGTTTTTGCCGAACTTCTTCAAGTTCTTCAAGATAATAGTCTAGGGTCAAAAAGTGCCGGTTTTCTTCTTTACTGAAATCAGGTTGGTCAGAATAAAAAGAACCTAATTGGTCATATGTATAAACTTCGACACCTTTGTCAGTAAGGTTTTGAGCAAAGTTTTCAAATTCTTCATGATTACCCCCAGGACCGCCGTGAACACAAAGAAGCTTTACAGGGCCCTCACCCTCTTTACGTGAAAATAAATGGTAGCCGTTGTCTAATGTCAATAATGTTGTTCCTTGATTCATAGTAATCACCTCATAATAATTTTCAAAAAATTAAATAGCAATTAAAAACGCCCTACAAGGACTAAATCCTCATAGGGCGTTTCCGCGGTACCACCTATTTTTCGCCAACTAAATAACAGTCAGCCTTTGTCACGTGCGGCCCAAAGCTGTACTTTGGGCGATACGTCAGTACTATAGAGGGTACAACCTGAAGACACTCATCGCATCTTCCGCTCAAAGGTGATTTTCGTGAAACTTCCGTACAATTCCTTTTCACCAACCAGGAACTCTCTGCGTGCGTGGAAATAACCTACTCCCCTTCTCATTGCCGTTTAACTTTATATTAATTGTTTATAATCATAACACCATAATCTTAAATGTCAACCATCTTTTTAAAATTTTATTCGGGCTACTAACATTCATATTTATTTCTCGAATTTAACTAGCATAACACACAAAGTTAACATGAATTTCTTGACGTGGAAAGAGGGACAGATTATGATTAAGCATGTAATTAGATGAAGGAAATTAAGAAAGTTAAAGGGAAGAAACATGAAACTTAAAAAAATTAGTTTATTATATTTGCCTATTTTGACCTTAAGTTTGGTTTTGGGGGCTTGTGGTTCTGACCAAGCCCAGGATCAATCTTCTGCCACTAGCTCAACGGCTAAGGTGGTAGCAAAGGCTAAGAGTTCTAATAATAGCCAGGTTACAACTAAAACCAATAACAGTACTAGTATGACCAGTGCTAGCAATTCCGCTACAAGTCAAAGTAGTTCTAGTGCTAGTCAGGTTACCAGTGAAAGTGAGACCGCTGCTACTTCTTCAAGTCAGGTAACTGGTGTCATGCAATATGCACCGCAAGCTTTAGCTAAGGCGGCCAAAGACAACAATTTAGACAGTTCAGAACTATATGTTACCGCTGATGGTGATATTTTATCGGTGCACGAAAACCATGCTAAAATGATTGAAAACGGCAAGGACGTTGATCCTAGTGTTAACCCTGTCATTGCGGCTTATACTGTTTCAAATGGTCAATTAGTTTCAGCTTACTAAACGTAAAAAGTCCACTGCCGAACCGAGCAGTGGACTTTTTTGGGGATATTAATTAACGCGTATAGTATTTTTCTTTAGAAACAACCCACTGTTGTGGTACAGCTTGATCGAGGGTTTGCCCGTAGTTAGCCGCAACAAAACGTTCGTAGTTTTTTGCTTGTACGTGGGCTTCTTTTTCTTTTTGGGATGGGTTAGTGGTTTTGGGATTACGTAAGATAAAGTTAAACATGGTCAATTCCTCCTTGCTTTTTCTTTTTCACTTGCATTATAACATGCAAAAGATAGCGTTTTCATTATCTTTGTGATAAGGTTTGTTAAAAATGTCATGGGCGAAATTTAAGAAAAAAATAGGATTCTGAGGAAGCGCTCATAATGTTAAGTGAACGATAAAGTGGTAAAATAAAAGTTAACGAAATCGTTTTTACGAAAAGAGGTCCAAAATGAGAATTAATGTATTACAGCATACTCCTAACGAGGGTCCCGGAGCAATCGCAGATTGGGCCCACCAACATGGTCACGAACTTTACATTTACCATCCAGCAACAATGGGAACTAAGTTGCCTAAAGCCGCAAATACTGATTTGTTAGTATTATTAGGTGGCCCCCAAAGTGTTGAAGACCATGATGATTGGATTTTAGAAGAAAGAGCTTTAATTGCTAATATGATGGAAGTGGGCAAACCAGTTTTGGGAATTTGTTTTGGGATGCAACAAATTGGTAAAGTTATGGGAGCTCAGATTGTTAAGGGCCGTAAGGAGGCCGGCTGGGGAATGATTGAGCGCCAAGATGAAGTTATCCCAGGTCTTCCGATTGCTTTGACGGCCTTTCACTGGCATCAAGAGCAATGCTACTTTGAATTACCGGCTATTCGCCAAATTAAAACCTTCTATAATAACGAGCACACTGCTCAACAAGCAATCATGGTAGGAGATAATGTGGTCGGTCTACAATTCCATCTGGAAGTTTTACCTGATGATATTCGCGAAATTGTGCTTAACGATGGAAATTTTCTAAAGGATACGGTATACCCTCAATATCCTGATGAATTAATGGCTTACCCTATCCCTAAAGCTAACATCGAGCTATTATATAAAATTTTAGATTATATTGTTAAAAGGTAGGTAGATTGTGGTGGAAACAGAACGTTTTAACCAACTTTTGGCGGAGGAAGCCGAGCTTAGTCAACAGATTGAGAGTTTGAAGGCTGAACTGGTAGCTAAACAGAAACAAAGACAGGCCGAGATTGATGCGTTGATTCGCCAAGAAGTTTTGGATTTTCTTGGCATGGAAGTCCAAGAAGTTCAAACGCCAACAGATGTAGCAAAAGTTACACAACGCTTACAGGCGCTTAAAGAAGAAAAACAATCAGTATCTAAGCCAAAGGTCTTAGAAAATAGTTTTGAAGCTCCATTGAAACTTAAAGCACCGCAAAAAAATCAGCAACATGACCTGGAAAAGATGAGTGCTAATCAGCCGGAAGAAGGCGAGTATGCTCATATTTCCCAAGAAGTTTCTAACCGCGCACGTTCAACGGTTACGGATAACATTCAAAAGCAATATAACTTAGATGGTGATAAGTTATTTTTCGATAATCAGAGTAATATTTTTATCTGCAATGAAAATAAGACTCGTTTGGCTTTCACGCAACCCAAAACCAAAAATATGCCGGCTTTACGCGTTGATAATAAACAAAGGCCGATTAAGGCTAGTATGTGGTTGGTAAAAAGTAACTTACCACGTCTTAGTAATAAGGGTCCAATTACCACCGATCCGTTGGGTTTTGCCCCTGGTTTAACGCGGGGACACTTGATTGCCCGAAGTATGTTCAATGATAAGATTTTAAAAACCAAGGCAAACAAGCGCACCAATCTTACGCCACAAACACGCTGGTCGAATGCGGTCTTACAAGCTGAAATTGAAAAGGAAGTCTTAAAGGCCGTTAGGAAGTACGATAATGTGCGTTATCAGGTTGAACCCATGTATCATGCAGATAATGAGGTTATTCCACGGTGTTACCACATTCAAGCGCGGAGCCAAAATGGCAAATTCAAACTGAATGTGGTGATTCCTAATATCGAACCGGGGTATCGTCTTAGTTATGTGACTGGAAAAATGACTCCGGTGGAAGAATAAAATTTGCAACAAAAAAACGTCCAAACTGGGACGTTTTTTTATTAGTGGTTGTAAAATTCTAAGTTAACTTGGTCATCACTGATACTGAATTTAGTAATCGAACCGTTGCGTGGGCCGATAGTAATATCAGTTTCGGGAGCAAAGCGGTGAACTAGACTCCGGATAGTCGTACCGTGACTAACGATAACAATATTTTGACCGTCGTGTGTTTGTTGGCGTAGTTTAGCCAAACCAAGGTCAATGCGTGCTTGGAAGTCGGCATCATTTTCAGCATCGTTGAAGGGATCGGCTTCCTTGGCAAAGTTGCGAGCTTCTTCAATGGAGTAAGTGGTAATTAATTCTTTAAATGTACGACAACCGTGCGGACCGCCAATCATCATCCAAGCATTACCAGAATCAGCTCCTTCAAAGTAGCCATAACCTTGTTCACGAAATTCAGGCATAACAGCTGGCGTTGGTGTTTCATGCTTGTTTTGGGCTAAAAGGTTAAGACAGGTATTTTGAGCCCGCATAGTATCACTGTGGAAGGCATGGTCAAATTTGATTTCAGCAAGTTTTTGACCGACTTCTTTAGCATCAGCTAAGCCCTTAGCTGTTAAAGGTGAGTCACACCAACCTTGCATGCGGTTGTATTTATTTAAAATTGTTTGTCCGTGACGGATAAAGTAAACATTAAAAGCCATGTTAGTTCCTTTCTTATGTCAAATTCACTTTCATTGTAGCACGGATACCGTTTAGTTTGTAGCCTAAGAGTATGAAGTCTTTTGATTGAAAGCGAGTTGGAAAACATGCTAAAATAGAATACTGAAAATTTGAAGACAGGGGGCTTACGTTAAGTTATGGCCACAATTAAAGAAACAGAACAAAAACGGATGGACGCAGTCGTTGCTAAAATTAAAGAAGCACAAGTTAAGGAAGGCAAAACGGTTGCGAAGGTTGAAGCTGATAGCAAGACTATCAAGGACGATTTTTCCAAGAATGTCCGCCTTAAAACGTCAACTTATTCGGGTATGATGGAAACGGCTTTGACTGTCCGGCAACAACAACAATTACTCCAGGAAAGAGAAAGTAACTTAAACCAAGCCAAACGTCGTCTTGAAACCTTGGAACGCTTGGAACACAAGCCTTACTTTGCACGCATTGACTTCACCGAAGAAGGTGAGAGTAAGGAAGTGGCTTATATCGGTTTAGGGACTTTTTCTGATGGGCCTGATAATTTCTTGGTTTATGACTGGCGAGCGCCTATCTCCAGTATTTATTATGATGGTCAAGGTTTAGGTGAAGTAACTTACCTGACTCCAGATGGCGAACGCAAAGTTAATCTGGAATTAAAACGGCAATTTATGGTGGAAGATGGCCAAATTTTGACGGTTTTTGATACCGATGAAACCTTGGGTGACCAAATGTTATTGGAAGTCTTGGGGGAAGATTCTGATATTAAGATGAAGAGTATCGTAACCACCATCCAAAGAGAACAAAATAAAATCATCCGGGATACTAAATCTGACTTACTCTTTGTTCAAGGGGCCGCTGGTTCTGGGAAGACTTCTGCGGTCTTACAAAGAGTAGCCTACTTACTTTACCAATATCGGGGGAAATTAAAGTCTAGCCAAGTGATTTTATTCTCACCTAACCAATTGTTTAATGACTATATTGACCAAGTGTTACCTGAAATGGGGGAACACAATATGGTTCAAATGACCTTTTATCAATACAGTCAACGGCGGGTACCTAATTTACGGGTCGAAACCCTTCAAGAACGATTTGAAAAAGTGGAAGCACCAGCGACGCAAAAAATTCAAAAGCTAAAAGATAGCCTCGAATTCTTTAAAGCTACCACCCGCTATGCGCGTAGTTTAGAAACGCAAGGTTTGCGGGTACGGCCAATCAAGTTAAACGGTGAAGTTTTCTTTTCCAAAGAGACCATCAAGGATATTTATTACAGTTTTAACGAAAACTATCACCTCAAGGTGCGCTTATCAGCGACCCGCGAAGCCTTGATTAAAAAGCTTAACAAGCGAATTAATAAGGCAGCGCGTTCTGAACGGGTCCAAGAAGCCATTCAAGGTTTAAGTAAGCAACAATTAGACCAACTTTATGGTGACCACTCCCGTAACTTTAAGAGTGGGGATGCTGAAATGGACTTTTTGGGCCGGCAATTTGTCATGCGCGAATTTAGCACAGTGCACAAAAAGATTATTAAGAACCAATTCCTCAGCCCTCGGATGCAATATTTGGCTTTTCTAAAGGCGGTGCCACGCTTAGTTAATCTCGCTAAATATGAAGTCAGTCTTGCAGAATGGCAAGCGCATGTAGAAGCTGTTAAGGCAGACTTTAAAGAAAAGAAAGTTTCTCTGGGAGATGTAACAGCCTTTCTTTACCTCTTTGATTTAGTATGTGGCCGTCGGGGAGAAACGGAAATGCGCCACGTCTTCGTTGATGAAATTCAAGACTACACGGCCTACCAATTAGCCTATCTAAAATTCTCCTTCCCAAATGCCAAGTTTACCTTGTTAGGGGATTTGAACCAAGCTATCTTTACTGGAGAGAACAGCCACAGCTTGTTAAAAGAGCTTGGGACTATGTTTGATAAGGAAAAGACAAGTGTTGTGCAATTAACCAAGTCTTACCGTTCTACCCAACAAATTACCGACTTTACCAAAGAGGTCTTAATTAATGGTGAGGCGGTCACAGCCTTCGAACGTGCGGGAGAAAAACCAGTCATTTTCCAAACTGATAGTCAAGCAGCGATGCTAAGTAAAGCAGTTCAACAGTTGGCTACTAACGACCAAGAAAAATTGACGACGGCGATTATTGGGAAGACTTTGGCGGAATGTGAAACCATTACAGCGGAACTTAAAGCTCAAGGACAAGAGGTAACCTTAATTCGCACAGAAAACCAACGTTTGGTACCTGGAACTTTGGTGGTTCCATCTTACCTCGCTAAAGGTTTAGAATTCGATGCGATTATTATGTGGGATGCTAACGCCCAAAATTACGGTGACGACAGCCAAAGACAATTAGTTTACACGATTTGTTCACGGGCAATGCACCGCTTAACGATCTTGTGCCACGGCCAATTATCTCCACTCTTTGCCAATGTCAACCCTGACCACTACCAACTAAGTGAATAAGCTCTAGATGGTTAGGGACTTGCGAATGTGTGCAAAACAAAAACCGCAAGCTAGGGGTGCTTGCGGCTTTTTAGGGGAGAAGTATTATGAAAAGTTATATGTGTTATTAGCTTATGG
>NZ_BAMI01000028.1 GCF_000615765.1 Ligilactobacillus equi DSM 15833 = JCM 10991 | reverse complement strand
TAAAGTAAAAAATTTGACAAAAATTTGATTAGCGGTATAATAGTCTTGTACTTAATTAATGCCCGTTGGTCAAATTGGTTAAGACGTCGCCCTCTCAAGGCGGAGTTACGGGTTCGATCCCCGTACGGGTGATGTAGGTGGCTGGAAGAAGGTATTCTCCGGCTTTTTTAATTTTTTAATAAAGAGGCTTGCTAAATGCAATTAAGTTGGTATAATAGTGTAATTGTATAGAGTATTTTTGGGGCAAGGAAGTGAGAAAATATGTTAAGAAAAACCAAGACTTTTTTACGGGCAAATAAGGTGCCTTATGAAAAAGAGCATGTGAATCCTTTGATGGTTCCAGAAAAAAATTACGTTCTTAAGTTTGGTAAGAATGAAGCTGGTGAATACATTAACCGCTTCATCGTTGAACATACTTACACTTGGACTGGACGTATGAAAATTACTAATATTACATTACGTCTTCATGGGCAGGTTCATCCACGTGAGTTTAAGAATGAAGCTGAATTATTACGTTATCTTAAACGTCATGCTTACCGTTATGTGGAAGGCATGGAAAAGCCTAAGTCACGTAACCGGCATCATCACCATAAAAAATAATTGCTGAAAGTCCTTGACGTTTTTGTAAAACAGGATTAAACTAAAATAGTTGATTTAGTTCAATTATTTATAGTTTTTGGGCATTCGCCAAATTGGTAAGGCAGTGGACTCTGAATCCATAATTTACAGGTTCGAACCCTGTATGCCCAATCTGTTTTAAGCACCTAGTTAATGTGAGCTAGGTGCTTTTTGTTTTTTATAATGATAAAGACATACAGGTGATATTTGAGCAGATGTCGCATTTTCTAACATGATATGCTATAATAATATCATTATAAAAGATGGGAGGTTTTCTAACGTGAAAAGAAAACTCAATTTGAAAAAAATGCTAGCTTTACTAGCAATGGTAACGACAGTATTTTTTGCAGGATTACAGGTCTCCCAAATAGGAGTCGAAGCGACTAGCGAAAAAACGTATACAATTGCAACAGATGTTACTTTTCCACCATTTGTATATGCTGATGAAAATAATGAGTATGTGGGAATTGACATTTCCTTGATGAAGGAAATTGCTAAGGTAGAGGGTTTTAAAGTTAAGATTCAACCTGTCGGTTTTAATGCTGCTATCCAATCTGTACAATCAGGTCAAGTTGATGGAATGATTGCCGGAATGACGATTACTAATGATCGGAAAAAGACGTTTGATTTCTCAACGCCATACTATTCTTCAGGAATTGTAATGGCGGTTAAGCCGAACAGTTCAGTGAAAGGTTTAGATAACCTTAAGGGTAAGAAAGTTGCTGTAAAAACGGGGACGTCTGGAGCCGACTATGCTAACTCTATTAAGGACAAGTACGGTTTTAAAGTGGTTACTTTTGATGACTCCGATAATATGTACAATGATGTCAAAAGTGGCAATGCAGTCGCTTGTTTCGAAGATTCCGCTGTGTTAAGTTATGGAATTAAAACCGGTTTAGCTTTAAAAATTGTTACTAAGCCAACTGCAACTGGTAACTACGGTTTTGCCGTTAAAAAGGGGGCTAACCAAGAGTTATTAAGTAAGTTCAATGAAGGTTTGAAGAAACTTAAAGCTAATGGAACTTACGACAAAATTATTAAGCAATACACTGGTAGTGAGGCTATTTCCAAGCAAAAAGCCAATGCCACAGTCGACGAAACAACCTTAAGTGGAATTTTAAAGCAAAATAAGTCCGTCTTAATTAAAGGTTTAGGGCAAACTATTTACTTAACCATTGTGGGGGTAATTTTTGCCACCATCTTTGGTGTTTTAGTAGGGTTCTTAGGAGTTTTACCTAACGGTTTTGCTCGGGGCTTATCTGCGACAATTATTTATATTTTCCGTGGTCTACCACTGATTGTCCTGGCCTTGTTTATTTATAATGGGGTACCGAATCTAACAGGTAACAAAATTCCAGCCTTTGTGGCCGGGGTGATTACCTTAGCCTTGAACGAAGGAGCTTATATTGCCGCCTTTGTGAAAGGCGGAATTGAATCTGTCGATAAAGGACAAATGGAGGCCGCACGTTCTTTAGGTTTACCCTTTGGGAAGGCTATGCGGAAGGTTATCTTGCCACAAGGAATAAAACTGATGATTCCATCGTTTGTAAACCAGTTTATCATTACCTTGAAGGATACTTCTATTTTGTCAGTAATTGGACTTCTGGAATTAACACAAACAGGAAAAATTATCATTGCTCGTAATTTACAAGGCTTCACTGTTTGGGGTATTATCGCAGTAATTTATCTGATAATAATTACACTTTTAACCCTACTTTCTAAGATAGTTGAACGGAGGCTTAATCGCTAATGACACAATATAAAGTAAATGTAACCGGATTGAAGAAGAGTTACGGTTCTAATGTCGTTTTAAAAGATATTAACTTTAAAGTTGGTAATAATGAAGTGGTTGTACTAATCGGGCCGTCTGGCTCTGGGAAAAGTACTTTATTGCGATGCTTGAATAAGTTAGAAGAACCAACTGCCGGATCGATCATTATTGATGGTCAAGATATTAGTGATCCGCATACTAATTTGGATAAGGCTCGAGAAAATATTGGAATGGTTTTCCAACACTTTAACTTATTTAATAATATGTCCGTTGGGGAAAATATTATGTTAGCACCAGTGGAATTAAATAAGTTAAACCGTGAGGAAGCGAGGTTTGTTGCTGAAAGCTTATTGGAAACGGTGGGATTAGCAGATAAATTTGATGCCAAACCAGCCTCCTTGTCTGGAGGACAAAAGCAAAGAATTGCCATCGCACGAGCTTTGGCCATGAAGCCTGATATTATGCTTTTTGATGAGCCAACCAGTGCTTTAGACCCAGAAATGGTTGGTGATGTATTGGAAGTTATGAAGGAACTAGCTAAAGATGGGATGACAATGGTAGTTGTAACCCACGAAATGGGTTTTGCCAAAGAAGTAGCTGACCGTGTGGTTTTCATGGCTGATGGTTACGTAGTGGAAGAAGGTACGCCAGAAGAAGTTTTCGACCATCCACAACATGAAAGAACTAAGTCCTTCTTAGAAAAAGTAATCAACGTTTAAAGGAATCGGGTGATAATTAATGGTTAAAGTGATTCTAGTTATGCATGATTTAGAAAATGATGACTATTATAAAATGAATAAAACCTCCTTCGAAAGTATGCCGCAAGTTGGACAATATATCTACAATAATGATGGTTTAGCCTATATTGTCGAAGAAATTGTCTATTTTGCAGGTTATGTTTCCAGTAAGGGCGCCATTGCTACTTTAACCGTCCATCCTGCAGATGAAAATGAACCAGCCAGTTATCTCTATGGTTTAAATATTGAACGGGATTTAGATGATTGAGAAAAAGCGGGAAGAATTAATCTTTCCGGTTTTTTTAGTAAAAATTTTTGGTACAATAGGAATAGAATTTCAAGTAAAGTTGGTGATTAAGATGGTAGTCCATTTCTATCTTGTACGACATGGTCAAACAAAACTTAACCGTTCTCGCCGCCTACAAGGGGTTACGAACTCACCTCTCACAAAAAAAGGGGTGCGGATGGCCAAACGTTTGGGCAATGAACTAAAAGATCTTAAATTTGAAGCCGTGTATACTAGCGATTTAAAGCGTACCCAAGAAACCGCACGTTTTATTATTGAAGAAAATACCACTTGGCAGCCAACAATTTATACGGATCCGGATTTAAGGGAAATCAGCTTTGGTCGCTTTGAAGAAGCTCAAAGTTGGAAAGTTGCACCTAAACTTTTGAAAAAGTTAGGCTTTCGCAAAATTATTCAAGCTTTTTTGAATCAAGAGCATGTAGCAGAGCTAACGGAGCTTTTCCAAAATATGGATGAAACAGAATTAATTGAAGATTCTGACCACCTCAACCAAAGAATGCGCCGAGCTTTAACTAATATAGGTAACTATTACCAAAAGCGAGGTGGAGGCAATGTTCTAATCGTGACTCATGGTTTGATTTTATCAAGCTTTGTGGAAAGCCTTCAGGGAGATGTCCCTATGTTTCTATTGGATAATGCCCGTGCTAGTCGGATTGATTATCATGAAGATGGGCATTTTGAGATTATCTTTATCAACAAGCGAAAGCCGGAGGATCCAAATGTTAAATGAAAAACTATCCCAAACGTTGCATGGCTGGGTCAGAGAGGAAGTTGTTCCTGGCGTATCTTATGCTTATTTGAAGGCTGGTCAAATGCAAAGTGAAGTTTTTGGCTACAGCCAAATTTTTCCGGCCAAGGAAATTTTACAGCCAGAAATGCTTTATGATTTAGCTTCACTGACTAAGGTGGTAGGTACCACCACGGTAATCATGCATTTGGTGGAAACTAAGCAAGTTCAAATTGATGACCCAGTAGCTCAATACTTACCCAAGTTTAAGGATAAAAGGGTTACCTTGCGCCACTTATTGACACATACTTCGGCGCTAACCGGTTATATTCAAAATCGTGATGAATTATCTGCGCCAGATTTATTGAACGCTTTATATACCTTAGAAGTTGGTTCTTGGTTTGAAGAAAAGGTGGTTTATGCTGATATTGGCTTGATTTTACTTGGTCAAATTATCGAGGCTGTCTATAATCAACCTGTACAAACGGTAATTCAAGAAAAAGTCTTGACACCTTTAGGGATGAATACGGCGACTTTTACACCTCCCCCAGCTTTAACGGTTCCTACCGAACTTTCGCCCAAACGGGGCTTAATTCGTGGCCAGGTCCATGACCCTAAGGCCTTTACCTTAGGCCGGCATTGTGGCTCAGCTGGTTTATTTGCCACTCTAACAGATTTGGTCAAGTTTAGCCAATGGTTTCTGACTGGGAAAAACTATGGCCCGGGCCCAGTCCCAATTAGCCCAACTACCATTGCTAGTTTTTATCAGGATTGGACTCCCAATGGTAAATTGGGGCGTTCCCTTGGCTGGGATTTACGTTTTCGTGCAGATGGTCGACCTGCGCTTTATCATACAGGCTTTACGGGAACATTTTTATTTTTAGATCAAGTTAGTCAAGAAGCCTTGATTGTCCTGACTAATCGGATTCATCCTCAAAGTAGGAATGAACGTTTCTTATTAGCTCGGGATGCTTTAATCCAAGAATTTTTTGTAAACAGTAAATAACCCTTAAGTTGTTAAGACTTAAGGGTTATTTTAGTCGAAATTAAAAACCAGCAATGGCATCGTCGTCCCAGTGAGCAATTTGGTCAATGTTAGCCACTTGGTCGGGATATTTACGTTTGAGGGCGGTAATTAGAATCCGTTTGGCCAAATTGTGGTTGCGGGCTAAGACAGGTCCATGGAAGTAAGAACAGAAAGTATTTTTGTAAATTGCACCTTCGGAACCGTCTTGGTTATTATTACCGTGGCCAGAAAGGACCTTACCTAAAGGTCGTTCATTTTTCCCGAGCCAGGTAACCCCATTATGGTTTTCGAAACCTTTATAGATTTCGCCGGTTTCTTCATTTTGAATTTCAATGTCGCCGATAAAACGGCTATTAACTTGGCTTTCAGTATAGTGGGGTAGAGCCCCAATCCCTTCAATACGTTTCCCGTTGGCACCGATGTAGTATTGACCTAATAATTGGAAGCCTCCACAAATTGCGAGGACAGGACCGTCATTTTCAATAAAGGCAGTTAAGGCCGTCTTTTTTTCTTGGATATCGACAGAGACGATTTCTTGTTCGAAGTCTTGCCCCCCACCAAAGAGGACAAAGTCAAATTTTTGGTCGTCAAAGTCTTGACCGATAGAAATGATTTCGGAAGTAATGTCGACTCCGATTTGTTGGGCATAGTAGCGTAAAACTAAAATATTGCCCAAGTCACCATAGGTATTCATTAAATTACCGTAGAGGTGAGCGATGTGTAGTGCATAAGTCATTAGTCCATTCCTCCTTGAATGTAGCCTTGTTCTGCCAAAAGCTTTCGTAATTGTAAGACAGCGGTATAAGTAGCGAGAACATAAATGTGCTTGGTAGGCATGTTTTTAAGTTGGGCTACGGCTTCTTTAAGGTCTTCTTTAATGATTAACTTTTCTGTCGGTACCCCAGCTACTTTCATTCTGAAAGTAATATCCCGGTAGCGTTCGCCCCCGGTCATGAAGGCAGGAATCTTGGCAAAAGGTAATTCTTCGAAGCGGGCATCCCAAATCCAACTCGTATCCACCCCGTCAGCATAGTTGGCATTTAAAAGCGTGGCTAAGCTAAATTCTTGATCATCAGTTTTAATCATCTCAAGTACTTGGTCTAAACCAACTGGGTTTTTTACCAAGACCAAGGTTACTTCCTTGTCGTCTAAAGCGATAACTTCTTGGCGCCCAAAGACTTTTTGATCGTTATCACTCAAGGCCTGGGCCAAAGCCGAACCATCAATGTCAAAGAAACGTCCGACGCATACGCCGCTAAAGCATTGTAGATGTTGTAAGTTCCTCCGATATGAAGATTAACTTGGTGACCGTCAATCTTAAAGGTTGATGATTGAGGCGTTTGCTTTAAAAGAGCATCGACTTTGATATCTAAAGTCGGACGTTTGAAGTTACAGTGGGGACAGAAGTATTTGCCTAGGTTACTGTAAGTTAGGCTTTGATAGCGTAAGATATGTTGACATTTAGGGCACAGCAACCCATCAGTATTAGCTGGCGCATCTTGAGCTTGGTCAGCTTGGTAATCAAAGCCGTAGTAAAGCTTAGGATTGGGGAGGTCAACACTGTTAAAAATTGGGGCGTCGCCGTTGGCGATAATCGTCGCTTTGGGGTATTTACGAATTCCTTTAAGAATTTTTTCGTAAGTGGTGTAAATTTCTCCGTAACGGTCCATTTGGTCGCGAAAAAGATTGGTTAAAACAAAGGCCTTGGGTTCCAAATGTTCACAGATAATAGGGACATTAGCCTCGTCAGTTTCTAGAACAGCCAGGCGTTTTTTACTTTTACCAATTTTTTGGTCAGTGATAAAAGCTCCAACAATTCCTTGTTTCATATTAGAGCCACTGGGGTTGGTTAAGATGTGGTTGTATTTGGCTTTTAGGGCTTTTACAGTTAAAGCTGTGGTTAAGGTCTTCCCGTTGGTCCCGGTAATGACGACCACTTCGTAATCCTTAGCCAAAACTTGTAAAATACCTGGATCCAAAGATAGCGCAATTTTTCCTGGTAGTGAGGTACCACCATTTCTAAATGTGTGTAAAAACCAGTGCGCACTTTTAGCAGTGGCAATGGCGAGAGAGCTTTTTAAAGTCATGCTGTCACCTGTTTTTCTAAAATCTTGCTACTCAAATTTTAGCATACTTGACTTTAAAAGTAAGCATCTGATGCTTAGATTAAATGCTTTTCGGGAAATTTAAAGTTTTGCTTAATGAAATTTGAGTAGAAATAGGATATACTAAATAGGAAAGACTATTTTAGGAGTGGAGAATGTGGCACAGCTTTTTTTTCGTTACGGTGCGATGAATAGTGGTAAGACCATCGAAATTTTAAAGGTGGCCCACAATTACGAGGAACAAGATAAAGAAGTTATTATTATGACTAGTGGCTTGGATAATCGCGATGAAGTTGGTTATGTTTCCAGTCGGATTGGGATGCGTCGGAAAGCCCATCCTATTTTTGCAGAAAGTAACCTCTATACAATGGTCCAAGAAATCAATTCACAGGCGGCTTGTCTTTTGATTGATGAAGCACAATTTTTACAAAAGCATCATGTCTTAGAATTGACTCGAATTGTGGATGAATTAGGGATTCCGGTCATGACTTTTGGGCTTAAAAATGACTTCATGAATGAGTTATTTGAGGGCTCGAAATACTTATTGTTGTATGCGGATAAGATTGAAGAAATGAAGACTATTTGCTGGTTTTGTCACAAAAAGGCAACTATGAATTTACGGATGCACGATGGTAAACCGGTTTATACCGGGGAACAAATTATGATCGGAGGCAATGAAGCCTACTATCCTGTTTGCCGGAAGCATTATGTCAATCCAGATTTAGCAATGATAGAAAAAAAATAATAGGAGACAAGAATGGATAAATTATTCGATCGGTTACAAATGCTCGCAGACCGCTATGAAGAATTGGGTGAATTATTGTCTGACCCAGATGTGATTAGTGATACCAAGCGTTTTACAGACTTATCAAAAGAAATGGCAGACTTACGTGAAACGGTAGAAAAATACGAACGTTTCAAGCAAGTAAACCAAACAATTGAAGATGATGAAGAAATGTTATCAATGGGACTTGATGACGATGAGATGGCTGAAATGGTTAAGATGGAATTAGCCGAAGCCAAGGATGAAAAGGTCGCTTTGGAAGATGAAATTAAAATTTTACTCTTACCTAAGGATCCTAATGATGATAAAAACATTATTATGGAAATCCGGGGGGCTGCCGGTGGAGATGAAGCCAGTTTATTTGCTGGGGACCTCTTCAACATGTACTCCAAGTATGCTGAACGTCAAGGCTGGTCAATCGAAGTTATCGACCAAACGACGACGGACGTTGGTGGCTTTAAGGAAATTGCCTCATGATTAACGGGAAAAATGTTTACTCCAAACTTAAGTATGAAAGTGGTGCGCACCGGGTACAGCGGGTGCCCGCTACCGAATCAGCTGGGCGGGTTCACACTTCAACGGCTACTGTAGTAGTTATGCCGGAAGCTGAAGATGTGGAAATTGAAATTGATCCAAAAGACATTCGGGTTGATGTTTACCGGGCTTCTGGTGCCGGTGGCCAGCACATTAACAAGACTTCATCAGCTGTGCGGATGACCCACTTACCAACGGGGATTGTGGTAGCTATGCAAGATCAACGTTCTCAACAACAAAACCGTGAAAAGGCCATGAAAATTTTGAAAGCGCGGGTTTATGATCACTATGCTTCCCAAGAACAAAATGCTTACGATGAAAATCGGAAGTCAGCGGTAGGTACTGGAGACCGTTCTGAACGAATTCGGACTTACAACTACCCACAAAACCGGGTGACTGACCACCGCATTGGTCTATCCTTAAACAAGTTGGACCGAGTGATGAATGGTGAACTTGATGATGTGATTGATGCATTAGTTTTATATGACCAAACAAAGGCTTTAGAGGAAATGCAAAATGCCTAAGGCAACGGTTTTTGAAGCCCAGCAATGGGCTTTTTCTTTTATTCAAGATCAACCCGCTGCAGATCAAGACGGGGTGAAGTTGCTCTTGCGGACCATGTTAGGTTACAATCCAACTCAATATTTGATGAATTTACGCACGGAGCTTACCCCAAAACAGTACCAAGCTTTTAAAGCGGCGGTAACCAAGTATGCTCAAGGTTATCCAGTCCAATATATTTTGGGCCAAGCCGACTTTTTTGGTTTAACGCTCAAGGTAACGGCAGATACTTTGATTCCGCGGGTCGAAACCCAAGATTTAGTAGAATTAATTTTGAGTCAACATTCTGAGTCACAGCTTAAAGTAGCTGACATTGGGACGGGAACGGGGGCTATCGGACTAGCCTTGAAAGCCAATCGCCCAGACTGGCAGGTAACTTTGACTGATCTTAGTCCGCAAACACTGGCGGTGGCCCAAGAAAATGCCCGGAATTTAAACTTAGATGTTATTGCGAAACCAGGAGATTTGCTCGCACCTTTAGTTGGTCAAAAATATCATCTTCTAGTCTCTAATCCGCCTTATATTGCTGAAGAAGAAGAATCAGTCATGGATCAGTCTGTGATAGATTATGAGCCGCATTTAGCTTTATTTGCGGAGGATGGAGGCTTGGCTATTTATAAACGGTTGGCGCAAGAATTAACTTTGGATTTACTAGAGCCACAAGCTCATTTATATTTAGAAATTGGCTATCAACAAGGCCCTGCAGTCAAAGCACTGTTTGAAGCACATTTTCCCCAGGCTAAAGTCGAAATTTATCAGGACTTGGCGGGAAAAGACCGCATGATTGAAGTGGCCTTTAACAATTAGAAAGAAAGAGGAAATCACGGTGTTAATTACCAAAATTTATCAGCCTGATCAAATTCAAGCCGCAGCGAAAGAATTACAACTAGGTGAATTAGTGGCTTTTCCCACTGAAACTGTTTATGGTTTAGGAGCAGATGCCACCAATCAACAAGCCGTTAAGCGCGTTTATCTGGCGAAGGGGCGACCTTCGGATAATCCTTTGATTGTTACGGTGGCTAACCAAGCTATGGTTGAACGTTTCACGGGTCCTTTGTCTGGTTTAGCTCAAAAGATTATCCGCCAATTTTGGCCCGGACCGTTGACCTTAATTTTTAAAATTAAGGAAGGTTCTTTGCCTGAAGCAGTAACTGGGGGACTTAAAACCGCAGCCTTTCGTATGCCTGCCAACCAAGTTACCCGCGACTTGATTGCGGCGGTGGGGAATCCTTTGGTAGGCCCGTCAGCAAATTCCTCCGGTAAACCGAGTCCGACAACCGCCCAACACGTCTTCCATGATTTAGAAGGACGGATTGCTGGAATTGTCGATGATGGTCCCACCCAGTTGGGGGTCGAATCCACAATCCTCGATTTAAGTGTTGAAACACCGACGGTTCTACGGCCAGGAGGCGTGAGTGTCGAGGAACTGGAAGCCTTTTTGGGTCAAGAAATTATTTCAGATAAGCATAAGGTAGGGCAAAAGGAAACACCCAAGGCCCCTGGAATGAAATATAAACACTATGCACCAAGCGCGCAGGTCTTGATGGTGAAGACGGGCGATTGGCCGGAAGCCTTAGCTTGGGCTCAAACTAAATCAAAAGCAGTCGCTATTTTAGCTGACCAAAATATCATTACAACACCTGGACTACAGGTTTATGATTTGGGTTCAGATGTAGCAGCAGCCAGTCACGCTTTATTTGCGGGCCTTCGTCATTTTGACCAAGATCAAGAAATTAAGTACATCTTAGCACAAACTTATTCCCAAGACGGTTTAGGGGCGGCTTACATGAACCGACTTAATAAGTCCGCCGGAGAACAATATTTCTCAAAAACTTTAAATTTGGACTAGGAAAATAGAACGTTTTCAAGTAAAATATAATCAATGAACATTTTGAGGAGGAGTTTTTACCATGGGTAAATTTACAGTTTTAGATCACCCTTTAATCCAACACAAGTTAACCATTATTCGGGACAAAAATTGTGGGACGCGCGAATTTCGACAATGTGTTAATGAAATTGCCGAGTTAATGGCTTATGAAGTTTCACGTGAGATGCCTCTTGAAGATGTCGAAATTGAAACACCAATGGGAAAGGCTGTAACTAAGCGCTTAGCAGGTAAAAAAGTAGTCGTGGTACCTATCTTGCGAGCAGGTTTAGGGATGGTTGATGGAATTTTAGAATTAATTCCTGCCGCTAAAGTCGGGCACATTGGGATGTATCGTGATGAAACTACCATGCAACCACATGAATATTTCGTGAAGATGCCTGACGGTTTGGAAGAACGGGAAATGTTTATTGTCGACCCAATGTTAGCGACCGGCGGTTCTGCTGTTATGGCCGTTGATGCTTTAAAGAAGCGAGGCGCACGTTCTATTAAGTTTGTTTGTTTAGTAGCTGCTCCAGAAGGGGTCAAGGTCTTACAAGAAGCCCACCCTGATATTGATATCTACGCGGCAGCTTTAGATGACCACTTAGATGAAAATTCCTACATTGTTCCTGGTCTCGGGGATGCCGGTGACCGTTTATTCGGGACAAAATAATTTAATGAAAACGAGAAAACCAGCTGAGAAAAATCCCAGCTGGTTTTTTAGTTGGCCTAAATTTTTTTAGTTATAGAGACCTTAAAGCCTTTAGCAGAACCATCAAGAATAGATAAAATTACATTGATAACTTTGAGGTTGTACTTAATAATTAGACGGGTGAGGCGTAGGGAAAGTTCCATACTGAGCCCGAAAACACAGAGGCCTAGGCCAAGCGAATTTCCTAGAGCTTCGATACCGCGTTTACGGATAACCTCAATGAAGGCAAGGTCTTGTTTGCTTTCTTTAAGATAGCGGGCAAAATTATAGGCATCTTGGTACATAGCTTGCTCTAATTTTTGACGCATGTTAATCCCTCCATAATGGGTAAAAAGCCTACGCATTGGTAGACTTTTTGAAATTATTTATGCTTTTTCTTTGTGACTGGTTTATTGTCTTCATCCGTCCGGACTACTAAGACATCACATGCCGCCGTCCGTGTTACATATTCAGTTACAGAACCAATCAAGAGGCGTTCAACCGCATTTAAACCAGTGGCCCCAATCATGATGAGGTCGATACCTTCTTCTTCAGGAAGATCTTTAGCAATCACAGCTTTGGGAGCGCCATATTCAACAGAAAAGTCAATATTTTTAACACCGGCTTCGTTGGCTTCCTTAACATAACCTTCCATAGTCTTCTTAGCGGTTTCGGTTACTTCTTCAACCATAGCTGTATCGAAGCTAGAGATATTTTGGAAAGCTCGAGTGTCAACCACGTGTACTAGGCGAATTTGTGTGTCATCACCGTTACGCTTAGCTACATCGATGGCTTTTTTGAAAGTCAATTCTGATTCGAAAGAACCGTCAACAGGCACGAGAATTTTTTTGTATCTTTGTAACATAGGTATCACCCTTTCTTTATTTCACCTTTATTGTACGCTAAATTAGACATAAATGAAAGTGAAAACCGTTACATTTGACAAAAATTTAAAATTTTGAATAGACCAGCATTAAAAGTGATAAGGCAGCAATCGCAAAAGAATCAATAATCATGAGTAAGACCGCAGGTAAAACAGCTTGAAGGAGCGTAGCAATTAAGGTTGCTAACCCCATCAAGATTAAAAAGATTCCATAATATTGTAAAATTTTAGCTAAGCTCGGAGTAGAGGTGGGAGCTAAAAGCCAAAAGTCACGGTTGCGGTGAGACCACATAAAGTAGCCAATGAAGATTACAATGGCCGCAAAAGCTAGTAATAAGATAAAGGGGGCAATTTTCACAATAAAGAACTCCTCGTAATAAATAAAATATAAAAGGCAGGGACAAACCCTGCCTTAATCCGGTGGTGCCGTTAATCACCCAAGTAGTTGCACCCGCTCTCGATAAGAGATCAGCTCGCAACTGTCCGTCAGTTTCTAGCGCAAGCTATCACATTAAGGCAGTAATCTTGAAGCAACTAAATTAAAAGTGTTCGGTCAACCATACGTAAAGGGTAACGCGTACACCTCAGATTTCATAGATTATACTAGCACAGAAAAAATTAAAGTACAAGCAAGGTATCTTAAAAATCTATGATTTCTTTTTGCCTTGAGCTTTAAATAAGCGCCAATATTGCTCTTTAAAGGCTTTTTCATAGCGACCGTTTTCTTTGGGATTGTAATAAGAAACATTGCGAAGGTTGTGGGGTAAGTAATCTTGTTTGATCCAGTCATGGGGATAAGCATGCGGATAAAGATATTCGGTACCGTGACCGAGTTCTGCAGCGCCTGCGTAATGACTGTCACGTAAGTGTTTTGGAACTTCATGGGCCTTACCTTGATTGACATCATCCATGGCTTTATCAATGGCGACGATGGCCGAGTTCGACTTGGGAGAAAGGCACAGTTCAATGACTGCATTGGCCAAAGGAATCCGCGCTTCGGGCATTCCGAGTTTTTCTGCGGCTTGGACGGCTTGGACGGTGCGACTAGCAGCCGGTGGGTTGGCGAGACCAATGTCTTCATAGGCAATTGTCAGTAAGCGCCGATTCACCGAAATCATATCACCCGCCAAAAGGAGGCGAGCCAGGTAGTGGAGGGCGGCATCCGTATCGGATCCGCGAATGGATTTTTGGAAGGCCGAGATGACATCATAGTGGGCGTCACCATCTTTATCAGCAGCGAAGGCCTTTTTTTGGAGACATTCACTAATGACGTCTGTATCTAGATGGATAATACCAGTTTCATCCGCTTCTGTCGATAATACGGCTAGTTCCAAGGCGTTCAAGGCCGACCGTAAGTCTCCGTTGGTGGCGGAAGCCAGGTGATTTCCAGCAGCATCGGTCAGATCAATTTGATAGTTACCCAGGCCGTGTTCTTTGTCAGCTAAGGCTCGTTGGATAGCTTGCTTAATCTCGGTTTCTTTGAGTGGATAAACCGGGAAAATTTGGGTCCGACTTCGGATGGCAGGATTAATGGCGATATAAGGATTTTCCGTTGTAGCACCGATTAGAATGATCCGGCCACTTTCTAAGTGGGGTAAGAGGTAGTCTTGTTTGGGCTTGGTAAGCCGGTGAATTTCATCTAAAAGTAAAATCACAGTTCCAGAAAACTTAGCTTCTTCGACCACTTGTTCCAACTGCTTTTTGGAGTCGGTGGCGGCGTTTAAGGTGCGTAAGGCGAATTTCGTGGCTCCTGAAATTGCCGAAGCAATCGAGGTTTTCCCGGTACCTGGTGGACCGTATAAAATTAATGAAGACAATCGGTTAGCTTTAACCATGCGGTTCAAAATTTTACCTGGACCCACTAAGTGGCTTTGACCGACTACATCTTCTAAACGGTGAGGGCGCATACGATAAGCGAGTGGTTCTTGCATAAGGATTCCTTTCTATTGTGTAATCACAAATATTATAGCATATGATATAATTGAAGTATTAAAATTGCAGCGAGGTTAGCATTTTGAAATTAGATGAAATTGGGAAACAGATTGAAGCCAGTCAAATGACGGAAGTTTTGCAGACTTTACGTTTCCAAGTAAAACGAAGCTTTGCGCTACTTGATAAACAAGGTCAAGTTAACCAAAGTGCTGAATTTAAAAACCAATATCTTGAAATTAAAAAAGGTCAGGTGACCTTGACGAGTCGTCCCCAACAAGACTTAGCGGGACTAAACCTGGATATGGCGCTTCAAAGTCAAGCTTTAAAACAAGTTTTACCTAGTGGCTATTATCCTTGGCCTTGGTCATCAAGTCCTATCGTACGGGGAGTGGACGCCAAAAATCAAATTTTTATCCAATTACCAGAAGAATTGTTGTTGAATCTTTATTCAGAAAAATTTGTCCAAAGTAAAGTTGCGTATACCGATTTTCGCAATCAAGTTTACTTGAAATTAGCCCGACAATTTATTAATTATCAATGGGTTTTGACCTACTTTTTTGGAGCGACACCTTTTAAATGGGAAGAAATGGTGGCGGAAGCCAAAGTTTCACCAGTCCGCTCGCATCGGACTAGTTTAAATGCTGTGGAATTGAAGGAAGCTAACATCATAGATTACCGTGATTTAGCTAAATATCAAGCTATTCAAAATACAGGAGTTGATTTTGTTAGTTTAATGACTGAAGAATTGGCTGACCAAACCCGTGTGATTTCCGGCTTACAATTAAACCAGATTGATTTAGCCCCCCAAACGGATTTTGGACAAACCAAGGAACTCTTACCGCTCATTAATGTCATGGCTGGGTATTTCTTGATGACTACGGGACCTGAGATGGCGAACTTACGCGCAACTTTAACGGCAGCTCGGCAAAAAAATCAAATTATAGCCCAAGAAAATCCTTTTGCCCAAAGTCAATTTGCTACCGAATTACGGCAGTTTCTTGATGAATTAGGGCGTTTTGCTAAAAATTACCGCTACAATGACTTTAGCAATGTTATGACAGTCTTAAAACAAAGATTGGATAAACCTGAAGAAACCTTAGCGGCCCGTTCATTGCGGCAAAATCAAGGGATGAGTGTCCTGGCAACAAGTTTAGCTAATTTAGATTATCGTACAACGGAGATTAAATTAAAAACTCTTAGCCATAACAGTCTCTTACTATTACAAAGAGCAGTGGTTAAGGGCTTAGACTATCAAGTGATAGCTCCAGAAGCTGATATTATTGAAATTGCTGGTCACTTAATTGACCATGGAATTTCACAAAGCCAAAATAGTTTGCTTTATAGTCGGCTTTGGGCCCAAAAACAAACGGCTAAGAAGCTAGCTCAAGCAGCAGGAGTTACAACCTCGAGTGCATGGGTGGTAAAAAATAACCATGATTTAAGTCAGCTTTGGCCACTTTTGCAAACTAAGGGTTTGGTCTTGAAACCAGCGGGTGAGATTAGCTCTAACCAAAATCGGGTTTTCCGGATGCCACCTACGAGTGGCGAACTCAAAATAGCCTTGGGACGTCTACAAAAGGACAGTAAAGAAGTCTTGATTGAACAAGTGGTAGCGGGCTCTAACTACCGCGCCTTAATTATTGCGGGGAAACTGGTTTCTTTAATTGAAAGGTTACCTTTACGTGTAGTTGGTGATGGTCGCACGCCATTAGCTGATTTGTTAGTTCGTAAGAATATCAAGTTGGGCCAAATTGAAAAAGAAACATTGAAATCTCAAGGTATTCGTTTGACCGATGTAATTAGTCGCGGGATTGAAGTCCTCTTACGCTATGATGCAAGTAGCCAAACGGGGATGCAAAGTTATGAATCCTTAACTGAAATGGATGCTTCCTACCGACCGGTGATTGAAAACTTAGCGGCGAAGTTAGGGATGGTTGAAGGTGCGCTGGATTTAGTGATTCCTAATATTTATCAAGTCTATGATGCCCAAAAAGACAACCAACTTGTTTTCTTATCAGCTCACTGTTATCCAGAGTTAGCTTTCCACCAAAAGACGGTCTTCGGTGACCAAGATATAGTGACCGAGATTTTCCGCTTATGGAATTTATCTCATTAAAAAATAGATAAATTATTATAACTACTATTAAAAAAGACGAAAGTATACTATAATGGTGGTAGATTATACAGAAAGTGGGAAAGACTTTGATTGATCACAGACCTGATCGCCTGGAAGATGAATTGTGTTTTGCCATCTATACAGCACAAAAAAACTACAATAGATTTTACTCTGAATCGCTCCGGCCTTTCAAGTTAACTTATTCCCAATATATTGTACTCTTGGTATTATGGGAAGAGTCACGAACGATGATTATTAAGGAATTAGGTACCCGCCTCGGACTTGATACTGGAACCTTAACGCCACTTTTACGCCGTATGGAAAATGACGGTTGGTTGACGCGTGAGCGCGATACTGTTGATGGGCGTAAAGTGTTCATTTCATTGACTGCTAAAGGGCGTTTGATGGAAGAAAAAGTGAAGGATTCGGTCCAATCATGCTTTAGTCATATGGACATGAATGAAGCCGAATACGTGGAAAATGTGGTGAAGTTACAAGCGATTGCCGCTGATTTAGCTCAAAATAATACCCGTTTAAGCGAAAGGAACTAAACTTAAAAAACGCTAGGATTTGTTGTCCTAGCGTTTTTGAGTTTATGAAAATAATTTTTGCCAAAAAGATTTTTTCTTTTGCGCATATTCTTCGTTAGTTAAGTTAGATGTATGAGGATGAAGCGCAGTGATATCAACGATATCTTGGTGGAGAGCTTCATTTTTACTAGCGAAAACGACTGCTAAATCATCAGGTTGATAAATTTGACCGCTCGTGGCAGTAAAGCGAGTTTCGATACCTTGTTCTTTCCCCAAGACTAAGAGTTCTTGCAAACTAGTTTGGGGTACGTCCCCAGAAACTAAAAGAATATATTTGGGGTGGGCGGTCATTTCAAGTTTCAGAGCCTGTAAATTTTGTGGGTCTTTTAATTCCTCGAAGGTGAGCGTTGCTTGCACCCGTTCGCGAAAAGTACCGAGAAATTTCTTTTGTTCGGCAGCTTTAATTTTTGGGGTGCCATAAATGCCGTTGTTGAGACGGTCTTGTAATTGATCATCAGACATATTTTTTCACTCCTTACCCCCATTATACCGAAAGTAGGCGTCATATACAAAAAAAGAAGCCTCCATAGGAGACTTCCCAAACAACAAGGGTATTATAACTTGTTGTAGTATTCAACGATAAGAGCTTCGTCGATGTTTGCGTCTAATTCATCACGTTGTGGTAAACGAACTAATGAACCTTCCATTGTGTTTTCATCAAATGAAACAAATGTAGCGCGACCAACAACAGCTTCTAACGCTTCTTTAACAATCTTCAAGTCTTTTGAACGTTCACGTAAAGAAATAACTTGGCCTGGTGTAACTTCGTATGAAGGAATGTCAACACGCTTGCCATCAACAGTGATGTGACCGTGGTTAACTAATTGACGTGCTTGACGACGAGTAGTTGCTAAACCTAAACGGTAAACAACGTTGTCCAAACGACGTTCTAATAAAATCATGAAGTTTTCACCGTGCTTACCTTCGCGAATCTTACCAGCCTTTTTGAAAAGGTTAGCAAATTGGCGTTCTGAAACACCGTAAGTCATACGAAGCTTTTGCTTTTCTTGCAATTGCAAACCGTATTCTGATAATTTACGACGGTTGTTTTGACCGTGTTGACCTGGTGCGTAAGGACGACGAGCTAATTCTTTACCTGTACCTGAAAGGGAGATGCCTAAACGACGTGAAACCTTCCAGCTAGGACCTGTATAACGAGACATTAAAAGTTCCTCCAATAAATTAAATATTTTTTCTTGGAGTAAAATAATCATTGTAGATTTAGTATTCGTGCAGTTGCTTTTGCGCGTTCACCCTTGCAGCCGAAGGGGTACTAGACGAACCAAAAAGGCAAACAACTGTTGACGAGCTTACCATCTACCGCTGCATTATTTTACACGCTTCTGAGCATAACAAGGATCTTTGCCTTTGTCAAGCCTTTTAGAGGTGTTGTAATAAAGTTGCCACAAATTCTTCCAAGAGGGCTTGATCTTCAGTAGAGAAGCGGTCAAGACTTGGAGAATCGATATCCAAGACCCCGATTTTTTGGCCGTCTTTGGTTAAAGGTAAGACAATTTCGGAGTTACTTGCTGAGTCACAAGCAATATGACCGGCAAATTCATGGACGTTAGGCACCCGCAAAACTTCTTGCTTGGCTAAGGCAGTCCCACATACCCCTGAACCGGATTGGATGTGCATGCAGGCAACCTTACCTTGGAAAGGGCCTAAGGTTAATTGACTTTCATCGCCATTGGTTAGGTAAAAACCGACCCAGTTAATATCATCTAAAGTGTCATTTAAAAGAGCAGAAGCATTAGCTAGGTTAGCTACCAAATCTGTTTCTTCAAAAAGTAAAGCGTCTAATTGTTGACTAAGTAAAGATTGTGCCATGAAAATTCCTCCAAAATCTTTTTAATTAAGGTATCTAATGATATAATTAAAATGATTATAATAAAAAAGCTTACTAAATACAAATAAGTTTTCGAAATAAGGTCGAAATACAAACGACAAAATTATGGGAAAAGGAATGAGTTGGGAAATGACAATCACAATAATAATTGCGGTTTTGTTGATTTTGGTGGCCGTATATGCCGGTATGTTTTATGTGCGAAAATCAACCTTAAATTTAGCTCAAAGTTTAGAAGACCAAGTCCAAGAACTCTTGGGTGATAGCTTAGGGGCGCAAGTTGAAGAATTACGCGAACTTAATTTAACAGGGGAAAGTCTCGAAAACTACGAACGTATTGCGCAAAGATACCGTGAAGTAGTGAATGGCAAATTCCCCGATATTCAAATGTTGATTGAAGAAGTGCGAGCTAGTTTACCTAAGTATCATTTAATAGCTGCTCGGCAAAATCTTAAAGCTGCTCAAGATAGTTTCTTGGAAGCTAAGGAAGTTTACCAAGGGGTTTTAGATTCCGTCAATGCCATGCAAGGTAAGATGGAGCAACATCGGCAAAAAAAAGCTAACTTGAAGCAACGCTACAAGGACATTCGCAAGATATTACTAACAAAGAACTTTTCTTTTGGACCTGCCATGCCTAAGTTAGAGGAGCTGTTTGCTGAAATCAACAAAGAATTTACCAATTATGGGGATTTGATGGAACAAGGTGACTATGGTCAAGCTGATCAATCACTTCAAGAATTAGAAAACCAAACTGCTAGCATCGATAAATTATTAGAAGTCATTCCACCTTTATACCGGAACCTACATAACGTTTTTCCCGAACAATTAAAGGAAATTAAGGCTGGTTACCTCCAACTAAAGAAGGATGGCTACAATTTTTTAAGTGAAATTGACCAAGAAGTAGGGAAGTTGGAAACTAAAGTCCAAGAAGAAAAGCAGTTTTTAACAGACTTACAAGTTACTGAAGCCCAGGACACGGATAAGACGATTCGTGAAAGTATCGAGGACCTCTACAAGCAAATTGAAACCGAATATGCCGCACGTCACAAGGTGGAAAAGCGCAAGTCCAAATGGGGTGAGTTTATCCGTCATGCCGAAAAACAAGAAAAACAACTTTTGCTAGACCTGGATCGTATCGGGCAACACTATGAATTAACCCATGACGAAGTTGAACGGGCGCGTGATTTGGATACTAAGTTGCACATTATTCGCAAAAATTATACTCAAGCCTTGACGGAAATTGAAATGGAAACCGCGGTTTATAGTCGTTTAGAAAACCAGCAAAATGACGATTTTGATGCCTTAAAGCAAATAGAAGAAGAACAAGGTAAAATTCACGCAGATATTTCTGCATTAGTGGTGGATGAAAAGAAGGCCTGGGATGGTTTAGCTGGTTTCCAAGGTGAAATTCACGAAATCAAGCGTCAAACTATGAGCAAGCACTTACCAGGTTATCCCCAATCTTATTATGAAAAGTTAGATTATATAGAAAACTTGGTGAACGCCTTAATGGAAGAAATGAATCATGTCAAGATTGATATGAGTGTGATTACGACACAAATGTTGGAAACCGAAAACGAAATGCGGACCTTCCAGAAGGAAAGAAAGGAAATGTATCAAGCCGCAGTTATGGCCGAAAACTTGATTCAATACGGGAACCGTTACCGAGATCGTTATCCACATGTTAAGGAAGCTTCCCAAAGAGCGACGGAACTTTTTACGCGAGACTTTGAATATGTCCAAGCCGTCGATGTCATGGCCGAAGCCTTAGAAAAAGTAGAACCTGGTCTCTTTGAAAGAATTGCGACTAAGTATTTATCTAAAGAAGAAGCTACCGAATTGATGAAGAGGGATAAAGCTAAATAGGTTAGTGAAGAAAAAGATTAGTTTCCCAACTAGTCTTTTTCTTGTTTATTTCAATAAAACTTGTTATTATTTGTAAGTGAAATTTAAAAAGAGGGTTCAGTAAATATGATATATTTCGATAACAGTGCGACGACACAAGTTTCACCAGAAGCTTTACAAACTTATACAACTGTTAGTCAACAAATCTGGGGTAACCCATCTTCACTCCACAATTTGGGTGAAAAAGCAGATAACTTACTAAATCAAGCGCGGGCGCAAATTGCCTCCCTCTTAAAGGTACAAGCTGACGAGATTTACTTTACTAGCGGAGGAACCGAAGGGGATAACTGGGCAATTAAAGGTACAGCCTATGAGAAAGTGCAGTTCGGTAAACACTTAATTACCAGTGAAGTGGAACACCCTGCCGTTTTAAATACTATGGCCCAATTAGAAAAACAAGGTTTTGAGGTAACTTACCTTCCTGTGGACAAAAAGGGGCAAGTTAACCCGGCAGATTTAAAAGCTGCCTTGCGACAAGATACGATTTTGGTGTCGGTAATGGCGGTTAACAATGAAATCGGGGCTATTCAACCCATTGCGGACTTAGCCGAAGTCTTAACGGATTATCCTAAGGTTCACTTCCATGTCGATGCGGTCCAAGCTTTAGGTAAGGGTTTAGGTGAAATGTTAATTCATCCGCGCATTGACCTTATGACTTTTTCAGGACATAAATTCCACGCACCACGAGGGATTGGTTTTATGTATAAGAAACGTGGCCGTATGATTGCACCGCTCTTAGCGGGCGGAGGTCAAGAGAAAAATCTTCGCAGTGGAACTGAAAACGTTCCTGCTATTGCGGCCATGGCCAAGGCGATGCGTCTTTTATTGACGGGTGAGGAAGCTCACGTGGCTAACCAACAAGCCATCCGTAAAATGATTTATGATCATGTAACACAATTTGATAAAGTTACAATGTTTTCGGGCTTAGACCAGGGATTTGCACCGCACATTTTGTGCTTTACCATTGATGGGGTACGAGGTGAAACGATTGTGCATGCCTTTGAAAGTCATGACATTTATATTTCCACTACGAGTGCCTGCTCATCCAAGAAGGGGACGATTTCCGGAACTTTAAATGCGATGCATATTCCGGAAAAGGTTGCGACTTCGGCAGTACGGGTGTCGCTTGATGAAAACAATACTTTAGCCGAAGCGAAAAATTTTATTCAGGTCTTTGACCAGCTCTATGAAAAATTCTTAAAGATTAACTCTTAAAATTGAAAGGAAAAAAGAATGCAATACACTGAAATTATGGTGCGTTATGGGGAATTATCCACTAAGGGAAAGAACCGTAAAAGCTTTATCGACCGTTTGGATCACAATGTCCGACAAGCACTCCACAATTTTGACAACCTAGTCATCAAGGCTTCTCGTGATCGCATGCACATCCAATTAAATGGTGAAGATTCTGACTTGGTTATGGAACAACTAAGCAAGGTCTTTGGAATTCAAAACTTTTCGCCTTCGATTAAGGTAGATAAGAGTCTAGAAGCGGTTCAAGCGATGGCTATTGAGATGATGAAGGAAATTTATCAAGAAGGCATGACTTTTAAGGTTAATACTCGGCGGCAAGACCATGACTTTGCTTATGATACTAATGAAATGAACATGGAAGTCGGGGGGGCTATCTTAGAAGCGATTCCTGATTTGAAAGTTCAAATGAAAGATCCAGACATAACCTTGCGCGTAGAAGTACGCTTGAACGGGATTTTTCTTTCTTATAAAAAAATCGATGGGGCTGGTGGTTTACCAGTCGGTACTGCAGGTAAAGGGATGTTGATGTTATCAGGAGGGATTGACTCACCGGTTGCCGGCTACCTAGCAATGAAGCGGGGGGTAGACATTGAAATGGTCCACTTCTTTAGCCCACCATACACGAGCCAACAAGCCTTGAATAAGGCGAAGGCTTTAACAGAAAAGTTAACGCCATACGTGGGGCGGATTCGATTCATTCAAGTACCGTTTACCGAAATTCAAGAAACAGTTAAGGAACAATTACCTTCCGGTTACTTGATGACCGTGCAACGACGCTTCATGTTGCGTTTAACGGCTGAGATTGCTAAGCGCCGTCATGGTCTAGCAATTTTTAATGGTGAAGCTTTAGGTCAGGTGGCGTCTCAAACGATGGAAAGTATGGCAGCGATTAATGATGTCACCACAATGCCGATGATTCGTCCAGTGGTATCTATGGATAAGAATGAAATCATTAAGATTGCCCAAGATATTGATACTTTTGACTTATCCGTGATGCCATTTGAAGACTGTTGTACGATTTTTGCTCCCCCATCTCCTAAGACCAAGCCACGCTTAGATAAGGCGCGCGAATATGAAGCTCGCTTAGATGTAGATGGCTTAATGCAAAGAGCCTTAGATGGCATTGAAATTTCTGAAATTAAGGTCGGCGATGAATTCATGAATGATCAAGCCGAAGCCTTTGCAGAATTATTATAATAAAAAGAGGATTTCTCACGGAAATCCTCTTTTTGACATTAGCTTATTTTTTGGCTAGGAAATTAGCAATTTCTGCAATATTAGCGGGCATGGTTGTGCAACAGCCCCCAATTAAACGAGCTCCAGCTTGATACCATTTAGGAAATTCTGAGTGAAAGTCTAAAGCGCCGGCTTGCGTGGTCCAAGTCTTAGTTTCAGGATCGTATTGAGCTCCGGAATTTGGGTAGACTACGATAGGTTCTTGGCTAGAGTACTTGAGAACACGAATGGCGTCTGGTACGACTTCCAAGTTAGTGCAGTTAACTCCGATAGCAAAGACTTGTTGGTAACGGTCAACTTCTTCGACCGAAAAACTTAAGGCGGTACCGTCACTAATGGTTTGACTGTCTTTCAAGGAAAAGCTCACAAAGACTGGAATTTTCGGATAGGAGTGTTGTAGTTCGGCTAAAAGGGCCAAGACCTCCCCCAACTTAGGTTGGGTTTCGATGGCTAGGCAATCGACGCCTTCTGCCATAATAGCTTGGAGGCGAGGATTATGGAAGGCCTGTAACTCATAAGGGGCGCGTGTGTAGTTGCCGGTGTATTCGCTACCATCGGCGAGGTAAGCCCCATAAGGGCCGATGGAACCAGCTACATAAGCATGACGACCAGAAATTTTTTCGTAGTCATCACGAGCTTTTTTGGCAATACGTACCGCTTTTTTGATAAGTTCAAGAGCTTCTTTTTCAGAATAGCCTTCTTTAACAAAAGCTTGAACATTAGCTTGGTAAGTATTAGTAGTGATAATATCAGCTCCAGCTTGGAGGTAGTCCATATGAACTTGGTAGATTAAATCTTCGTGATCAATTAGGGCTTGGGCGGTCCATAATGGATTATTAGTTTTAGCCCCTAAGGCTTCTAAAGGTGTAGACATTGAACCATCTAAAGTTAGGGGGCGATTTTTAATTGCTTCAGTAATTGTCATGAAAAAGTCCCTCATTTTTTCTGATTTACTTTTATTGTAAAGCTAAGAGGTTCTAGGTGCAATTATTAAAAGAACTTTTCTCTTTTTTAGATTCGAATAAAGCGTATATATTTATGAAGTGAGAAATTTATTAATGAACATTTAGTTTTTAAACCATATCAATAAATTTGGCATCAGTCCTTAAAAGCTAGAGCTAACGAGGGCTGATTTTATTTTATCA
>NZ_BAMI01000029.1 GCF_000615765.1 Ligilactobacillus equi DSM 15833 = JCM 10991 | reverse complement strand
CCCAGGTATCTATATGGTTTAAGTTATTTAAGGAGGGCGGACTGGAGGCCTTGAAACCGAAGAAGAAAGGTAGGCCAAGTAAGGTGTCAAAGAAAAGTAAGAAGAATGCCAGTAAAATGGTCAACTACCCCAGTCTTTAGACTAGGGTAGTTGACCCATGGTGAGGTTCCAGTCTTTTTGATTTCCTTAAAGGCGGGGGAACGGGGCTAAACCTCACAGAAGCGGATATGGTTATCCACTACGATCCTTGGTGGAATGTGGCTGCGCAAAACCAAGCTACCGATCGGGCCCACCGAATTGGCCAAGCAAACAAGGTGATGGTTTACAAGCTGATTGTCAAGGATTCCTTGGAAGAAAAAATTATGGACATGGAAGCAAAGAAGGCCAAGTAAGCTGACGACATTCTTTCCGGTAAAGGGCTGCAAGATGCAACCATTACCCGGGAAGAATTACTGGAAATTATTTAGAAAAATTATCGAACCGTTAGAAATCAACGCTTTTGTGGCGTGAAATCTCTAGCGGTTTTTGTTTTTCTAATTACAAGTAAAGGCTGCTTGAACTTCAGCGACATCGTCGAATTTGGTGATGGTATCGCCGATGATTTGGTAATTTTCGTGACCTTTACCTGCTAGTAAAATTACATCACCTGGGTGGGCGAGTGCGACAGCCTTGCGAATAGCTTGACGTCAGTCAAGTTCAATTTCAATCTGGGTCATGTCGTCAAGGCCTCTTAACATGTCTAAGATGATGTCAGCCGGATTTTCTTGGCGGGGATTGTCAGTAGTTAAGATGACCAAATCACTGTACTTTTGGGCAATTTGAGTCATCTTAGGGCGTTTATCGGCGTCCCGATTACCGCCACACCCAAAGACGGTGATAATTCGGCTTTGGGTCAGAGGTTTGAGCGTTTGGAGCGCATTGGCTAGGGCAGCTGGTGTGTGAGCGTAGTCAACAAACGCGTTGATTTCATGGGGGCCGGTTACCAATTGTAAGCGCCCTTTAACTCCGGTAACTGTTTTGAGAGCAGCGATAATTGTCTTGAGGTCTAGGCCATAAACATAGGCCCCAGCAATGGCGGCTAGGGCATTGTAAACGTTGTGGGTCCCGACTAAGGGAAGGTAAACGGCATAACTTTGGCCTAATGCTTGGAGGGTGAAATCCGTCCCCTGGGCGTGGTGGTGCAGCTTGGTCGCTTGAAAATCGGCATCCTTATTAATTCCGTAAGTCAAAATTTGGGCTTCAGTGGATGTTATGATGAAATCAGCTAGGGTGTCGTCTTGGTTGATGATGGCAGTTTTGCCCTTTTGTAAGTTACCTAATTGTGAGAAGAGCAAACTTTTAGCATGAGCATATTCCGCCATATTCTGGTGATAATCCAAGTGGTCTTGGGAGAAGTTGGTAAAGATAGCGGTATTAAAATCAACTTCCCAGGTCCGGCCTTGGACGAGGGCCACAGAAGAAACTTCCATGCTGACAGCTTGGACTTTGGCTTCAACCATTTGGGCGAATAGTTTTTGTAATTTATGATTGGCTGGTGTGGTGTTGATGGCTTTAAGATATTGATTGTCAACCTTATGGTACATAGTGCCCACTAGGCCAGTTTTTATGTGTTGATAGCGATAAACAGCGTCTAAAAGGTGAGTTACGGTGGTTTTACCGTTGGTCCCAGTCACCCCAGTTAAGTGGAGTTTTTGACTAGGGTGATCATAAAAGATGGCACTTAAAGTGGCCATGGCTCGCCGGGTGTCGCGGACGTAGACCACGGGCACTTTGACTTGGAGGGGCTTTTGAGCCACAATCAGGCGGGCGCCCTGATTTATGGCTTGGGTAACGAGGTCGTGACCATCAGTTTTGAAACCGGAAATTGCGATAAAGACACTATTGGGTATCAGTTCATGGGTATTTTGGCTGACCAAACTTACTTCAAAGTCAAGATCTTGGTCAGCGGGTAAGGAAATTCTTCGATAGTTTAGGCTGTTGATTAAAGTTTGTGCATTCATGAGATAACCCCCTGGTTATTTTGTAATTGGATATCTCTAGCTTAGATAAGTTTTGTGAATATTTTATGACTAAATTATGGCAATCTTCAGAGTGTTCTGTGTAAATTTAGGAAACGGTGGATTCTGCCCTTCAAGATGAGGGGGACTGGCAGTCATTTATGTCATTATTGTAAAACTTTGGTTTAAGTTTTTTGTTAGGGGGAAGTTTTTTTCAGGCCCCCAGGAAGAAAAGTTCTTCCCGAAAGGCATCGGGTTGGGCCATGTAGTTTTGGAGCGTATTAGCGTCAAAGTTGTCAAAGCAACGGACCGCACGAGTTAAAATTTTGGTGAAAGCTTTAAAAATGTAGCCTTTAAAGTTATGGTGGCCAGGTTTTTTGGCGAGATTGCGTACGCGTACCATGACGGGGCGGAAGTTACGTATAAGTTCAAAATTTAAAAGCGGATTGGTTTCAAATAAAAAGGCTTCAACTTCGCTACATGAACTTACGGTGACCGTTTTTTCGGCTTGCTTTTTGGCAGCAAAAATCAAGTGCCCTAGTTCGTAGCTTGAAGCAAGTGAGCTATTATAAGTCGCTAAGAGATCCGCTAAATGGGGGTGGAGACCAGCCTTAACTTGTCCTTCTTTGAGGCAGCCAGCTTCATCACCTTGCTTTAAGTCTGGTTGCGTCAGAGTCGGCTGGGGAGTTGCTGGTAGCTGGGCTTGAGATTTAGTGGAATTTTCTGGTGCTGGCTTTTGCTTAGCTGGTATTAAATCCTCAGGTTTGAGGGGAAAGAAATAGCGGTTAGCTTGACCGGGATGTTTGGCAGTTTGTACTTCTAAAAGACCCGCCTTTTTGAGAGCTTGAATATCTTGACTGATGGAGCGTTTGGTAACTTGGAATTCCTGACTGAGCTCGTCATGGGAGTAAACGATGTAGAAGTCGCCATCTTGATAAAAGTTAGAACCATGGCGCATAGAAGAGGCTAGTCGGTTATAAAAACGGCCCATGATGAGCATTTGCCGGCTAGATAGTTGGTAATTGAAGAGAAAATCGTAAACTTTGAAGTAAGTGCTAGTCATAATAAAAATCTCCTTGAAAAATTGTCTTTATATAAAGTAAGGAAATTAGCGCTTAAAATGTCCTATTTTTTAAAAAATATTTTGAAATAATTTAACTAAGTATTTTAAATTTTTCCCGGAAATTAAAATCGACCGTTGTGGTTGGCTTTTTAGGTGTGGTTTCGGTAAAATAAAAGGGGGTGAAATAAAATGAAAAAGTTGATTAAAAGTGGTTTTTGGGTGGTTCTAGGTTTATTTTTAGGAATTTTATTTCCGCTAGTTGCCCGAGCCGATTACCAGATTACGGCCTATCAAATTCAAGCCCAAATCCAGCCGAATGGCAGTTTGAGTCTTCAAAGAAAGATTACTTATGATTTTGATGATGAGGCTAATGGCGTCTACTACCGGCAAAATTTAGCTAGTGGGCAGAAGCTAAGTCAACCAGAAGTTAAAGTTAATGGGCAAAAAACCCGCAACTATGAATTAAATCACGATCAAGCGGGGTACCGTTTCAAGGTTTATCATCATACGAATGGTGGGAAGGTAACCTTTACTTATGATTATGTAATTGAGAAGGCCGTGATTAATTGGCAAGATACAGCAGAATTGAATTTTAAAATTATTGGTGACGGCTGGGAAGAAAGTCTACACAACGTGCAGGTCAAAGTTAGCCTTCCCCAAAAGCAAGTATCTTCACTGCAAGCTTGGGTTCATGGACCATTGAATGGTTATAATGAGGTTAATCGTTCTTTAGGTTACAGTAAATTTAGGGTGGCTCGCGTACCGGCGAAGACTTTTGTGGAAATTCACATGGTCTTTGATAAAGCCTTAACTGCTAATAATCCTGAGTTGCGCTCTAGCAAGCGCTTAGCCCAGGTGCGCGCCCAAGAAGCTAAATTTGCTAAGGAAGCTAACGCTAAGCGTCGCAATCAAAAGCTATTAGCGTATGTCACTGCGTTTTTGGGAAGCTTGTTGGTCTTGCGTTTGATGTGGGTAGGTTTTGTAAAGAAACCCGAATATGGGCCACGTCCGCTTAAAAAGAGTTTAACGCCTCATGTTTTTGAACCTCCAACTTATCCGGCGGCGATGGCGCAAGCTTTGCGTACAGCGCATGTTCCAAATGCATTAGGTTTGAGTGCTCATTTATTAGAGTTAGTAGCTGCTAAAAAGCTTAAGTTGGAGGAGCTGCCGGGCTCCAAAGGTTCTAAAGAGTATCGCCTAACCTTAGTGGATTTTGTAGATGAAGAATTAATAGATTTTCTGTTCAAAGAAGTGGGGGATGGTAAGAGTTTTACGACCCAGAAATTACGACGGTATGGTAAACGTGCGCGCACTTCTCAGAAAATCAACGATGCTTATAGTGCCTGGCAAGAGGCAGTTTATACCGGTTTGTTTCAACAAGGATATCTTTCAAAAACGCAACAAGATGCGGGAACGAAATTTAACTTAAAGTTAATCTTGGGGATAGTAGCAACCATCTTTTTAGGTCTAGGGATCTTCTTTTTGAATCAAGAGTTTGGCCTTATTTGCCTCTTAATTTGGTTACCGCTAGAATTGATGGTGGCGCTGATTTGGGGATTAAGGAAGTCAGCTTACACAGTACAAGGAGCCCAGGAAGCTACTAAGCTCAATGGTTTGTATAAGATGCTAGATGAAATTGGTAATTTCCGTCCGAAAGAAGTGGGGGATATTACCTTATGGGAAACGTTATTACCTTATGCTACCGCGTTTGGCTTATCGGAAAAGGTAGTAGCGGCCCTAAAAACTGATTTTTCAGTGGCGGAGTTTCAAGCTAGTGGTCATGAGCTGCTTTACTATTCTCTAATTAGCCATAATATGGTGGCAAGTTTCAGTGAGAGTTTTGATCGTAGTTTTGAGCAAAGCTTGACTAATTATAGTGCTTCATCTTCATCGTCATCATCTGGTAGTTCAGGTGGCTTTTCAGGTGGCAATTCAGGTGGCTTCGGCGGTGGCTCCGGTGGCGGTGCGTTTTAATTAAAAAATAAAATCTGAATTCGAATTTGGGAAAACACACGCCCAATTCTGAGTTCGGATTTTTTAATTATTTGACATTATGTAAGCGCTGTCTTAAAATGGTAATTGATTTTACTTAAATGGATGGTGATGGTTGTGGAAGCGCAAGATAATTTGGGAGTGGGACACACGCCCTTGTATAAATTACACACTCCGGCAGATTATGCTGCTGTTTATGTCAAACTTGATTACAAAAATCCTACTGGATCAACCAAAGATCGGGTTGCGGTGGAAATTATTCGTCAAGCTTTAAATCATGATTTGCTTCAGGCAAATGGTACTTTGGTTGAAGCAAGTAAGAAAGATTTTGGCCTTTCTTTGACAGTCTTTGCGAAAAAAATGGGTTGTCATGCGGTGATTGTCATGCCTGAGGATGCGCAAGCACAAAAGGCTGTGATTGAAGCGCATGGAGGTCAAGTGGTGACAACTTCTGCTAATCTAGGGATGGAAGGCGCCCGCAAGAAAGCCCAACTTCTAGCTGATGAAAAAGGCTGGTTTATGCCCAATCAGTACTATAACCCTGCTAATTCAGATGCTCATGAAAAAGGTACGGGCCCAGAAATCATTGCCGCTTTAGCAGGTAAGCGTATTGATGCTTTCGTTGCTGGAATCAATACTGGTGGCACACTTAGCGGGGTGGGTCATGCTCTAAAAGAAGAATGGGTTGGGACTCAAGTAGTGGCGCTTAGTAACCACCATACCCCATTTCTACAGCAGGAGAAGAGCCAACCTTATAGTTTAGAAAGTTTAGGGAATGGCTTTGTCCCTGATATTTTAGATCGGGATATTTACGATGAGGTTTTGCAATTAGACCTAGCTGCCGCGCAAAAGCTGGGTTCCGAAGTAGCACGAAGGGAAGGAATAGTTGTGAAGGCGAAGGCGGCTGAAAATATCTGGACAGCTTATCAAGTCGCCCGGCGTTTGGGGCCGGGTAAGATAGTCGTAACGATTGCGCCATAAAGAGTCCCGCAAAGTTCGTCTGGGTGACGGACTTTGCATTAGCAATTTAAAAAAGTTATTTTAACTTTCAAAATAAATTAAAAAGCAACTAGGGTAAAAACTCTGTCTCCAGAGAATTTATGAAGAAATTTCATTTTAATAATGAAAGACTTTCATTATTAAAAATAAGGTATATGCAATAATTACTATGAGGAGGGAATTAAGGTGTTTAAAGTAATGCGAAATTTTTTCCAAAGACCAGTCGTAAACTTTATCGGCCGGACTCTATTATATTTATTGATTATGATTGGCTTGGTTTACCTCTATAACTATAGCGGGATTAATCAGCCACACTTTATCTACAATGAGTTTTAAGGAGGGATTTTAGGTGGAAAATATTTTAACTCAAATTGACCAGTGGGCTGTAACTGACCCCAACCGTGTTTGCTATGACTATTTGGGGCATAGCTACACCTATGGTCAGCTAAAAGAAAAAAGCGATAATTTAGCTGCAGCCCTTGAAAAGATGGAACTTCCGCAACATGCACCGATCTTGATTTTTGGTGGCCAAGATTTTAATGTGCTAGTAACTTTTTTAGCCAGTGTTAAAAGCGGGCATGCTTATATTCCTGTCGACATTCATTCTCCTTTGAGTCGGATTCAAATTATCAATGAAATTGCTACTCCAGCTGCAATTATTAATCTGTCTGATTCAAAATTAAACATAACTGCAGATCGTGTCTTAGATAAGGCAGAAATTCTTGCATTGATAGCGCAAAAAGGGCAGATATCTCCAGAAAACTTTGTTCACGACGAAGAAACTTTCTACATTATCTTTACGTCTGGAACCACGGGGAAACCAAAAGGTGTTCAAATTAGTGCTAATAACTTACAAAGTTTCTTAACTTGGATGCAAACAGACTTTAATCTTGAAGAGGGAGAAAACTTTTTAGCGCAAGCGCCTTATTCTTTTGACCTGTCGGTTATGTCTCTTTATCCAAGTTTAACTACTGGTAGTAAGCTTTCGGTCTTACCGCCAGAAGTTACTAATAATTTTAAAGAACTTTTTACCCGCTTACCAAAATTAGCTTTAAGTACCTGGGTTTCAACGCCGTCTTTTATGGAAATTTGCCTTTTACAACCGACTTTTAATGCGCAAAACTTACCTAGTTTAAAGCATTTTATCTTTTGTGGTGAAGAATTAACCAAAAAGACTGCGCAAGAATTAAAAACACGTTTCCCAACTAGTCATATTTTTAATACCTATGGCCCAACGGAAGCAACTGTTGCAGTTAGTCAAGTAGAATTGTCTCAACAAATTTTTGACCAGTATACTCGCTTACCAATTGGGTATGTCAAAGACGATTGTCATGTAGTTTTAGTAGACGAAGACTTAAATGAAGTCCAACCAGGCCAACAAGGAGAAATTTTAATCCAAGGTCCGGGACTTTCTAAATGTTATCTCAATAACCCAGAAAAAACCAATCAAGCCTTCATTGATTTTCAAGGCAAACGGGCTTACCGGACTGGAGATTTGGGTTCAATGACGGACGATGGTCTCTTACTTTATGGGGGCCGGGTAGATTTCCAAGTGAAGATGCATGGTTTTCGGATTGAACTTGAAGATGTGGATCACCACTTGAATCGGGTGAAATTGATTAGTCAAGCAATTACAATTCCTAAACATGATAAAAATAAGAAAGTTACTCAATTAATTGCTTACGCAGTTGTTAAAGAAAATGACTACCCATCTAATCTAGCGTTAGCGAAGGCTATTAAAGAAGAAATGGCAACTTTTACGATGGAGTACATGATTCCACAACGCTTTGTCTTTGTAGATTCTTTACCTCTTTCGGTCAATGGCAAGATTGATCGCAAGAAGTTGATTGCTGAGGTTAACCATGATTAATGTTCAACCTTACGCAACCCCAACCTACTTTGTCTGGCTATTTTTAGCGCTAGTACCACTAATTATCGGTCTTTTGAAAGGCAAGCGTTTCATGCTTTATGAAGTGGTTCTAAACTTTGTTATTCTAGTTTTAACTTTTGGCGGTTCCAAGTGGCACGAAGGGGTTGCCTTAATCTGTTATGTGATTTTTGAGACCCTTCTTATTTGGGGCTATCACACTTATCGTCAAAAGAAGAACGGGACATTTATTTTTTGCGTGGCAGTCTTTTTAGCAATCTTGCCTTTAGTTATTGTAAAGATTGTCCCCGCAATTCAGATGGGGAAAACGTCAATTTTAGGTTTCTTAGGGATTAGTTACCTGACCTTTAAAGTGGTGGGAATGATTATGGAAACCAGAGATGGTATGCTGAAAGAATTTTCCTTTTTAAAGACGCTCCACTTCATTCTCTTTTTCCCAACGATTTCATCCGGTCCCATTGATCGTTATCGTCGTTTCAGTAAAGACTATGCCAAACCTTTGAAAAAAGACAAATATCTTGATATGTTGCAAAAGGCCGTCTTTTATATCTTTTTAGGTTTTCTGTATAAGTTCTTACTGGCTTACTTCTTTGGTAGCTATTTATTACCAATCATCTCGAAACATGCCCTAGTACATGGGGGTATTTCTTGGTGGCTTGTAGCATATACTTATTGCTATTCAATGGATCTGTTCTTTGATTTTGCAGGTTACTCTTTATTTGCGGTGGGGATTTCTTATATGATGGGTGTGGCAACGCCGATTAACTTTAATAAGCCATTTGCTGCCCCTAATATCAAGGAATTTTGGAACCGTTGGCACATGTCTTTATCATTTTGGTTTAGAGATTACATTTATATGCGGCTAGTCTTTTTCTTAATGAAAAAGAAACTCGTTAAAAATAAGGTTACGCTTGCTAATCTCGGGTATTTAACACTATTTTTAATTATGGGCTTTTGGCACGGTTTAACTTGGTATTACATTGTTTATGGACTTTACCATGCCTTAGCTATCATTACTTGTGATGCTTGGATTCGTTTCAAGAAAAAACACCAACTGCCAAGCAATCATTTTACAAAGGCTCTAGCAATTTTTACAACTTTTAATGTTGTTTGCTTTAGTTTTCTGATATTCTCAGGCTTTTTGGATACGTTATTTTTTAAATAATACGAGGAGGAATTTAACATGGAACAAGAAGTATTAAATTTATTAGAAGAATTAACCGGCTCTGATGAGGTACAAACTAATCTTGATTTAGACTTATTTGAATCAGGACTTTTGGACTCGATGGCAACGGTTCAACTCTTATTAGAATTAGATGCGACTTTTGATATTGAAGTACCAGTTTCTGAATTTGAAAGATCTGAATGGAATACGCCCGCTAAAGTGATTGCTAAAGTTAAGGAATTACAGGACTAATGCACCATGAAAAAGAGGCTATGGAATATCTTTGGGCCCGTTATTTTAGCGGGACTAATCTTAATAGGTTTACTCTTTATCCCTTTTAACACGGGGAAAAGTAGCCAGTCTACCTTAGATAAGGCAGCTGTTTCCTTGAATAAAAATATTTTTAAAGGCGAAAGTGTAAAACAGTCTGCCTTAGCTAAGAATTATGTGCCATTTTTTGGATCATCTGAACTATCAAGACTTGACGCGTTTCATCCAGCGGTATTGGCTAAAAAGTATCATCGCTCTTATCGGCCATTCCTGTTAGGAAATGCAGGGAGTCAATCGCTAAGTCAGTACCTAGGAATGCAAGAAATTAAAGGGCAGTTACAAGGCAAAAAAGCTGTTTTTATTATCTCACCACAATGGTTTGTTAAAGGGGGGGCGAATCCGTTAGCTTTTGCGCAATATTATTCCAATTTAGAATTTGTTGATTTTGCTTTGGGAGCGCAAAACACGACCACCGACCGCTTCGCTGCTTCTCGTCTACTAGCTTTGCGGGCCAACCAAGCTGGATATTTAGAACGTACGGTTTTGAAACGGATTGCAAAAGGGCAACACCTAACTACCTGGCAAAAAGTTGCTTTAAAATTGAAGAGAAATCAACTTTTAAAAGAAGATGGTTTGTTCTCAACGCTTACGCTAAAGGGAAAAAATTTAGCGAAAGTAAATAAGCAAATGAAGTCTCTACCTAAAACTTATAATTATCAAGTTCTTAATAAATTGGCTTTAAAGCAAGGACGTAAAAGTACTTCCAGTAATAACTTAGGAATTGCCAATAAATTTTGGAAGCGACGACTTGAAAAAAAGTTACCTGAATTAAAGGATTCACAAAAGAATTTTAATTACACGAAGTCAGTTGAATACGGTGACTTTCAGTTAGTTTTAAACCAATTTGCTCAAAGTAAGACGGATGTGCTTTTCATCATCCCTCCTATTAATAAGAAATGGAGTACCTACACGGGATTATCGTTGCCAATGGTTGACAAAACGGTCGGTAAGTTACGTTATCAACTTCAAAGTCAGGGGTTTAATAATGTTTTAGATTTATCTAAAGATGGTGGGCAAGAATACTTTATGCAAGATACCATCCACTTAGGCTGGCGCGGATGGTTGCGAGTTGACCAGGCCGTGAAGCCATTTTTAGAGACGAAAGCTAGTCCAACTAACTATCATTTAAATAATTACTTTTATAGCAAAGCTTGGCAAAACAAAAGTCAAGTTAAGTAGTATAATGTAAGCGGGTTTTCCCGCTTTTTTTAATGAGGTGATTTTATGCTATCAAATTTATTAGATATTGATAATTGGCTTAAAAAGCATGTTTTTGTCAGAAATATGAATCAAACGCTCGACCAACTATTCCCTATCGTTTTAATCGGTGCGGTTAGTGCGCTGTTACAGCAACTTTTCTTTTCTCGGGAAGCTTATTTGAGGGAAATTTTCCATTTGAAAATTTTTCCAACTATGTATTTTTTACAAAACATTACGGATTTAACCTTGGCTACGGTGGCGTTATATGCAACTGTTCTAATGGCATATTATACGGCTCAAAATAAAGGTGCCGGAGTGGTGGTTAGCATGATGGTCTTTTATTTTCTGACTTACCATCCTGATGAACATGGTGTTAATCTAGCTGGGAGAGCGTATGGGATGAATGGTCTCCTCTTAGGGTTGGTTTGTGGATATTTTGTCGCTCAGATGCTTAACCTTTATGGCCTTAGAAAGGGTGGTGGTCTGTTATTTCTGAGCGCGATTGCCCTTAATTTTTTAGCCGGTTGGTTGATCTATAATGGTTATGTAGAACTATTTTTTACCGATGTTCAACAAAGATTAAATAATCAGACTAACATAGGGGGACTTTTTATCTGGAGCCAAGTTTTACTACTTTTAACTTGGTTAGGTTTAGGACATAATATCGTTTTGAATTATAACCAATTTGACTATCAAAATCTGCATTATGCACTACAACATAATGGAAAAGTACGCTATCCTGTTAGTTCTTACACAATTTTAAATCAATATGCTAACCTCGCCGGAGTAGGCGCGATTGTAGCTTTGGTTATTTGTGTAATTATCTGTTCTTATTCAAAAGCCCGTCGTCAGAGGGCACGCTTGGCTTTATTACCGACAATTTTTAATCAGACTAGCGTAGCCTTTATTGCTTTAAATTACTTTTTAAATCCGCTTTATTTAATAGGTGGAGCCCTTGCTACAAGCTTTAATATCCTAGTAGTCTATGGTTTACTTTCGTTAAATATTTTGCCAGTAGGCTTGTACCCACCTTTAAAAGGCGCTCCTAGCTTATTTTATGCTTTTATCGCTAACCGTGGAACTTGGGGGATTCTCCTCCTAGTGATTTGTCTACTTTTTTGTGATATTTTGATTTACATGCCCTTTGTAAAGGTGGTCGAGAGTCGTGAAAAATAAAAATTTACTGTTTTTGAGTTTAGTCTTTTTACTTTTAGGGTTATTAGCCGTACCCACGAGAGTCTGGACTAGAAAAAATGCCACTAATATTGATACTATGCGGGCGTCACGGTTGTCTCCGGTTATTATGATTCCTGGTTCTTCAGCTACAGTGAATCGGTTTGATCCCTTGGTAAAACTTTTAAATCAGGGCTTACCTAAAAATAAACGCCACTCTCTATTAAAGATGAAAGTTTATAATAGTGGGAAAATTATTTCGTCAGGGTCTTTAAGAAAGGGGGACAATGAGCCGATAATAGTAGTTGGGTTTGAAAATAATCATGATGGTTACGTTAACATAAAAAAGCAATCTAAAATGTTCGCCAAAGCATTCAAGTTGCTAACCAAGACCTATAAATTCAATAATTTTAAGGCACTTGGTCATTCGAATGGGGGCCTAATATATACAGCTTTTCTTGAAAATTACTATGCTCCTTACAGCAATGATATCAAAGTAACGAAACTTATGACCATTGGTTCTCCCTATAACTTTGATGAACAATCAGATACGAAAAAGACCCAAATGCTAACCGATTTCATCAAAAAATCCTCTAAGTTACCCAAGAGCTTAGTGGTTTACTCGGTAGCTGGGACGGAAAATTATAGTTCAGATGGCTTGGTTCCAATTCAAAGTGTGCAAGCAGGAAAATATATTTATCAAAAAAAGGTTAAATCCTTTATGGAAATAACCGTAACAGGGGTTAATGCGCAACACTCCAGTTTACCCCAAAATAAGCAAATTGTTCGTTTGATTAAACAGTATATGTTAAAGCGGAATAATAAAGGTAATTTTCTTAGGCGGCAAGATAATGATAAAATTAGTGGTGAAAAGCTTTAATGGTCTTTAATTCTTGGTACACTAAAGTTTGCCACATAAAGGCTAAAGTAAACCCACCTAGCAAGTCAGTTGCTGTTATGCCTTGACTTAAAAGAATGAATCCTGCTAGCAGGATGAGGGGACAAAAGAGTTTTGGGATAAGTTGTTGTTTTAAATTCAATAAAAATAGTGTAATTAAAAAAATAGCAGTATCAGGAAAGCCATGGACTTGATTAGCAATAATGATTTTAAAGCAAATTAAAACTGCCCCGCCAGAAAAGTAATCCCACAGAATTCCTAAAGCTCGTCCCCGTTCTTTTTTATAAAAGAGAATCATGGTTTGTCCAACCATTAAAATTAAGATTAAGGGCCACAAATTAAAAGGAATTTTGACTATTGTCGGCATTAGAAAAAGCTGGTTAAAACTTTCTAACCAGGTTAAATCAAAAATCAGACTTAAGCTTAAACCACTAAATCCCAAAAATGATAGCAAAGCTAGGACTTTTCTCATTGGGAGCCACCCCTTTCATTAAGGTACTTTATAATTAAGTATATGGAGTAATTTGGCAAGTTTAAAGAAGCATATTCTGATATTTATCTGAAAAAATTTCACATTAATTAGAGGTAAAATTATGAAGGAAACAATTTTGTTAGTTGAAGATGAAGTGGCGCTAGCGGAATCATTAAAATTGGAATTAGAATTTGAGGATTATCAAGTTTTAACCGCCAATGATGGGTTACAAGCACTAGAGGTTTTTCAAGCCAATGCCACGCAAATTTCGTTGATTATCCTTGATTGGATGTTACCACGGTTAGATGGCCTGGGAGTTTTACGGCGAATTCGTAAAGACTATCAAGTACCCGTGATTATGTTAACGGCGCGAGATTATGTAGGAGATAAAGTTGCCGGGTTGAAGGGAGGAGCAGACGATTACGTTACGAAACCCTTTGACATTGAAGAACTTTTGGCACGCATTGAAGTAATTCTTAGGCGGTTGACCTCGAGTACCAATCTGAAAACTTATCGTTTAGGGGGGCTTAGTTTAGATGAAAAGTCTCGCCAAGTAGTGCGTGATGGGCAAGCAATCTTACTAACGCAAAGAGAGTTTCAATTACTCCTAGAGCTTTTTAAAAATCAAGGGGAAGTTTGTACTCGAGATGAACTTTTAGACAAGGTTTGGGGAATTGATTTTGATGGCCAACCAAATACTGTCGATGTTTATATCCGCCTGTTACGTAATAAAATTGATAAAAATTTCGATAAGAAGTTATTACAGACAGTTCGGGGCCTAGGTTATATGTTAAAGGGGTAGGACTATGAGGACGTTCGTTAAAAGGGTTCAAGCGTATTTAAATCAGAGTTATATGCAAATTTTGCGCATTAATTTTATCCTAATAATTACAGCTGTAACCTTTATTTTTGGGCTTTTGATCTCCTTAGCCCTTACTCGGCAAGCAATTATGACAACGAAAAATAATAATGCAATCTACATGCGCTTATTGACGGAAACCGTCTTTACCAATGATCGCGAATGGAATTGGTGGATTTTGAAACATGGGATGAAGCATAAACAACTTTATGTCTATATCAATATTGCAGATGGCAAAAAGGGAGTCGTCGATTACTATTCTCCTCGAACAGAGAAGTTTTTAAGCCAGGCTAAAAAAGTTTTGGGAAGTAAACGCTATTACCGTTATCAAGGAAATTATTATTATTACACCAGTGCTAAGCGCTATGGGAATAGGTACTATATGTGGTGGAGTATGACGGGTGTGATTGATATTTTAAAAGACGTTCTAATTGTTATTTTAGCGGTTTGGCTATTGTTAATCATTACCAGTCCTTTTTATATTGAGCCAATAGCGAAAAGGTTAGCGCAACCTATTCAAGATTTGGATAATAATGTTAATAAGTTACCTAAGGAAACACAGAAAACTTTAAGTGTTCCAGCGTGGCCACATGAAGTTCATGATTTGACTGAAAATTTCAATCATCTTTTAGTCCGTCTTTATCAACAAAACCAAAAAGAAAAAGATTTTGTCAACAATGCTGCCCATGAATTAAAAACTCCGATTGCAACGATTAAAAGTCATGTACAACTAATCAAGCGTCGGGGGAAGACTAATCCTCAGATTATTGACAAATCTCTAACTTATATCGCAAGTGAAGTTGAGCACATGAACCAATTAATTGAAGAGCTTCTAATTTTGGCACGGACAGCGCAAAAGCTTGAGCTCCAAAAAGAAAAACTGGATCTTGAAGTGTTGACTTTTGAGCTGTTAGAAAGTCTCCCACTCAAGCAAAAAATTAAGGTAATCGGGCAGGGGAGTATTTTAGCTGATCGCGAAGCTTTACGCCATATTTTAGAAAATTTACTCACCAATGCGGGTAAATATGCTCCCGCTGATTCTGAGATAGAAATAACTATCGCTGAAAGAAGCTGGACGATTACGAATCATGGTCCGATGATTAATGAAAATGATCAGGCGCACCTTTTTGAACGTTTTTTCCGTGGTGCAGATGTACGTGGGAAAATTAAGGGGACAGGTCTAGGATTAGCGATTGTAGCTCAATTAGCCCACCGTAACGCTTTAAAAGTTGAGGTTACGTCAACTAAAAAAGCAACAAGTTTTACAATCGTTCAAAGTGAAATTTAGTTTTTTCTCTAGGATTGCATTCATTATAAAAGGCATGGTCATGACAACGACCATGCCTTTTATTTAATGACCACGATGTTTTTGGCGGTGTTTAATCACTCGCATTTATATCCATAGAAAAGCTATCTTTATCCATATTGTCTATTACTGAAATAATAATTAAATTGATTTTATGTTTTTGAAGTATGATGTGCTATAATGTAGGAAATATGACTGATTTTTATGAGAATTATGAATTGTAATCATGGAAAATAACTGGGATGGGTAGACATGGTAAAAAACATGTCGATATAATTTAGGGGATTTAAAATGTCATTTACGTTTATTGATAACTACTTATCTACTAACTATGTATTAGCCAATATTTTTTCTAGCATTATTTTATTAATTATTTTGTTAGCCAACCGTAATGTTGACGATTTTAGCCGCGCACGTCAATATTTTACCTGGGGCACGCTAGCCTTAATTGCGTATTTTTTGTGTGATTCCTACTGGATGATGATGAAAACTGAAGTTGTAAAATTCCATTGGTTAAGAGCGGTTTGGATTAATGCTTTCTTAGCATGGATTTTAAATTTAGTGAGTGTCCTATTTTTTTCTTATATTCTTCATCGGCGCCGACATCGGTGCATTTTGCGGATTCATTTTTTATGGCGGAATTTACCAGCCATCCTGGATTCGGGGGCGGTACTTTTATTAGCTATGTTTTGGCCCGAATCTCTTTTAACCAAGCACGGTCAAGTTACGTGGCTTTGTGACGTAACTTTCTTAAGTATTCCGGTACTGTATTCCTTGCTAGTAGTTTTATTATCATTACGAAAATTTTTTGAACAACGTGGAGAAAAATTTTTTCTTACCTTGGGTGGTTACCCCTTAGTGATGATTTTTAGCGGTCTCATTCAAATACAGGGGTGGGAAATTCCCCTTTTTTGTTTATCTGTTACCGCCTATGTATCTACTCCTACACTTCTTTGACGATTAATAAAATTTCTCTAGATAATTTAACAGGATTGCACCATCGACAATATGTTCAAAGCCAAGCTCAAAAATTATTGAATCAAGGCACGAGAGACTACCACCTCCTGATGGTTGATGTTAATAATTTGAAACAGGTTAATGACATTCATGGTCACTTACGCGGTGATGAGGTTTTAAAAATTGTCGGGCAGGCATTACAAAATTTGACAATCAAAAGAAAACTGCTTGCTTGTCGCTATGGGGGCGACGAATTTTTGGTTTTATTGCATTCCAAAAAGATACAAACTCTAGAAAAAGTTAAGCACGAACTGCGACAAGAGATTCGTAAAATTGCTGCTGAGATGCAAGCAGATACTCTTCCGCAAGTTGCAATCGGTAGTAGTCAGTTGGGTGAATCTTTAAAAAGTAGTATTAAGGAAGCCGACCAAAAACTTTATGCAGATAAGCGTCATTTAAAAAGTAATTCGCGACAATTAGATTTGTTCATTGACCGGGTTACTGGTTTACGAAATGCTAATTATTTAAATAACCAGCAATTTATACAAACAGAAAAACGCCAGGCGACCGTTATTTTTTGGGATATTTCTAATTTGCAAGGTTTTAACAAGCAGTATGGCTATGATCGTGGTAATGGTATCTTAAAAAAGGCTGCTGAAGCGATTAAAGTGGAGTTTCTTGATGAATTAACCGTACGCTATACCGAAGATAAGTTTGTGACGATTACTTTTAAACCGGGGGTAGCGGACAAAGTTCAACGTGTATGTAAAAATTTTAACACGCTGATTAAAAATCGTACAGTAAACCTTAGAGTTGGCAGTTATCAATGGCAACAAAAACAAGAAACAGTTATTATGGCGGTGGATAAGGCCCGCCAGGCCAAAAATTATTTGGGTCAAAACCGCCAAGAAAATTATATTGCCTATAATCATGAGGTTGAAGAATATTATGCTAATAAGGAGTATATTTTAACGCACTTTAATATCGCAATACAACGTGGGTGGATAAAGCCTTATTTCCAAGTTCAAATTCGTAGTTTAACTGGAAATTATGCTGGGATGGAGGCTTTAGCTCGGTGGGAAGATCCTCAAAAAGGGATTATTTCACCTAACGTGTTCATTCCAATTTTAGAAGAAGCACACTTGGTAGAATTTCTGGATCTTTACATGCTGGAACAAATTTGTCAGGCCATTGTTTCTGGGGAAAAATATGGTCTACCAATCGTGCCTATTTCTTTTAATCTTTCTCCACTCGATTTAGAAGGTGGCAAGATTGTAAATAAGGTTGAAAAAGTACGCCAAAAATATCAAGTCGATCCGCATTATATTAAGATTGAAATTCTTGAATCAGCGATGACACAAAATGAAGCAGACTTTCGGAAAGCTATTACCGAGTTTCAACAATTGGGTTATGAAGTCTGGCTAGATGACTTTGGTTCAGGATATTCTTCATTAAATAACTTACAAAACTATAAATTTAATATGGTAAAACTTGATCGCTTCTTTTTACAAAAATCCGAAACTACACCTCAAGCTAAAGTTTTAATCACTCAGGTGGTAAGTTTAATCAAACAGCTGGGGATGCACGTTTTATGTGAAGGTGTAGAAACAGAAGCACAAGTAGAATTTTTGAAACAAATTGGTTGTGAAAGGCTGCAAGGATATTATTACAGTAAGCCGATGCCATATGAAAAAGCTTGGAATTTTCTTAAAAAGAGTGAGTTTAAATACTATGAAAGTTACGAAGAGGGCGTTTACTATGATAAAATTAGCCAAATTGATATTTTAAGTGATCCTTTTAACGAAAATTCTGATTTCGATGGTCGTTACCCGTTAGGGATTGTCCAAAGAGATGCTCAAAATAAGCTGTCAATTTATTTACTCAACCGCCGGTATCAGGAAGTAATGGAATATTACAACTATGACAACCAAAAGCTCGAAGAAACCTTGGCTAAGGATAAGTCTTTACACGCGGAAGTAATAAAAATTTTAACGCAAAGTGAACATTCAAAAACAGCAATCGCTGCGCATCTCAATTTTCATGGTCATGATTTTGTGTTACGTGCAAAGCCGTTGGCTCATTACCAAAGTAAAGTTACCTATGTTTATATGTTGGGAAGTTTAGAAAACTTAATGCGCTAAGTAGTGCTAGCTTGAGCTAGCACTTTTTTTGCTAAAAAGTAAGTAACCTTACTGGTGATTTGTAAGTAATAAGTGTATGATAGAATAGTAAAAAATTAGTACATAAGGAGCGGTTCTATGACGAATTTACATCCCGATTTTTTATTAAATAAAATTTCTAAACCTGCTGACCTTAAGGGGTTAACTTTATCACAATTACAACAACTTGCTGATGAAGGACGCCAATTGGTGGTGGAAAAAGATGCCGCAATTGGTGGTCACGTTGGCCCAAACTTAGGGGCGGCGGAAGCAACGTTAGCCTTCCATTACGTTTTTGACTCCCCTCAAGATAAAATTGTTTGGGATATTTCCCACGAATCTTACATTCATAAAATGCTAACTGGTCGTAAGGAAGGTTTCCTAGATCCGGATCACTACTTCGATGTCACAGGTTACACGAGTCCTGATGAAAGTGAGCATGACTTCTTTACTGTAGGTCATACTTCCACTTCGGTTGCTTTGGCAACAGGGATGGCCCGTGCTCGCGATGTGAAGGGTGAAAAAGGAAATATTGTAGCCTTTATTGGGGATGGTTCCTTATCCGGTGGCTTGGCCTTTGAAGGTTTAAACAACGCTGCGACTTTAAATTCCAACATTATCATTGTGGTTAATGACAACCAAATGTCAATTGCTGAAAACCACGGGGGACTTTACCGAGTGCTTGATGAATTACGCGCAAGTAACGGGACGTCTGCTAATAATCCTTTCAAAGCTATGGGCTTTGACTACCGCTACGTAGCGGATGGGAACAACTTAGCTGATATGATTGCAGCTTTTAAGGCGGTTAAGGACCTTAATCACCCAGTGGTGTTACACATTAATACCTTAAAAGGGAAAGGTTACCAACCAGCAATTGATAATAAGATGGCTTTCCACTGGCATGCACCTTTTGACATTGAAACAGGTGAACCAAAGGCTAAACGGCAACCAACTTACTGGGATGCGGTGTTAGCAGAATTAGATCAACAAATTGCTGCCGGCCAACCGATTGTGGCTTTAAACTCCGCTATTCCAGGAGCGTTTGGCTTGAAGGCTTTTCAAGCTAAGCACCCAGACCGGTATGTTGACACAGGGATTGCTGAACAAGATGCAATTACAGAAGCAGCTGGTTTAGCTAAAAACGGTGCCCGTCCCGTCGTTTTCCAAAACTCCACTTTCTTACAAAGAGCTTACGACCAATTGGCCCACGATGTAACTTTAAACGATTTACCAGTGGTAATGTTGATTACCAGTTCGGGAATTTCAGCGGCATCAAAAACGCACTTAGCTATCTTTGATATTCCATACTTGACAAGCTTGCCTAACTTAGAATATCTACAAGCAAGTAACCAAGAAGAGTTAATTTCAATGTTGCAGTGGGCTTTGCGACAAACTGATCATCCAGTGGCCATCCGTGTTCCTTCAGGCCCAGTGGTTCATGGTTTCGCCGCTCATGACACCTACGCACCATTACAATACAATACCATTCAAAAAGGTAGCAAGGTGGCCTTATTAGGGCTTGGTAAGTTCTTAGCCTTAGCTGAAGAAACAGCGGCAAAATTAGGTGAACACGGAATTGAAGCTACGGTGATTAATCCGATGTCAGCATCAACTTTAGACGTTAAGGCCTTAGATGCTTTGAAGGCAGATCACAGCTTAGTAGCAACCTTTGAAGATGGCTCTTTAGCTGGTGGCTTTGGAGAACATGTCGCTGCTTATCTTGGTGATAGTAACCTTAAGGTACTTAACTTTGGTGCCAAGAAAGCTTACAGCGACAACACGCCTGTGGCTGACCTCTACCAAGAATTCCACTTGACAGCAGAATTAGCGACTCAGGATATTTTAGCTCAATTAACTAAATAATGTGCAACCTTCCGCTAAAAAGCGGGAGGTTTTTTATTGATATTGGGGCGTAATATCAATAAAAGATTAAAAAGTGCTAGAAATCAACGTATTGTTAATCTGATTGTGATTTCTAGCACTTTTAAATTTAGCTGGTATAGTTGGCCAACATGGCTTGTAAAGTTTCCTTCATTTTCTGACGAAATTCAGGAGGGTTAATAATGGTTACCATATCTTTTTGACTTAAAAACCACATTAAAGCTCCGGTATCATACGTAGTTACCTCTAACAGAAAAGTTTGTTCACCCAATTTTTTGACCGTTCGTGAAATAGGAAACTTATCCAAGGCAGCTTCGACAATGCCCGTGTATTTGAATTGGACAGTGATTGGTTTACCGGGGTACATCAACTGAAATTTCTTTTTTTCATTTCCCATATCAAAGGGCATGCGCTCATTAAGTGGAATTTCGTCACTAGCAAAGGACCAATCCAAAATCCGATCCAAACGGTAAATAATATTCTTTTTGAACTCATAATTGTAGGAAACTATGTAAAAGTAATAATCTGAAAAAGTCAACGCAATAGGTGCCACTGTTCGTGTCACAATTTTATGTCTTTGGGTAGTGTAGGTAATGGTAATCGTCGCCTTTTGCAAAATCAGTTTGGAGAAGGTATAAATTGCCTCGAGTAGCTTAGTATCCTTGAGGTGACTGAGTTCGACATATTGAGAAAGCTCACTTTGAATGATAGGCTTGATATCTTTTTGATCACTGGCCGTCAAAAGGGCCACTAACTTCTTAATCAAAGGTTCTAATTCCTTACGTGCTAAACTGCGACTAGCTAATAAAACTTTGATGAGAGCCAAACACTGAGCCTTACTCAACCCTAGTCCCTGATTATCCAGATGATAGGCGTGTAACTTGGCATCATATTCTAAGTTATAATCATTTAAGTAGTCGGCTATAAATTCCCGAATATTGGCGAAATCTCTTTGAGCTGTTCGTGCATCTACGGTAAAGACCTCTTGAATTTCGGACTTAGAAATGTGATTTCCGGAGGTTAAACGTTGATAAATATAAAGTTGTCTGGTAGCACTGCTTGCCATTAAAATCATTCCTTTCTATGACCTAATTATTTTATAACTAATAGACAATTTTTGTCTACTCCCTCCGGCAAACTGTAGTTATTAAAGCAAAGGACATAGACCTTAGAAATGTCTGTGGAATTTAAGTAAGCTGTGCTTGGAGGTTCGTTATGAATAAATACAATGAAATTTATGCTGAACTGGCAGATTTACTGGGGCGACATGGGATGGACTTGGTTTATCAAAATTACCATGGGATGCAGGTTAATTTTCCCGTCCGCCTCTATACCCGCGATTATGTTAAACAAAAATTAAAAAAAGAGAATAATCCGGTTGATATTAAAGCTATGGCTAAGAAGTACGGGTATAGTGAGAAGACTATCCGCCGTATGTTAAAAGAAAGTGAATAGGAGGTTGGAATAAATTGCTAGAAATCAATGTTTAGTAATTTCTAATATCTTCACAACTTAATGGACATATATTGTCTATGCTCACTTCTATAATAAATTTGTAATTAAGAAAGTTACTAGCGTTTCCAAGGACAAGCACTTTAGAAATGTCCCTGAAAAAACGCTAAACTTAGCAAGTGTTATTACATCTCTATACATATTATTGAGGAGGAGTTTTTGTTATGAACAACAAGTTTTGTATCCATTGCGGTAACCAAATTATACCCGGAGCCAAATTCTGTTCGGCTTGTGGTCAACCGGTGGTTGAAGATAGACAAGTAAATCCCAATCAAGTTAATGGTTCCATGCCAAATCAAAATTTTGGTTCTAACCCCAATGACTATCATCAGGGTCGATGTCAGCTAATTCGGCTAATAGCTTCAGTAGTGCTTTTACCCAGGCAAAAGAATACTATGAAGAAACAAAACGCCAATATAGCCATGCTTCAGACCAAGAACTTGGATTTATTGGTAGTTTTAAATACTATTTGGTTCATTGGTTAGACTTTCAAGGGATAGAATCTCGGAAATCAGTTTTTTGGTGGGGAGTATTAGGCTCTATGCTTACTATTTTAGTTGGTATGCTCTTGTGTACTGTAGTTTCAGTGATTCCCATTTTAGGACAAATTATTGCTTTTATCTTGATTATTGTTTTAACCGTTTTTATTATTATTAACCTTATCGCTGAATATGCTGCTTGTGCTCGCCGGATGCGCTATTTAAATGTACAGAATATTGGAATGTGGCTGATTTTAACTTTACTTTTAAGTTTGCCTGGTTTTTACACATTCTTATACCTAATGTTGATTGACCAACCTTTACAACCAAGTCGCTATCAAGCGCCATATCCGCAACAGCCCGGAACACCTTACCAAAATCAATCATCATACCCTAACCAAACAATGAGTAATCCAAGCATTAATAGTAGTGAAAGTGCTTCGAACCAAAATTTCACCAGTAATAGTCAATTTTAGGTAGGTGAAATCATGAAAAAAAGCACATCCGTTATTTTGTTAATTACCATTGTGGTTCTAGTAGTGGCAGTTGCTTGGAAGTTCGGAATACCGTACTTGAACCAGGGTCAAAAAACTAGCCATTCTCCCAAAGTTGTTTCCGTAGCCAAGGTGAGTTCCCCAACTAAACCTCATAGTCATAAAAGCAGTATGAGAAGTTTCAGTAGTGAAAGTTCGGTTGTTAGTTCTGAAAGTACAAGGATGGCTTCAAGTTCCAGTGTAACTTCGAACCTGGCATATCCTGAATTAGCTCCCTACGCTGGGGTGACTTATTATGCTCAGGGACGGAAATATGTTGAATTTCCGCAAATGTTTCCTACTTCATTCACGATTAGTACTGATGGTCAAACGGTCAATATTAATGGGGAACAAAAGCAAATTACTGGGGTTACCAACGACCATGGCTACATTACACTTACTGATCAAATCAATGTTATTTGTGCTTTCCGTGATGTCGGAACTGGCCAAGTAGAAATGATTAACCAAGGTCAAAAGCTAGATTATAGTACGACTATGGGGGATTAAAAATGAAGAAAAGTACTACAAATTCATTATTGGTAATTATTGTACTTGTCGTAGTTGTTACGGCTGTTGCAATTAAATTTGGTTTACCATATTTGCAGAATGTTAAGCAGAATAAAAGTAGCTCTAATCAAGTGAAGACAAGTAAGCTAGTGTCATCCCTCAAATCTAGCAGTACCAGTCAGCATTCAAGTTCTCAAGTATCTACAAATTCTGATAGTACAAGTTCTCTTAGTAGTGCTTCAAGTGCTGAAGCTTTTAATCAAAAACAAGCACAAACCGGAATTGATGTGTCAGCTTTAACAACGGATCAATGTATATTATGGGCAGTTAGTGAGCGCTATAGTTATCAAAATGCAGATGAACAAAGCTGGGATGCGGTTCGCAATTCTTTAGATAGTGCACGTATTATCCCTTACAATGAAAGTAGTGATGGTTTTGTTCATATTCAGTTTAACTATGGTTCCATTCCTTGTAACTACTACATTGACAGCGACTACAATTTAAAAAATGAACAAGGAGATACAGTTAGTCACTATCCCACAGAATTTGTCAATCAAAAAGCCAATGATTATTTACTTAACCATTAATAAAAAAAGTTTTCGTCTTTAAAGGTGAAAACTTTTTTAGTAGACAAATAGTGTCTATCTTACAAGCGATAATGAAATCATCAAAAAGATTATTGCTTGTGATACAAATATAATGTGTTTTCATCTAAGTTAAATCGGGCAAAAATAAAATTAATTCTTTGCCTGAGGTCAATTCCCGATAGTAGCTACGGTCAAATCCAAGAGCAAAGTCCTTATAAATGACATAAACAACGACAATGGATAAGATTTTAGCTTTGAAGTACATTTTATTATGGGAAGTAAAAGAGAAAGGAGCAACTAAAAGATGTATGAATATAATAAAATTTACCAGGATTTGGCTGAAATTTTAGGTGATGATAAAGATGTCGAAAAAATCTATAAAAGTTTTCGCGGGATGCAGGTCAATTTCCCTATGCGCCTGTATTCTCGTGATTCAGTTAAGGCAGTTATTGCTAAGCAAAAAGATAATCTAGACATCCAAGACCTTGCCCGACAAACAGGTTACAGC
>NZ_BAMI01000030.1 GCF_000615765.1 Ligilactobacillus equi DSM 15833 = JCM 10991 | reverse complement strand
CTTTAATAGGCTTTGAGGAGAAAAATATCAATACATTTCTCTTTTAGTTTTTACGGAAAATAACCTGCTCACTTCTAACATTCAACGAAAGCCCTATCTTTATTTCTTTTAATGCCTACACCTTCAATGTTCAAGTTAGTGTCATCCTCAATTATAGTGCCGAATAAGTATCCATAATTGAAAAAAGCACACTAAACAGTGACGCTCATACCTAATTTAATGCGCTTTTTGTAAAACTGTCTCCCAAAAATCATCTAAAATTGCAGGTAACTGTTGGTCAGAGAAGTTTTGCACTTGCCACTGTGGCGGAAAATACTGATAATAGCGTCTTTGTGCAAAACGCTCGTCCAAAAGTAAGACCACACCACAATCCTCCGCCGTGCGAATAACTCGCCCAGCGGCTTGGAAAACGTTATTTAAACCTGGTAATTGATAGGCTTGTAAAAAGCCATTTTCACCTTTGCAATCAAAATAGTCCTTGAGAGCATCATTTTTCAAATCTAATCTTGGTAAACCAACCGTCAAAATTGCAACTCCTTCTAGCTTACGTCCTTTCAAATCAATTCCTTCTGCAAAAATCCCCCCTAAGACTGCAAAAGCAACGAGCGAACTTGTTGGCTGATCCTTGAAAGCCGCTAAAAATTCCTGCCTTTCCTGAGATGACATGTCACTTGTTTGCACCAAAGTTTTAATCGTTGGATAAGCTTGATTGAAAGCTTGCACCACTTCATCTAACAATTTAAAGGATGGACAAAAAACAAGGTAATTGCCTGGATGACTTGCCTGCATAGCGCCGACCATCTTCACCACACGACTAAGATTTTGTTGACGATAACGATAAGTCATTTTTAAATTTGGCGCCACTAGCACCCTAAGATTCTCCGCCGGAAACGGTGAAGCTAAGCGATAAGCTAGACTATTTTCCTGACCACCTAAAAGTTCTTGATAGTATGGTAAAGGTGAAAGAGTGGCTGAAAAGAGAACCGCGCCACCACCCAGTGCCAAAGATTGGTCTAAGAGTGCACTCGGATTGAGGCAAAAAACTTCAACCTGACAACTCCCCTCTTGTAAAGCAAGCCGGTTCGGAAGGTAGCATCATAGAAGTCAGAAATTTTTAAAAAAGTGTATGCCTGAAAAAAGGTCTCCATAATTTCGTCCTTGTGATTATAGCCTTGGTGCTTTTTCAGCCAAATCAACATATAATCGATAAACTTTTGTAAGCTTTTAGTCAAAGAAGGCAGTTTCTCATCCAACAATAATTCTTCTTGTTGATATTCTAACATCGGCTCCTTCACACTAGTAAACTGGCTAATTACTTTGTTTAATTGCTTTTTTAAGCCAGTAAAAGTAGTATCTTTCAACAAATCAACCAAGTTCTCAAAAACTTTTTCCGTGACCGTCGCTGTATACATCTCCCGCGCCCGATTGACCAGGTTGTGCGCTTCATCAATCAAAAAAAAGTTACCTTGATCTTGACTAGAAAAGAAACGTTGCAAGTAAACCCGTGGGTCAAAGAGATAATTATAATCACAAATCACCAAGTCGCAAAACAAGCTAATATCCAAAGAAAACTCAAAGGGATCGATGGTGTACTTTTGAGCATACTGGCGAATCACTTCCTTATCCATAAGGCTTTCATGTTCTAAAATATCCTTCAAGGCTGGCCGTAAACGATCATAATACCTAACATATAAGGATTCTCGTCATCTTCTAAATCCTTTTCCTCGGGAAAAATCATTTGCTCCTTGGCATTCAAAACAACCGCCCGTATATCAACTTGTAAAATCTCCAGAGCTTGAACGGCCACTTGCCGGGTACTTTGCTTAGCCGTCAGATAGAATACACGTTGCGTCTTGGCTTCCCCCATGGCTTTCAAGGCCGGAAAAAGCGTCGACATGGTTTTACCGGTTCCAGTCGGGGCTTCCACAAAAAGACGTTTCTTTAAAGCAATGGCTTTGTAGACGGCTACTGCCAGTTCCCGTTGATTCTGACGATAGGCCGAAAAGGGAAATTTCAAGGCCTTCAAAGAACTCAACTTAGCTGCGGTTAATTCTTGCTTTAAGGTTACCCAAGCAGCAAATTCTTGCGTGACTTTCTCAAATAAAATCTCAGCTTCTGCTAACGTAAGAGTTTTAGTTACCTTTTCTATCGCTTCCGTCACAGTTGAGACATATAGTAACTCAATTTCCATTTGCACTAAGTCATACTCTCGCATCAAGAAATAAGCATACAATGTGGCCTGTCCAAAGTAGAGATCCAAGGTACTTTCTTTCAAGTCAGCATAATCTGCCGTTGAGGTTTTAATTTCGATAATCTTAACAGGTTCATCCTGGTCATTATAGGTAATTCCGTCGGCACGCCCTTGAATAATCCAGGTTTGTCCTCCTAGTTCTAGTTCGTACTTGAGACTAACTTCATTACGACTATTTGCTGGAAACTTACTTTGCAGTCGCTTGTGGATAACCACTCCATCTTGAGCTGCTAAAGGATTGGTGGCAGATTGACTACTACCTCCTAAATCCCCACGTTTTAAAATAAATTCTACTAACTGTCTGACCCCAATAACTTGTTTTAAAAACACCTTTTCACCCCCACTTATCCACCTGTGGATAACTTTCCTTCTCTATTATAGCTCACTTTTCCACAATAAATGCAAAAAAATACTCGCACTCAAACGAGTACGAGCATCCTTTTTGAAGTGGACAAGATTATTTAAGAGTAACCTTTGCGCCAACTTCTTCAAGCTTAGCTTGGATTTCTTCGGCTTCTTCCTTAGAAACGCCTTCCTTGATAACAGAAGGAGCGTTGTCAACAAGACCCTTAGCATCCTTCAAGCCAAGGCCAGTAATGTCCTTAACTACCTTGATAGCCTTAACCTTACCTGCACCGGCGTCAGTTAATTCTACATCAAATTCAGTCTTTTCAGCAGCGTCGCCACCAGCAGCACCTGCTACAGCAACTGGAGCAGCTGCAGAAACACCAAATTCTTCTTCGATTGCTTTAACTAAGTCGTTTAATTCAAGGATAGTTGCTTCTTTTAAATCAGCAACAATCTTTTCTGTATCTAATGCCATTATGATTTTCCTCCATTAGGTAATTTATTAATTGTTAATTAGTTTAGTGCAAGAAAGCCTTGCATTGACGCATTAAGCTGCGCCTTCTTCTTTGCTGTCAGCAACTGCGTTAACTGCATAAGCGAAGTTGCGAACAGGAGCTTGAAGTACGGAAAGAAGCATTGAAAGCATACCTTCCTTGTTTGGTAACTTGGAAAGAGCGTTGATTTCATCAACAGAAACAACTTCACCGTCAATCAAACCACCCTTAATTTCCAAAGCTTCGATGTCCTTAGCATAATTAGCCAAGATACGTGCTGGAGCAACAACATCTTCGTTTGAAAATGCAACGGCTGTAGGACCAACAAATACGTCTTCCAAACCTTCGTAGCCAAGCTTTTCAGCAGCGCGACGTAAGAATGAGTTCTTGATAACACGCATTTCAACGCCAGCTTCACGTAAGTCTTTACGTAAGTTAGTTACTTGTTCAACAGTTAAACCACGGTAGTCAACTACGACTGCAGAAGCAGCGTTTTGGAATTTTTCCACTGTTTCTTCAACAATCGCAGCTTTCTTTGCGATAATTTGTTCACTCACTTTTGATTCACCTCCTAGTCATTGTGTCAAAAGGTTTTGAAGTAATAAAAAAACCCTATGTTCACGAAGACATAGAGAGAGAATTAATTAAAAATCTCCTCGGCAGGATATTAAGGCTTACGCCACCTGAGTCTTCGGTAGAATCATATAAAATTGACCTTTATTAGAATAACATACCTAATATCGCAACGTCAACATTTTTTACAACTTTTTTTAAAAACCTGACACCCCTCGATTGTAGTAGACTACATGCTGATCTCCATTTTCAGGATCGACCAAAATTTTAGTTACGGAACAGTTATCTGGTTCAAGGATGGTTGTCCCGGATGACTTGGTTGCATTAATCGCAAAAGAACGGACTGTAAAGCCATGCGTTACCACGGCAATCTTGCCTTGTGGGTGCTTTTGGGTCACTGCTACTACAAAATCTGCCACCCGTTGTTCCACATCGGTAAAACTTTCACCTTTAGTAGCCACTTCAATATAACGTTCATTAACATCCTTAGTTAAATCCGAGAAATATTCGGGGTATTGATCCATTAATTCTTGGTTGTAGTGACCATCCCACTGCCCATAGGAAATTTCTAAAATACGTTCATCTTCATAAACTGGTATTTGAGCCTGCGTATTTAAAATGGCTGCTGTATCCCGTGTTCTTTGTAAAGGCGAAACATAAATAGCATCAAAACCTGTCAAATCAAAGTTAGCCGCTAAGTTTTGCGCTTGTTGTTTTCCCATATCATTTAAGTAAGTATTTTCTCCATTAATTTGCCCTTGCTTCAAACCAGCTTCATTTGCAAAGGTCCGACCGTGGCGAATAATGTATAATTCAGTCATTTCTAAACCCCCGTAAAAGTGTAATTTTTTTTATTATATCAGATAAATCAACTTTTAGGATTCGTGCAACTAACTTTTTAGTCCCTATTTTAAAAATCTCCTTGCTTTTTAATATAAGCGTGCTTATAATGTGGTTATGAACTAAATGAGGAGGAAAAAATATATGCTTAACTTAATCAAACACACAGCTACTTCCTCTTCTCGGTCTTCTCGTCTTTAGAAGGCCAACTTTGTCATGGCCTTCACCAATCAAAGTGAGGCCCTTAATAAAATTAGACTTTCAGCGGCACTCACTTTACCAAGTGAGTGCCTTTTCATTTAGAATTGGAGGAAAAATGCTATGCCTACATATAATTTTGCTGCCGGTCCCGCTACCTTACCACAGCCGGTCTTAGAGAAAGTCCAAGCCGAACTTTTGAATTTCGAAAATTCTCACATGAGTATCTTGGAAATTTCACACCGTTCCCCCCTCTACACTCATGTCTACCAAGCTGCTAAACAAAATCTTTTGAACTTAATGCACCTAGACGCTACAGTTTATGACGTTTTATTCCTCGGCGGAGGGGCCAGCCTACAATTTACCATGCTTCCCCTCAACTTAGCCCACAAACACCACCGAGTTGCCTATATTAATACTGGTCACTGGTCACAACGTGCCATCCAGGAAGCACAAAAGATCCCCGGCCTGACAGTGGATGTCCTAGCTTCTTCAGAAAATACGGATGGGACTTTCACCACAATTCCTGAAATTCCTGAAATCCCGACTGACACCTATGATTACCTACATATCACCACTAATAACACTATCATGGGGAATGCCTATTATGAACTGCCTGATACCAGTACACCTTTAGTTGCTGATATTTCTTCGAATTTTTTAGGACAAGAGTACCCCTTTGAAAAGTTCGACCTCATGTACGCCGGGGCCCAAAAGAATCTCGCACCTGCAGGTCTAACCATTGTGGTTTTAAAAAAATCCCTTTTAGACCAAGTTGCTAATCTACCTTCGATGCTTGACTACACGGCGCAAAGTCAAAAAGAGTCAGCTCTTAATACTCCACCAGTTTTCCAAGTCTACGTCGCCAATCTCGTTTTGGAATGGCTCAAGAACCTAGGTGGTATTGAAGCCATTGCACAAGAAAATCAACGTAAAGCGCAACTGCTCTATAACTGCTTAGATAATTCTCAACTTTTCCATAACAAAGTTGCAAAAGCTTACCGCTCCTTGATGAATATTCCTTTTGTCACAGATTCTAAGGAATTAGACGCAGAATTTATCCACGCTGCTAGCCAAGCTGGCCTCTTAAATCTTAAGGGGCACCGCTTAGTCGGCGGTATGCGCGCTAGTCTCTACAATGCCATGCCGTATGCCGGGGTCGAAGCCCTGTGTCACTTTATTGAAGAATTCGAACGTAACCATACCAACTAGGGAGGAAAAATAATATGTATCAAATTAAAACTTACAATGCTATCGCCAAGGAAGGTTTAGCCGAATTTGGTCGTAACTATGCCATCAATAAAACTGATAACCCAGATGCTTACCTGGTACGTTCAATCGACCTTCATGAACACGAATTTCCTTCATCCTTAAAGGCCATTGCTCGTTGTGGCGCAGGTTTCAACAACATTCCCTTGGATAGAGCCTTAGAAAACGGGACCATTGTCTTTAATACCCCAGGTGGGAATGCTAATGCCGTGAAGGAATTAATTGTAGCCTCCATGATTATGGCCAGTCGTAATATTATCGCCGCTGCAGAATGGTCCGCTAATGCGCAACCCGGAGCTGATATTACCTTGCGTACCGAAAAAGAAAAGACCAACTTTAATGGAACTGAATTGGCCGGCAAAACCTTAGCCGTCATCGGATTAGGCCACATCGGGTCTTTAGTTGCTAATATCGGGATTGACCTCGGTATGCAGGTTATTGGTTATGATCCTTACCTATCAGTTGAATCTGCTTGGAACCTTTCTGGCAATATTCAAAGAGCCGAAACGATTGAAGACGCTGTGCAAAACGCTGACTTTGTTACCGTCCACGTTCCTAAGGACCATGAAACCACCAATTTAATTTCTTATGAAGAATTTGCCTACTTCAAGCCAAACACTGTTCTCTTGAACTTCGCTCGCCTTGGTATTGTCGATAACCAAGCTGTCCTTTCTGCTATTGAAGATGGCACCGTGCGAAAGTACTATACCGACTTCTCCGACGAATTAATTTTGAACAATGACGATGTGGTAATTATGCCACATATCGGTGGTTCAACCATTGAAGCTGAAATCGGCTGTGCCAAAATTGCCGCCCAAGAAACTAAAGAATTCTTAGAAACCGGTAATATCCGCAACTCCGTTAACATGGCTAATGTCCACGCACCATTTAAGAGTGCTCACCGCATCACCGTCTTACACCAAAATATTCCTAACATGTTAGGGCAAATTTCTACTGTCATTGCCCAAGAAGGCATCAATATTGAAAATTTGGTCAACTCAGCCAAGGATAACTATGCCTACACCATGGTTGACATCGATGCTTTGGAAGGTCATGAAGCCCAAGAAATCGTCGCTCTTCTCGAAGCAATTCCAGCTGTCACCCGCGTGCGCCTCTTAAACAACCCATACAAGCGCTAATACCTTATAAAGTAATAAAAAATCGCTAGAAATTATCGTCTACCTAAAAACGATAAATTTTCTAGCGATTTTTTCTGAGCCTAAAATCTTGCTTCGTTTGGCACTTCTTTAAGGTTGATAATCATTAATTAACTTTTGTTTCTCATGCCACCAAAATACCCACACTGTCCCAAGAATCTTATCTCGTGGGACATAGCCATAGTAGCGGCTATCATTAGACACTTGACGATTATCCCCCAAAACAAAATATTTGTTTTTAGGCACCCTAAATTTCCTTCCGGTACCTAATGATACATCCTTGGCTTCCGGTTTAACCAAGTGAAATGTCCCTACTTTCTGCTGTGCTCTTGATATGTAGCTTTGACTTTGTTTTTTCCCATTTACAAATAAACTACCATCATTATGGTAAGAAATCACATCACCTGGTAAACCGATTACACGCTTAACATACAAAGTCTTAAGAGTAGCCCCTTTATCGACACCATGAGCTTTAAAAACAATAACCTTTCCTCTTTTTAGCTGTCCTTGCCTAACTAAGACAACCTTCTCACGATTATATAAATTAGGATCCATTGAATTTCCGCTAACAGAAACCAAAGAAAACAAAAAGGTTCTAATAATCAAGGCAATAGCCAACCCCACGACAACGGGAATTAGATATTCTAAACTTTTTTTCATTAATTTTTCTCCCTTTGAATGCAAGCTTTTCATAAAATCCTTCAGGCTACATTATTCTTAAAATTTTGAAAATTGATAATATCATCAAAAACGATGTTGATAATTGGAAAAAGCCACGGATTAACCTCTCCTTGGTAGTAAGTTGTCGTTTAGCCTGCAAGTTTTGTCTTCGTACAAAATTTAAAGGTAAAATCACAAAGAAAACATATACCAACAAGCTACTTGCATAACTCAAATATTCAAATAATTTTAAATCTTGCCACCACGTTATTCCAAGGATTGCGATTATCAAAATTAATATTTGACACACCATATATTGCAAGGTAATTTTAGCATGATACTTTAGTATTTTGTCCACTGATACTTTATCTGTTTTATGCATACCATAAATGACATACAATATTTTTTCCATAAAACTCACCCCTATTACTTTCATCCTTATCTTAACACACATCTCCTCGGTTTTAAAAAGAGCTTGTATTGAATTTTTAGTCATAATAGTCCGAAAGTAGAATGATATCATCCCAAAAATAATTACTTAATCCTAATAATTAGGTTACATTTATAGTAAAAAAGGCACCCTCAAATAAATGAGAGTGCCTTTTACAATAACTGTATTCTTTAGATTATAAAGAAGCTAAGTCAAGTGTAACACTTGGTCCGAAAGTTGAAGCAAGTGATACGTGCTTGATGTATTGACCCTTAACAGCGGCTGGACGAGCCTTAGCAACTACATCGTAGATAGTTTGGAAGTTGCCTGCAAGAGCAGCATCATCGAATGATACTTTACCCAATGGTACGTGCACGTTACCGTCACGATCAGTCCGGTAAGTAACCTTACCAGCTTTTGATTCTGAAACAGCCTTAGCTACGTCCATAGTAACTGTACCAGTCTTAGGGTTAGGCATTAAACCTTTAGGACCTAAAACACGACCTAAACGACCAACTTGGGCCATCATGTCTGGTGTTGCGATAGCAACATCAAAGTCCAACCAACCATCTTGGATTTGTGCAACTAAGTCATCGTCACCAACAACGTCTGCACCAGCTTCTTTAGCTTCGGCAGCCTTGGCACCCTTAGCAAACACAACAACCTTTTGGTCTTTACCAGTACCGTTTGGTAAAACAACGGCACCACGTAATTGTTGGTCAGCTTGCTTAGTGTCAACGTTCAAGTTGAAGGCAACTTCAACTGTTGCGTCGAACTTAGCAAAGTCCATTTCCTTAACTAATGCAATAGCTTCGTTAGCAGTGTATTCCTTACCTGCTTCAACAAGCTTTGCAGCTTCTAAATACTTTTTGCTCTTCTTTTTAGCCATTAGTGTAATTTCCTCCTTGCAATATGTGGTCTATCGGATATACCTCCCACTTGACGTCACTACTTTCATAGTGCGTCCGACTGAGAAGCATGGCCGTAGAAAGATTTAAATTAGCCTTCTACAACGAAGCCCATGCTACGTGCAGTACCTTCAATCATGCGCATTGCAGCTTCTACGTCTGCAGCGTTTAGATCTTGCATTTTTGTTTCAGCGATTTCTTGCACTTGTGCCTTTGTCACTGTAGCAACCTTGTTTGTGTTAGGTTCACCAGAACCCTTTTCAACACCAGCACCTTCTTCAATAATACGGCAGCAGGTGGTGTCTTAGTAACGAAGTCGAATGAACGGTCTTCGTAAACAGAAATCACAACAGGAATGATCATACCAGCTTGGTCAGCAGTACGAGCGTTGAATTCCTTTGTGAATCCCATGATGTTGATACCAGCTTGACCCAAGGCAGGACCAACTGGAGGAGCAGGAGTTGCCTTCCCTGCAGGAATTTGTAATTTAACAACGTTAATAACGTTTTTTGCCACGGTAAAAACCTCCTTGTATTTGTGGTACGGATGGCCAATCAGTTTTCGGCCTCCCACGCGTATACCATAAGCATACTAGAATAATATAGCATTAAACTCGGCTATTTGCAAGCCTCACCAGCGAGTATTTTCAGCAAATTCTTAAAACCACATTTCTGAAATGTATCACTATGTTATTTTCCAATTAAGTTTGTAATAACTTTCCCTGATGATTGCTATTTAACCAATTTTTTGCTATACTTTGGTTGTCGCAAGCTTACCGTTTTTGGAAGCTTTTTTATTTTGAATTAATTTTTTAGGAGGAAATATCATGGCAGAATCATTTGCAAAACAATGGTATGTTCTACATACTTACGCTGGTTACGAAAACAAAGTTAAAGAAAACCTTGAATCTCGGGCAACATCCATGGGAATGGAAAATAACATCTTCCGCGTTGTTGTACCTGAACAAGAACACACTGAAATTACTAAGACAGGTAAGGAAAAAACTGTTAAAACTAACGACTTCCCTGGTTACGTTTTAGTAGAAATGGTAATGACCGACGAATCATGGTTCGTTGTGCGTAACACTCCCGGAGTTACTGGTTTCGTTGGTTCCCACGGTTCTGGTTCTAAACCAGCACCACTTTTAGACGAAGAAATCAACCACATCTTACATGGTTTAAATATGAGTTCACAGCACCCTGATATGGATCTTGAAGTTGGCGAAAACATTACCATCATTTCCGGACCATTCAAAGATCAAGTTGGTCGCATTACAGAAATTGACAAGGATAAGATGAAGTTGACTGTTGCCATCGATATGTTCGGACGTGAAACTTCAACAGAAATCGACTACGACCAAGTTAAAGAATTAGTTTAATATATTTAAAAAGCTCCATTCACAGATTTTGTGAACGGAGCTTTTTATTTGACTAGTTAATAAAGGTTGATAAACCTAATTGAACTAAGTAATCCACGACAGCAAAGAAAACAACAAAAGCAATCGACATTGCAATTACGGTTGTAGTGTCACGCCGGGTTTCTTTAGCATTTAACCAGGTTGTATCGCGCATTGTTTGAAAAACACTTTTAATAAACTTCATTGAGCTCACCTCGCTACTTAGTTTCACGGTGAAGGGTGTGTTGCCCGCAATACTTACAGAACTTCTTTACTTCTAAACGTTGTTGGCGTTGAGGGTTTTCTGTGATTGTGTAATTACGTGAACCACATTGTGCACACGCCAAGGCAATTTTTTTGTTAGCCATAGTTTCCTCCGTATCTTTTCTTCAACCTACTTTAGCATGAAATTTCAATAAGTGTCAATGGTTAACATTTTATCATACCGTGATACGACTAACACAAAATAACTACAAAAAGTCCGCGCCAGTATCTTACTTTTCTGGTTTCGGACTTTTATTTCCCAGCCTCTTACGCCCCTTTTTCATAAAAATTAGAGAACTATGCAACTATTTTCCCATTAATTCATCACGGAGCTTACCAAGTTTGTCTAATTGATCATCACCCCAAGGATTCTGACGCACAGAAGCTTGGTCTTGGTAGACCTTAGCAGCCACGGAGTTTTCCTTATTAGCACGCTTGATGTCTTGGTATAACTCCCAAGCTGGCTTTCTTAAGGCTCCTTGCGAGAAAATCACCCATTGTTCTGCTTGATCACTAGTCGCAACTGTGACTAGTGTTAAAGGATTCATCAATCGACCTGCTAAAGATTCAATATACGTATCTGCCGTTTGTCCTTCATCAGTCCAAACGACTTCTAAATTATATTGTTTGTAAGACCTGGTCATTCCCGGTACAAACATAGCATCAAAAACCACGATAATTTCATCGTAAGCTTGTTTGTGGTAGCGGGACAAAATTTGCAATAACTCATCTCGCGCTAAGGCTAATTCGTCTTTTTTCTTGAGCTTTTCTAATTCTGGCCAATGACCAATCATATTATAGGCATCAACAATTAATACCTGATGTTTCATTTTAGTTACCTCGTGAGGTAAAACCTTGGCAGATTAAGAGACTGGCTGCGACACTAGCATTGAGACTTTGAACATGCCCAACCATTGGAATAGTTAACATGTCATCACAGACTTTCTTGAGTAAAGGTGAAATCCCTTTACCCTCATTACCAATAACGACAGCAGTTGGACCTTTAGCTGACCATTTTCTAAAGTCAGTTCCCTGCATATCCGTTCCAAAAATCCACACGCCCCGCTTTTGAAGTTCTTTGGCGGTTTGCACCAAGTTAGTTACCCGCGCTACCGGTACGTATTCAATGGCTCCCGTAGAAGTCTTCGCTACCGTGGAAGTCAACTGTACGGCTCGACGCTTTGGAATAATAATTCCGTGTACTCCAAAAGCATCAGCAGTCCGCATAATAGAACCCAAATTGTGAGGATCTTCAATTCCATCCAAAATCATGATAAAGGGGTCTTCCCCCTTCACTTCTGCAGCCGCAAAGATGTCATCCACACTAGCATAGGCATACGCTGCCACTGCCAAGACCACCCCTTGGTGATTTTGGTTGTCCGATAACAAGTCCAGTTTTGACTTAGGGACTTGGGAAACAATGATATTTTTCTTTTGGGCTAATTTAACAATGTCATGAATCGCATCAGCTTTAAGGCCGGATTGCACAAAAACCTTGTTAATTTCTTGACCACTCTTTAAAGCCGCTTGGGCTGGATGACGCCCAATGATAAAGTCTTGGTCAGTATTCGGAGTATTTTTCTTATCCACGTGTTTTACCTTTACTTTCTACTGTTTTTATACACCAGTCCGCTAACCAGGCCACACGTTCGGCTTGACCACTTAAGTGTAGGTAGCCAAAGACTGCTTCAAAACCGGTTGAAATCCGATAAGTCACCACATTAGTATTTTTAGCCGAGGTATGACTCTTCGCATTGCGCCCCCGGCGGAAGAATTCTTCTTCTTCTGCGGTCAAAATACCTTGAGCTTGCCATTGTTCGACTAAAAAGGCTTGAGCTTGGCAGAGACATAACGAGTCGCGATGTGGTGAAGCTTTGTGGGCTTGGTTAAACCATTTTCTAAAAGATGTTGGCGGACATATACTTCATAAATCGCATCGCCCATATAAGCGAGGGCAATCCCATTTAATTGACGATAATCTAATTTCATTTATTTTTCTCTTACTTTCGTTTCCAACGTGTCCCTTGGGGGGTGTCTTCCAAAATAATTCCCATTGCTTGGAGTTCATCACGTAAGGCATCACTGGTTTGGAAATCTTTATTTTTCCGGGCTAAGTCACGGTCTTTGACCATTTGGTCAATTTTCGCATCATCATCACCGGCTTGCGTTGTAAATTCTAAACCTAACACGGCTGTCATTTCTAAGAAGACTGTTTCTAAGAGCTGTAAATCCGCTAAACTCACTTGGGCTTGTTCGCTGTAAATGTTCATGAACTTAGCTAGTTCGTAAATCACCGCTAAACCATTTTGGACATTAATATCATCATCCATCGCTTCAATATAAGCTTGCTTAAAGTCAGTAACTTTTTGACTTACTTCAGCACTTAAAGCTTGTTCCAAAGCATCGACTTGGCGGAAGCGTAAGTTATCAATCGCATTACGTAACTTGTCGAGATTGGTCCGAGCTTCCGCTAAACTCATTTGACTGTAACGAATTGGTCGACGATATTGGGTCGTAGCCATCAAGAAACGAATTACTTGCGGGTCTTCTTGGCGTACTAAATCATGGACGGTAACAAAGTTCCCTAAAGACTTGCTCATTTTCTCATCTTGTTCGCCGACCGTCACAAAACCATTGTGCAGCCAGTAGTTAGCAAATTTCTTACCTGTCTTGGCTTCGCTTTGAGCGATTTCATTTTCGTGATGGGGAAATTCTAAGTCTTGGCCCCCAGCGTGAATATCAATCGTGTCACCCAGGTATTTAGTCGACATTACAGAACATTCAATGTGCCAACCAGGCCGCCCAGCCCCCCAAGGAGAATCCCAAGAAATTTCATTTTCCTTGGCCTTTTTCCACAAGGCAAAATCTAACGGATCTTCTTTTTTACCTTGGTCAAGGTTATCCACCCGTTGACTAGCACCTAATTCCAAGTCATCCACAGCTTGACCGGAAAGTTTACCATAATCCGTAAATTTACGGGCTCGGTAATAAACATCACCTTGAGCTTCATAGGCGTAGCCTTTTTCAATAAGCTCTCCAACAAAAGCAATAATATCAGCCATATTATCCATAACCCGGGGATTTAAGGTTGCTTTTTTAACATTTAAAGCTGTGATATCTTCGTAAAAGGCTGCGATATATTTATCCGTTACTGCTTGGACGCTTAGACCACTTTCTTGGCTAACTCGAATAATCTTGTCGTCTACGTCGGTAAAATTAGAGACATAATTAACTTCAAAACCCCGATATTCCAAATAGCGACGCACGGTATCAAAAGCCACCGCGGAACGAGCATTACCAATGTGGATATAATTATAGACGGTTGGTCCACAGACATACATCGTGACCCGACCTTCATTTAGTGGTTTAAAAACCTCTTTTTGGTTACTTAAGGTGTTATAAAATTGAAGCATCTTTTTTGGACCTTCCTTTCTAAAAAAAGCCCGGTTATCTGAAATAGCCGGACTTTTTGGCTTTTTCACATTAGTTTAAAAGCCCATTTCTGTCATTGTTTGTTCTAAATGGCTTAAGACCTTCTTACGTCCCAGTAATTCAATGGCTGGTCCTAACTCAGGGCCGTGCATTTCACGCGTAGTGGCAATTCGCACTGGCATGAATAACTTACGCCCCTTAATCTTAGTTTCCTTTTGGATTTCCTTGATAGCCGCCATGACAGAAACAGCATCAAAAATTTCCATATTCGCTACTTTCTTAGCAAATTCCGTTAAAACCGTCTTGGCACTTTCTTCAGCTAATTCAGCCTTAGCTTCGTCAGTTAGGGCAGGTGGTTCTTCGAAGAAGATTTCCGCCATATCAACGATTTGACCTGTGTAAGACATTCCTTGCTTGTAAACAGAAATTAACTTACGAGCCCATTCAATCTCTTGAGCAGATGGGTCTTGAGCGATTTTGCCAGCTTTGATTAATTGTAGTAAAGCAGAGTGTACGATTTGGTCATCGTTAGCAGACTTCACATATTGGTTGTTGATCCATTCTAATTTCTTACCATCAAAGGCAGCTGGTGACTTACTCAAGCGTTTTTCATCAAACATCTTGATAAATTCTTGGCGAGAGAAGATTTCATCTTCCCCAACTGGTGACCAACCAAGTAAGGCGATGAAGTTAAACATCGCTTCTGGTAAGTAACCTAAGGAACGATATTGTTCAATGAATTGTAAGACGGATTCATCCCGCTTGGATAACTTCTTACCTGTTTCTGTGTTGATAATTAAGGACATGTGGCCAAAGACTGGTATATCCCAACCGAAGGCTTGATAAACTGCCATTTGCTTAGGTGTGTTAGCTACGTGGTCATCCCCCGTAAAACGTGAGTAATTTCCATTAAGTGATCATCAACTACCACGGCAAAGTTGTAAGTTGGCATACCATCACGCTTCTTAATGACGAAGTCGCCCCCGATTGTATCAGAATTGAAGCTAATCTTACCTTTAACCATGTCATCCCATTCGTAAACAACATTGTGAGGTACGCGAATCCGAACAACTGGCTTAATACCCTTAGCCTTAGCTGCTTCTTGGGAAGCTTTAATTTCTTCAGCAGACATTCCTTCGTATTCGTAGATGTAACGAGGTGGTTCCCCATTAGCCTTTTGTTCTTCACGTTGGGCCGCTAATTCTTCTTCGGTCATGTAAGATTCGTAAGCTAAATCCTTATCCAATAATTCTTGAATTAATGGTTCGTAGATATCTTTACGTTCTGATTGCCGATATGGGCCCACCTTACCTGGCTTATCAGGACCTTCATCCCAGTCAATTCCTAACCAAGTTAAGTTTTCTAATTGACTCTTTTCACCATCAGCAATATTTCTCTTTTGGTCGGTATCTTCAATCCGAATCACAAAAGTCCCTTTGTTCTTACGTGCAAACAAGTAGTTAAATAATGCTGTCCGCGCGTTACCAATGTGTAAGTGTCCCGTTGGACTTGGAGCGTAACGTACACGAATCTTTTTCTTTGCCAATTTTGACGCCTCTTTCTTGCTATTTATTTTTATTCAATTGCTTCTGCTTATGCAGATGTTCTCCCTAATTTTACACTTATTAGCCGGAAAAATAAACCTGCTACTTCAATTTTCTTTGAGAATGCGTTGGTTTCGCAAAAATCATGCGTCCAGCATCTGTTTGCAAGGCAGAAGTCACTTCGACTTCAATATTTTTATTCATGAAGTAGCGCCCATCTTCAACCACAATCATGGTCCCATCATCCAGGTAAGCAACCCCTTGTTGGCGTTCAGTTCCCTTCTTAATCACCATGACCGTCAGCTTCTCACCTGGAATAACCCGTGCTTTCAAAGCTTTAGCTAAAGCATTCACATTTAAGACCTGAACATTTTGAAACTCACTCACCTTATTGAGGTTGTAGTCATTAGTAACAATCACCGCATCCATAATTTTAGCCAACTTGATTAATTTACTATCAACTTCACTAATATCCTCAAAGTCACCCTCATACATTTCAATGGGAACAATCTTTTCAGAACGAAGCTTGTTCAAAATATCTAACCCGCGACGTCCCCGCACCCGTTTAATACTATCACCCGAATCGGCAATATATTGCAACTCATACAAGACAAAGTTAGGGATTACTAAAGTCCCTTCAATAAAGCCGGTCTTCACTAAATCGTAAATGCGACCATCAATTAAAATGTTGGTATCAAGTAACTTATACTTGTAAAAGTTATCGTCAGCCTTTCTCTCAAGCACTTCATGTTGGGCTTGCGGTTCTTCTTTAACCACTGGCTGGGCTTCTTGACGACGTTTAGCCCAGAGTTTAGGTAGATCAATAAAGCGCGTCCGCCCCACGACCCAGCCTAAATAAGCAAAGACAATCATCAAGACTACCGGCATTATGGTATTGAAAAAGAATAATTGCGAATGCGTAAATAAAGTAGAAATCAATACTGCTAAAACTAAACCAATAATCACTGAGAGTCCCTCAGTTAGTAAAACTTCCGGCTTTTGTTGAGTCAAACTCATTTCTAAGCGCTTAATGACCCTTTCCACCGGCCTTGCCAAAATAAAGGCCAGCATCAAAAAGAGGATAATCCCTAAAGCCAAGTTCATAACAGGGTTAACCCCCCACTCAACATTTGCAGCTTCCCAAATCATCGGGAAGAAAGAATAGCCGATTCCCGCCCCTAAGAGCGCTGCAACTAAAATAATCAATCGTCTCCGCATTAAATCTCCTACCTTTCACCAAATGCTAATTTTAAAGCCTGATTTAAGGTCTTTACGCCAACTACTTCGATATTGGTGGGAACTTGCCAGTCCCCTAAGTTATTTTGCGGCACAAAGACCCGCTTAAAACCAATCTTAGCCGCTTCCATGACTCGTTGTTCAATGTGGGTTACTGAACGCACTTCACCAGTCAGGCCAAGTTCACCGATGAAACAGTCACTTTGGCGAGTTTCCTGGTCACGGTAACTCGAAACCAAACTAACCGCTAACGCTAAATCAATTGCTGGTTCATCTAATTTTACGCCACCTGCTGCCTTGAGGTAGGCATCTTGATTTTGCAAAAGCAGACCTGCTCTTTTTTCCAAAACCGCCATAATCAATGAAACCCGGTTGTGGTCAAGCCCCGTGGTTGTCCGCTTAGCATTCCCGAAAGAAGTTGGCGTCACTAAAGCCTGTAATTCAACTAAAATAGGTCGTGTTCCTTCCAGCGAAACCACCACGGCTGAGCCGGTGGCACCTTGTAATCTTTCTTCCAAAAAAAGTTCCGAAGGATTAGTTACTTCCGTTAACCCACTAGTTCGCATTTCAAAAATCCCAATTTCGTTAGTGGAACCAAAACGATTCTTCACCGCCCGTAAAATGCGGTAGGTTCTTTGTTGATCTCCCTCAAAATAGAGCACCGTATCCACCATGTGTTCCAGGATTTTTGGTCCGGCAATAGCCCCACCCTTGGTCACATGACCAACCACAAAGACAGTGATACCGTTAGTTTTAGCAAGTTGCATTAAGTCTGCCGTTACTTCTCGAATTTGGGCCACCGATCCCACGGCTGAAGACATTTCCGGTTCTTGCATAGTTTGTACCGAATCAATAATGACATAATCCGGCTTTAATTGACTAATGTTTTCCTTAATGGCCGTCATGTCCGTTTCTGGATAAAGGTAAAATTCATCTCCACCGACGTCTAGCCGATCTGCCCGCATTTTAATTTGAGTAGCACTTTCTTCCCCTGAAACATAAAGAACTCGCCCATGCTTATGCGCTAATTGTCCTGAAACTTGCAATAATAAGGTAGACTTCCCAATTCCTGGATCTCCCCCGATTAAAACTAGCGAACCTGGTACAATACCACCACCCAAGACACGGTTCAGCTCTAAAAGCTCCGTCTTCACCCGGGGTGTTTCATGTACCGCTACCTTATCCAAAAGTTCTGGTTGAATCCGACTCCCTCCCAAAGTGATCCGAGGTTGGGTCGCCACTTTACTAGTAGACGTTTCTTTTTTTTGAATTTCTTCAACTAGAGTATTCCAGTTGCCACAATTAGGGCAACGTCCAAGATAACGAGGTGAGTTATAGCCACAGTTTTGACATACATATTGTGTTTTAACCTTTGCCACATCTTCACCTTCCTATTTTACGCCAGAGGAGCCAAAGCCCCCAGTTCTTTCTTTTTTCGGACCTAAATCATTGTCCGCCAAGAGATAAGGCATAAAAATCCCCTGACCTATGCGCTCACCCTTTTTAATGGTGATATCTTTAAGACCAAAATTAATCAGCTGGAAAAAGATTTCACCTTCATTACTTTCATTGTTGTAATAATCCGCATCTACAATTCCAACTCCGTTAGGTAAAATCAAATTACGCTTAAGCGGATTAGAGGAGCGATTTGCCAACATGAGAAACTCATTTTCAGCCATATAAGCTTTGATACCCGTAGGCACTAAATACGGCTTGAGGTCTTTTTGACCATTTAAATAATCAATTTCAGTGGGAGCCTTTTTATGGAAAAGCATCCACAAAATTCTAATAAAGTTGCGCTTCCAAATACTTGGTAACACAAAGTCTTCACGAGCACAAAAATCATAGCCCGCGGCTTTTTTGGTTGCCCGACCAGGTAAAGTTAAACCATCCTGGGCATACTTTGAAACAATTTCAAATCCTCTTTTCATTGGTCTCCCTCTTTTCTTTACAGCTAAACAAATTATAACATACCTAACTCCATTCGTTAAAAATCTCGTCTCAAATTTTACTTTCTAAAAGACAAAAACGCCCTGCCAGACTGACAGAGCGTTTTTAAACTAATTCTTATTTGTTAACTGGCTTTTTCCAAACAGACATAATCACTGCCGCTACAATTGAACCAACTAAAACAGCGATGATGTAACCTGGAATGTTAGTTGCTAATGGTGTCACCCAGAAACCACCGTGAGGGGCAGGCACACCAACTTTAAGCATCCCAACTAAAGCACCACCGATTGCAGAACCGATGATACATGAAGGAATAACCCGACCTGGGTCGGCTGTGGCAAATGGAATAGCACCTTCTGTGATAAAGGAGAAACCAAGCACCCAGTTAGAAACCCCGGCACGACGTTCGTCTTCCGTGTACTTGTTTTTGAAGAAAGCTGTCCCAATAGCCGTAGCAAATGGAGGAATCATTCCCCCCACCATTACAGACGCCATCAAAATTGCAGAAGTCTTAGAAGTTGGGTCGTTAGCAAAGGCCCCAGAAGCAAAGACGTAAGCTGCTTTGTTGAAAGGACCCCCCATATCAATGGACATCATCCCAGCTAAAATCATGGTAAGTACAACGATATTACCTGTCCCCATCCCGTTCAAGAAGTGGGTAATAGCTAAGTTAATGCCAGAGAAAATTGGGTTGATAATGTAGTACATAATCAAAGCAATGAAGAGCAAGCCAAAGATTGGGTAAATCAACATTGGCTTCATTCCTTCAACGGACTTAGGTAAGTGCGCAGCTACCTTCTTCATACCCAACATTAAGTAACCGGCAATAAAACCGGCGGCTAAACCACCCAAGAAACCAGCTGGTGAAGTTGAGTCCTTCATGAAGTTAACTGGGTATGTCCCGCCTAAGGAAGCATTCGCAATCGAAGCCATGAAACCACCGACAAAACCAGGCATTAAGGCTGGAGTGTCACCGATTGATTCAGCAATGTAGGCCGCTAAAACAGGAACCATGAAGGCAAAGGCTAAGTTACCAGCACCATTTAAGAAAATAAAGGCAGGGTTCTTAGCACCACCGGCCATGTATTGTTCTACGATGAAGGAAAGAGCCATTAAAATCCCACCACCGATAACAAATGGCAACATGTGGGAAATTCCGTTCATCAATTGCTTGTAGATGTTTCCCCAAACTGTACCATCTGATTCAGCCGAAGTAGATGCGTCTGCACCTGTAGAGTGGAAAGTTGGTGCATTACCGTCAAGAACCGTTTGAATCAAGTCTTCAGCATTCTTGATAGCAGCTGTAACTGGTTTGTTAACCAATGGCTTACCATCAAAACGAGGCATTTCCACCTTCTTATCAGCAGCCACGATAACCCCAGCGGCACGATTGATTTCATCCGGTGTTAAGCGGTGCTTAATACCTTCAGAACCATTAGTTTCAACTTTGATATCAACGCCCATCTTTTCAGCAGTCTTAATCAAGTTTTCTTCGGCCATGTAAGTGTGGGCAATCCCATTAGGACAAGCGGTAACAGCCACAATGTAAGGACGTTCTTCGTTAGAAGCAGCGGCAGCGGCTTCCTTAGCCTTTTGCGCTTCTTCACGTTGACGTTCTTCTTCTTCTTGAGCCGCAATTGCCTTAGCAAAGACGTCTTGTACGTCATCAGGGGTTTCAGCACCCTTTAATTCTTCTACCACTTCAGGGTTCATTAACACTTTGGATAAAGCTGCTAGAGCTTGTAAGTGAGTGTTGTCGCCACCTTCTGGCGCAGCAATCATGAAGAATAAGTGAGCTGGTTGACCATCGAATGATTCGTAATCAATCCCTGCCTTACTACGCGCGAATAACACCGCTGGCTTCACAACTGCTTCGTCATGAGCGTGAGGAATGGCAATTCCGCCCCCCATCCCAGTTGTGGATTGTTCTTCACGTTTGATAATATCTGCCTTGTATACTTCTTCATCATTAATGATGCCTTTTACGAAGTATTGGTGAACCATTTCGTCGATTACTTCAGATTTAGAAGTTGCCTTCAAATCCATAATCATGATATCTTTCATCAATAAATCACGAATGTCCATTGTTACACTTCCTTTTCTTATTATTTTAGTTTACTTTTTAATATTCAGTAATTTCAATTTGTGGTAAGATTTCGTCAATCTTAGCGCGGTTGGCTAGGTCTTCAGAGAAGGCAGTCGCAGAACCACAAGCTAAACCGTAACGGAAAGCTTCCATAGGATTTTTGGTCTTTGCGTAAGTTCCTACGAAACCACCAATCATGGAGTCACCGGCCCCTACAGAATTAACGACCGTACCCTTAGGTGCTAAGGAGCGGTAAACCTTGTCCTTCGTAATCATTAAACCACCGTCACCAGCCATAGAGATTAAGACATTTTGCGCCCCTAAATCTAATAACTTACGACCGTACTTTACGATATCGTCAATGCCATCAAACTTCACACCGAATAATTCGGCTAACTCGTGATTGTTGGGCTTTACAACTAGTGGTTGTTGTTCTAAAGTCTTCATCAAGCTTTCACCAGTTGTGTCAATCACAAATTGCGCTCCCTTAGAGCGAATTAACTTGATTAAGTCAAAGTAAAAACTTTCATCCAAGCTAGGCACTAAAGAACCCGCAAAAATTACAACGTCATCTTCAGTCAACTTATCAAATTGTGCAGTGAAAGCTGCCACTTCAGCTTCAGAAATCGTAGGCCCTTGACCGTTGATTTCAGTTTCTTCTTGGGCTTTAATTTTCACGTTAATCCGAGTATCCGCGGCAATTTTGGTAAAGTTTGTCTTCAAACCAACCTTTTGCAAAGCTTCATCCACGAATTGACCGGTGAAACCACCTAAAAATCCCCAGGCTTCGCTAGCGACACCAAGTTCACCCAAGATACGGGAAACATTAATTCCCTTTCCCCCAGGCAACATGTTGCTGTAGTCCATGCGATTAACTTCGCCTAAGGTTAATTCTTCTAATTGCACAATGTAGTCAATTGAAGGATTTACAGTAACTGTGTAAATCATTTAAAAACCTCCTGAATAGATGTTTGGTTGTTATATTGGCGCCGGATGTGAGCTGGTAATTTTCCCGTCACTATTTCCACTTGGTCAAGGTTTGCAATTTGCACAAAGGAAACCGCCGAAAACTTACTGGCATCTGCCAGAACAAAAGTTTGTTCACTTTGCTCAATGGCCAAGCGTTTTAAAGCTGCTTCATCAGGATCAGGCGTTGTCAGTCCGTATTGGGGATGAATCCCATTAATGCCAATAATTGCTTTATTAAAGCGATATGAACTTAAAGCTGCTAAAGCCTGACTGCCAACCACTGCCTTAGTGTTGTCTTTGAGACGACCACCTAGGACAATGGTTTGGATGCCCCGGTCAGCTAACTTTGAAGCGTGACTAACGCCATTAGTGACTACGGTAACCTTCATCCCAGGTCGCAAGTAATCAACCACATTCAAAGTAGTCGTCCCCGCATCGAGATAAAGAACATCATTCTCCTGAATCAAGGTCGCCACGTATTTGGCCAAGGCGGCCTTTTCACTTGTATTTTGGACGGATTTTCCAACCACATCAAGCTCTTGTTGCAATGAGTACTTGAGCTTTGCTCCCCCATGCACGCGTGTTAACAAGCCTTGTTCTTCCAAGAGTTGTAAATCACGACGAGCTGAAGATTCTGAGCAGGCAGTTTGATTGCAAATATCTTGAATCTTGACGATATTATCGTTCTTAAGCATTTTCAAGATAATCTCTTGTCTTTTTTCTGCAAGCACTTCCATCACTCCCTACAATATACTATCATCCTCAAACTAAAAAAGCAATCACAAATCATCAAAAACCGTCAGAAACTTCCATGAAAATAAAAGAAAGCGTCATTTTCATCCAGTATTGTGGACAATCAATTTTTCTATTCTTTTAAATTTCACCATTCAAGATGCATTGAAACATGCTATGATGTACTGAGAAAAGAAAGGAGTTTTTTATGCTTTATCAACAAATTTCAGCTAATAAACGTAACACCATCATCGTTCTCTTCTTATTTGCTGTTTTGATGGTATTACTTGCTAGTTTTCTAGGTTACATATTTGGAGTCAAATTTGCTTTGTGGTTCTTTACTGGTTCAGTAATTTACGCCACTATTTCCTACTTCTACGCTGCCAATGTGCTTATGCAAATTAACGATGCAAATGAACTTCACCCTGCCGATTATCCACAATTATTTTCTATGGTTGAAGAACTTTGTATCGCAGCTGCGCTCCCAATGCCACGTGTGTATCTAATTCAAACTGCTTGTCCTAACGCATTTGCTACTGGTCGTAACCCTCAGCACGCTAGCATTGCTGTAACGACGGGTCTACTTCAAATGATGGAAAATGATGAACTTCAAGCTGTCATTGGTCATGAACTAGCTCATATTAAAAATTACGATACACAAGTTACTACAATTATAAGTGTACTAGCTGGCTTATTTCTTCACTGGGATTAGGCGCCCTTTACTTTGCGTTTAGTTTTTTTCGTACACGCTTCAACAATTTTTATTTTCAAATTATTTTCTACTTAATTGGTGCCGTAATTTTATTTATTGGCCTAGTTATAACTTGCATCGGGATCCCTATCAGTAAAATTCTCTATTTCATGTTGTCACGACAACGTGAATATCTGGCAGATGCTTCATCTGTAAACTTTACCAGAAATCCAGATGGTATGATTCGCGCTTTGCAAAAATTGCGGGGAGATAAACATGTTATGCCACGCGGTGGAGCTTTGGGTCACGAATTATATTTTAACGTTGGCCAAGTCGGCTCCTGGTTCTCTAATCTCTTCTCAACGCATCCGACATTAGATAGCCGTATTTCACGTTTACTAGACAGTTTCTCTGTTAAGCATTAATTTCTTATCTAACAGATTTAAATTCAATTTCGAAGTAATTAATCTTAACGATTGACTATGACGTCAAGAATTTGAAGCAAGGTTATCAAGGAGCTTTAGCCACAGATTACTATGGCCGGGCGTTACCCAAACATGACCACGGAAGCTATAATTTTGAACGCTATACCGACCTACAAAGTCGGTTATTCAAGGGTTTTAAAGAGATTTATCAGCGCCAAGTAAACCTGAAAATGCTAATCCAAAAAATTACCGTGGTGGCCAGCGATGTCATGCCGGCTAAGGAAGCTGATTGGGTGCAAGTCAGCCAACAGTTAGATTTATTTGCTGATTTTACCCAAGCCGAAACGT
>NZ_BAMI01000031.1 GCF_000615765.1 Ligilactobacillus equi DSM 15833 = JCM 10991 | reverse complement strand
GTGGAAGACCACTTAGAAGCTTTTACCGAAAGAGTTTTGGAAATGGAAGATAAGTATCAAGAATTGTACGGCGAAAACTAGAATTTAAAAAAACAGGAGAAAAATATGTTTAATCTTAACCAATTATCAGCAGAAATCGAAAAATTTACCTTAAACAACAAAGGTGACGTTCAACTCACGATTGTTTTAAGCGGCTCTAAAGTCGACTTGGAAAAGCTTAAAAATGCTAAAGCAAGATAAAGTTTACGTTGACCTAACGTCGGCGCAACAAACCTTAGAACTCGAAGAGGAAGAGGTAGACACTGATGGTCCACTTCAATAAAAGAAATGATTATAAAGGCGAAAAGTACGACTCTCAGAAAGAAGCGAAGTTTTACCAACGCTACCTAGAAGCTTTTGAGGGCTCTTACATCATTCGTAAGCATCCCCAATTTGACGTGCTAGACAGACACGCAGTTGGAGGGATGTTTGGGCGAAAGATGGTTTATACCCCTGACTTTGTAGTTATGAACAAACAAGGTGAGATTTTACACGTATTCGATGTTAAAAATTCGATTACTCCAAACGAAAAGGGTTGGACTAAGTCGCCTAAGGTTTATGCAAGCGATAGTTCTAAAATGCGTATCAAACTATATCAAGCGCGATATGGTATTCCTGTAGAAATAGTGGTCCCAATGGCGAATGGATTTCGCATGACAATTATAGGGCTAACCAAAACTATCGGATTACATGAATTTAACTCCATTGAAGACTACGAAGTTTGGGACTACACAGGAAGGTGACAATATGTTGTGGGACAAAATTCAAAAGAGGTTAGACGAATACAATTTGACAGTGTACAAATTATCGAAAATCACGGGGATACGAGACCAAACTTTACGCAATTACAAAACCGGGACCGAACCGTCTTTTAAAAATATCTGCAAAATTGCAGATGCGTTAAACGTTAATTTGGATTACTTCCGAGATTAATCAGCTTGCTAGTCTGTCAAAGGACTAGCAAGTATAGGGCTGATGGGAGTTAGCCCGCATCACATCGTAAAGAGTGGCGACTTAATCGCTAGCATGAAAAGGGGGCTTTCCCCCTCATTTGGAAGCCAAATTAGCACGAGGGCGAAAATATACATTAAAACTTTCTCCTTTAGATATTCAGTGAAAAAACTACTGCACAAGCCCAGTGGGCGGTGCAATTCCGTCGGTTTCCGTCGGTCGCAAGCGGTCGACCAAAAAATTTATATATAGTCTTTCAATTCACACCGCTACAGAGCGTGGCAGGCGCTCAAAACGGAAAGGAGGTTTCTCCTTTTCTATACTTATTCATTTCTTGCCAGACATCACAAATTGACCGCGTAACTAACAACTTTTTTTCTACTTAATTCGAGCGGGCCCAGTGCGAGTCTGGGGGATGTCTTTGGTCCGTGGCAAATTATAATTTCTACTCCACTGATCACTTGAGCGGACCAACGTTAAGGACACGTAAGTCCGAGTTGCAATCAAAAATTTGAAAGGAAGTGAACATCCTCCTATTTGGAAGTTTTTATTGTGACAGAAAATTCAATTCAGCTATTGCCGTGGTGGTAGGTCTAGCAACGCCTAGGATGATTCGATTTCATCCCTCTAGCATATCCTGGCCGGGAAAAATAAGTAGGAGGAAGAAAAATGAAAAAAATTAACAAAAAATTGGTTGGAATTGTAACAGCACTAGGATTATCAGGGATGCTGCTAACCGGATGTACGCAAGCTGAAAGGGCGTCTCACAATTTAGCGCAAGAATCAGATAATTTTAACGTCGTCAGAAAGGTGACAGTGATTGATGCGATCACTAACGACGTCATGTTTCAGATGACAGGGCGCTTGTCGATTAATACGGAGTCAAGTAAGAAATTGGTGATTACCGTCGAAAATAGCAACGGGAGCTACCAAAAGCACATCATCGGATTATCAGATAACGTAACCTACGTCGTTTCCGATGTTACCAAGAAGAATGTTTCTAAGTACAACTATGAGATTAACTACAATCCGAAAATGTGGAAGCCGGCGACTTTCAAGAATATCGATTAAGGAGGGAAATACATGAAATACGAGGAATTTAAATGGGCTGTGAAGTTTATGGGACTTGACATTGTAGAAGATGACGAAGATGTAGTGGTAACTAAAGGAGGGAACGGACCTGGTAGGTTTGTTATGGCTATTTCTAAAAAACATCTAGGAGATATGGAGGCCCTTTCTGGTATCAGAACGTTAAATGACGACATCGTTAAAAGTGTAAATCAACTAGCAAGCAAATTGTCAACGACACCGATTGAAGAGCGATAGGGAGATGTGAAAATGGCAACAGAAATTAAGTTATCGGATGATTACCGCTTATACAAGAACGATAGATATAACTGGCAGTTACAGAAATGCGTGAAAGGTAAGAAAAAAGTTGATTGGAAGGTGCTAGGGTACTGGCAATCCATCAGCGGAGCTTGCAAGGGGTATCTAAGCGAGTTAGAGGCCGAAAATAGCGCCGAAATCGAAACTGCGGGTGATTATGTCGAAAATTTAAACAAAGCCGTAGACGAAGTGTTAGAGCGGTTAGAGAGTGGCATAGAAAAGTTAGGAGGTAATTAAACATGAAAATTAACAGAACAAACGCAGAGATTAAGCCTGAAGACATCTACCAACTAGGTAACATTATTGAAGATTCTCGTGGAGAGTACTATTTAGTCGTGCGAGATAATGGAACAGATGAGTACAGATTAGTAACCTTATCCAAGGGTAGACTCATCGCAACCAGATTTGGAACTTTGAAAGAACTAGCCGAGTGCTACTATGAGGATGGCGACAGGGTAGTGAATGCTACTTTCACCGCGGAGGATTAGCTATGAAGTTTGAAGAGCTAAAGCAGGAAGTTGCAAAGTTAGGATTGACGACAAGACAGTTCCCGGCACGTACCGTGATTTTCGATAAATCTGGCTTTGTAGTGATGAGCGTGTGGACGGATTTCAGCAGGGTAGTCGAAAGTGATTATCCGAAGTGGAACGAGTTGCCAAACAAGGTGCAGAGAAGATTGATTAAGCTAAGTGAAGATTATGTGATTGAGGAGGAAAAATAATGAAAAAAACTTATAGAAAAATTGCAACTATTCAAGCCGAACAGTTTGACGGTAGTCAAGAAATGATGAAAAAATATAAAATTTTAGACATTGGTCCTATGAGTAGTCCGATGGTTAAAAGGCCCATATACCACTTTTGCACTCTCGAAGGTAGCTTAGAAGTTAATATTGGTGATTGGATTGCTACGGGTATAAAAGGCGAACACTGGGCAATTAAAGATGATATTTTTCGTGAAACATATGCAGAGGCGAAGACAAAATGGAATAAATTCAAAACCCGTCCGATAACGGAAGAAGAGAGAGAAGAACGGCCTTGGGTTGATGAAGAGTACAGATTTGACCAACCCACGCCCGAACTTGGCCAAAAAGTTTTGGTCACTGATGGTCAGTGGGTAGGCGTTGATGAATGGGATGATTTCGCCGGTGTCGTCGGGTTGCTTGACTTTAATTGTTACGATACTGGTTATGACAACTTATGGTGGGCTCCGATACCAGACCTACCTAAAACTGAGGAAAAGTGATGTTCAAACTTATAATGGCAATCATATCGATTTTTGTGGTTGTAACGGGAGATATGAGCTCAATGATGTCTTACGAGGTATTCTAGTGATGTTGATTTGTATATGGGCTGAAATGGAGGAAAAATGATGATTACAAGATTTGTCGAGTTGAGCGAATCGAAATTGAGAGATAAAGCTATCGAGTACAATTTCAAAACAATAAAAACAGAAATTGAAATCCGCAAATATTACATGAGTGGGGATTTTGAATTTCACATCGGTAGGAGAGACGCAGTGAGCAAGTATCCTTTTGCCAGCTATTTAGACGGAGTGCTAGAGGAGTACACCGAGCGGATTCCTAAATCGTATGAAAGTGATGCCCGTAAGTTCCTAGAAATGGTTACAAGCGAGGAGGAAAAATAACCATGAGTGAAGAAGTAGAACACAAGGTAGAGGTGTAATCATGCGGAAAATACTAACTTTTATTCCGGGAACTATCGCTACGTTATATCTAATAGCCTTATTAACGGCGTTGATTTTATTGCTATTTGGTGAGTCGGAACCGATAACAGAACTTGCAAAGTTTAGACCAAAAAATTCAGACATATTTCTTTTGCTGTCAGGGGTTATGGTTGAGTTGTTTTGGAAAGATTGAGGGAAAGACTGTGGGTGAATTAATGAAGAAGGATAGATATTATGCCGAACAAAAGCGGGCCTTGCGAGCAGTCAACAAAGAATTGGGAACTGACTGGAAGATTCCGCTAATTCAACCAACGGATATCTTAGAAGAACTCAAACGTTATCAAACTAAGGCGCTAGCGGAAGGAATTAGACGCGGGACCTTGCTAGAAAGAAGGCGATTGTATCGACAAACACGAAAAACAAAGAATGTTAGCTGGTATATAGCATACGACTTACAGGATTGGCCTATTTATTTAGGAACCGCAAAGCAAATGTCGGAATACTTTTGTGTCGATGAAAATACGATCAAGTGGAAAAGTACACCACTAGCACACAAACGGTCGAAAAAACAAAAGTACCGAGTATTCAAGATAGAGGATTAACCATTTATAACGAAGAGGGAAAGTAATGTTAGAAATCAAAAATAAGTCCGTAAAACATGCTTTGGACGTGATTAATGGACTGTATGGTCCAGCAGACACCAAGAAGAAAATTGAAGCCTTAGAGGGCGTATTTCATGCCGGAGAGGATCAAGAACGTAAAGTGTGGCAGGCGAAAATTGAAAAATTTATTGATAAATATGAGGGAGGGTGCTAATGGAAATCGTAGAGCAATTAGTAGCATTCTTGGGTGGCATAGTTTTTACTTTGCTAACTGCATCTTTAATTTATGTCATGAAAGTTGATGAGGAAGAACGGAGGAAAAAATGAATTTTATCGAGCCAGGAACGAAAGTCAAGGTGATTACAGATAAAAACACACCAGACGAACGTATTTATGTTGGGTGGGTAATTAGCCATTACCCGTTAGATGACCGACACGGAAATATCCAAATTACATTCAGAGATAACGGACGCTGTGCCGGAATTGAGTATAACGAAGGGGTGGAAGTGATTGGTTAAAATCGCTAAGAGGATATAGACGTTGAAAAAATTAGCATAAAATAAAAACCGGCACAAAGCCGGCTTTTAACTTATATACCTTTCGGAAAAAAGTAATCAATCAATAGGACAACTATATTATAGCAAGGGAGAGCTAAAAATGCTTTTGTTTGATGAAAAAGTTAATCTGAAAGCTACCGCGCAAAAAGTTGATGATTTTTTTACTTCCGATTATGGACGGTTGAAAAGAATGGCTTCAATCACGACGATTAAAGCTACTAGCTTTGGTGAAAAGGTTAGCAGCGGAAAAAGAGAAGAACTAGCGGACAAGTACAACAAGGCCGTGTGGGCCAGAAATGTTCTAGAAGCTGTAGAAGATTCCATTATGGCCTGTGATGAGAAAAGCAAATTAATTTTGGAATTGAAGTACAAAAAGCATTATAGAATCTGGCAAATTTATCAAAGATTAGGATATTCGGAAAGTGGGTATAACAAGTTAAGGGTAATTGCATGTAATCAATTTGCGGACGCTTTCGAAGCTTTAGCGGAACCTTTGCTAGAAGAAAAAAGTGACCTGCATGTATATGAAAAATAAAGCAAGGAATACGGGAGTTCCTTGCTTTTTGTGTAATATCCGAATTAATACGCAAAAAAGTAAGGTAAACGTGCGGAAAAAAGATGGAAAGAGTGTGGTTCGTGAGAGGTTAAAAAGCTATATTATGGTAGTGTGATAAAAAAGATAAGCAAGGGAACTTGTTTATTAGTCTTTAAATGATTTGATTTTGACCGGCAAACCACGCCGGTTTTTTTGTATACAAAGACAACCTAAAACATTAATCGGAGGTGGGTGAAATGAAGTGAGTATTGATTACAAAAAGTTACAAGAGGGGGCTTTTGGTAAATTAGATAAACGACGTCAAAAAGCAGTCGCGCTATTATTTGATGATGAATTAACGGATGAAGAAATTGCCAAAAGTGTAAACCGTTCACGGCAGACGTTATCTAAGTGGAAAAAAGAGCCTACCTTTATCGCAGCACAAGAACAGTATAAAACACTCGTCGTATCTGAAAAGTACGAAAGTGCTGCACTAAGAAAGCTTTACCAACTTCTTAACGCTAAGTCGGAAATGGTCCAACTGCAAGCCGCAACTACAATACTTAAGCTTGCTAACCGCCTATCCGACAATAGCAACCCAGAGCTTGATAAAGTTAAGATTAAGAAGGGCGAAGCAGAAGCACGTACGGCAGAAGCCAAAGCAATTTTGGCGGAATACGAAGTTCAAATTAAGCAAGAAGAATTTGGTGAAAACGACGACGAGGAAAGAGACGACGACTTACAATCCGCAGTCGGACAAGGAATGGAGGGGCTATTCGGTAATGGTGACGAAATCGAAACTTAGCATTAGATTTAGCTTTACTCCATTTTCCAAACGACAACTCCAAGTCATGTTTTGGTGGCAATCTCCGGAATACGAAGATAAGTTCGCAATTATCGCAGACGGCTCCGTCCGGGCGGGTAAAACAGTTGTGATGTCAACCAGTTACGTCCGTTGGGCCATGATGAACTTCAACGGAGTTAATTTTGGGATGGCTGGGAAGACGATTGGTTCCTTACGGCGAAACGTGATTAGAACGCTGAAAAAGATATTGATTTCGGAACACTACCGCGTCAAGGATAATCAAAGTGAAAATATGCTAACAGTGTCCAAGAACGGTAACACGAATTACTTTTTTCTATTCGGAGGGACCAATGAAGCTAGTCAAGACTTGGTGCAAGGTATCACTGCTGGAGGTTTCTTTTTTGACGAAGTGGCCCTTATGCCGGAAAGTTTCGTCAATCAAGCAACATCACGGCTATCTGTGGAAGGTTCTAAAGTATGGTTTAACTGTAACCCCGGAAGTCCGTATCACTGGTTTAAGTTAAACTGGATTGATCGCCTTGCAGAAAAGAAAGCCATTCGGGTCCATTTTCTGATGAAAGATAATCCTAGTTTATCTCAAGACACAATAGACCGTTACGAAAGCATGTATTCGGGTGTGTTTTATAAGCGATACATTCTAGGTCAATGGTCGGTTGCCGACGGGATTGTTTATGACAATTTCAACCAAGACACAATGGTTGTGGATCCACCGGCAGATACCGTTTATACCAAAAATTGGGTATCGGTCGATTATGGTACGCAGAACCCAACTGTATATCACTTATGGAGCTTGCATGACGGTGTGTGGTACAACCGAGCCGAGTATTACTATTCCGGACGTGAGAAAGGTCACCAAAAGACAGACGAACAGTTCGTTGATGATATGGAAACCTTTTTTAGCGCTAACGAGTTATCGAAAACTGACACCAATTTAATTGTCGACCCGTCGGCAGCTTCTTTTAAACGGTCACTTAAGAACCGAGGATTTACTGTGAAAAACGCAAACAATAATGTTGTTGACGGTATCCGTTTCATGATGTCGCAGATGAACGCTGGCAAGATGAAATGGACTTCTAGCAGTAAACATGCGCTAAAAGAATTTAATTCTTACGTATGGGATGAAAAGGCGGCTGAACGCGGAGAAGATAAGCCGGTCAAAGAACACGACCACGTAATGGACGCCGACCGTTACTTTGCTATGAAAGTTTTGAGAAAACCGAAGAAAACAAGAAACATCCGGTTATACAAGGAGGGACTATAATTGGCGGAATACTTATCTAAGCGCGCTATCGTTTCAGACGACGGCGTTTTTTATTACAGTCAAAAGCAGGGCGAAAATCTAAGCATAGACGATTTACGCAAATTTATCGATTATAACGAAAGTCGTTTCGTTCCTGACTACAAGAAATACAAAGACTACTACAAAGGGAAACACGTCGCTATTATCCAAGCACCCGCCAAACCTAATGGCAAGCCGGATAATCGAGTAATCCTCAATTTCGCTAAGAAGCTAGTGGACACCTTCAATGGTTTCCTCACAGGTAACCCGGTTAAAATTACTCTGGAGGAAGAAATTGCCAATAAGGAACTTGCTGAATTTAACCGCCGGAAAAATATTCCGGAAGTAGTCGCTGAAGTTTCCAAGCAAGCTGACATTTATGGCAAGTCACACTTTTTTATCTTTTCAGACGAAAAGGGAGAAATTTACCTAACCGCAGCTACCCCAGATGAAACTTTTGTGATTTACGATGATACCGTCTTACATCGCCCGCTTTATGGCGTAAGATACAGCAGTCAGGGAAATTTCGGTGTCGGTTACAACGTAGAACTTTTTTCAACAGAAAAAACATGGAACGTAAACACTTCAAATGCCAACGGTGGCTTAGGTGAAGGGCAAGTCAACGAATTTAAGTCAATTCCAATTATTGAAGCTTCGGAAAACTCCGAGAGAATCAGCGTAATCGGAAATGTGTTAAGTATCGTCGACGAGCTAAACAAGGCTATCAGTGAAAAGTCTAATGACGTTGATTATTTTGGTGATGCCTATATGAAAGTCCTAGGTGCACTCTTAGAACAAGAAGACTTAAACGCACTAAGAGACACTCGCATTATTAACCTCAAATCCTCAATGGATGAAGATGAACCTGCAGAAAACTTGGACGTCGACTTCTTATCAAAGCCGGATGCAGACGCAACACAGGAAAATCTCATTAACAGATTGCTAGACGCGTTATATCAAACAAGCATGATCGTCAATTTAAACGATAAAGACTTCGGAAATTCTAGCGGTGTCGCTTTAGAAATGAAGTTCAAACCAATGCTAAACCTAGCAACGGGCAAAGCACGTCAATTTACGAAATCATTACGCGAAGTTTACCGTATTTTGTTTAGCACTGGTTTAATCGCTGGAGTCGACACGGAAGCATGGAGTGACCTGGATATCTTATTCCACTATGATTTACCGCACGACATCAAAGACGAAGCGCAAACCGCACAAACCTTATCGGGGCTTGTATCGCGTAAGACATGGCTTAAAGCTTTATCTATCGTTAATGATGTTCAAGCGGAATCTGATGCGATTGACAAGGAGCAACAAGACCAATTAGCGACTAACATGCAAGTTATCGCTGATAATAGGGGGCTAACTGATGGTATCGGTCAAGGAAGAAAAGAAGCGGATTGATTACCTTTTAGAACGGGACAACGTAACCGACAAACAGTTAGACGCCGTTTATCAAGAAGCGCTAGCAGGACTTCAAGAGGTTATCGGTGACTTTTACCTTAACTATTCCGTTGATGGGACGCTAAACGGCGTTGATTTATCACGCAAGGTAACCAGGAAAGACCTAGAATTACTACGGCGACAGTACGCTAAACTTCCAGATGATATGGAAATTCCAGAAAGTAAAAGAGCAGATGTTTACGTCGCACAAGGTAACATCAATCTAAGTGGTCTGTTAGCCGGTGCGATTGGTTTAGTTATGTTAGCCGCTGCTTTACGTTCAAAGAAGATTGTTCAACGCAACCGTAAAACAGCCGTACGCGAGGAAATAAGCTATCAATCGCAAAACATGGGTAATCTATCCAAAAATAAAAAAAGACGCTTCAAGCGTGAAAATAAGGCCCTATCAGAGCCAAATTACAAACCTAACGGAGATGTTTCTTACATTCCGTGGCAAGACAGATTACTAGCCAATTCGGATCAGGCGGTTAATCGGATTAACACCAAGGTTAACAAGGTAATTAACCAAGGAATGACCGGTCAGGACGTCAACGGGAAACTATTCCCTAGCAGTCCGACCCAATCCGTAAACACTAACCTAAGAAACGAGATTACCGCGATTGACTACAAGTTAAAACGGATTGCCAGGACGGAAGCTGCACGATTAGAGGATGAAGTTACGGAAAGCCGGTTTAAAACTGAAAAGGTCAAGTGGTTTGATTGGGTAACCGAACCTGGAGCGTGCAAAAAGTGTATTAATCTGTTTTATGACGGTCCCTATGAGGTAGGGGCGCCAGACAGTCCACGAATACCAGACGACTCCCACCCTAACTGCCGTTGTCGAAGAATTCCGCACATTGAGTCGGAAGATGATGAAAAGAGCGACAGCACCAAAAGGAAAGCTTTTCTTGCGGGGGCAGTATCTGCTAGCTCGAATAAATCAGAAGATGAAGGTAGCGCTAATGACAGCAAAGAAAAAAACGGTTATAATGGTGATGAGGATTTAGAATGGGAACAAGCAACATTCCCTAGTCAAAAATCTTTTAAAGGTCACTATAAAAAACACGGCTTTCAGTTTAACGTTTCTACGAAAGAAGAGTTTTTACAAATAGCTACAAACCTTTTAAAGTTAGACACTAGCAGTGATGTGTTGGGGTATCAAACAAAAGACAGACGCGTGAGATTTGATTTAAATAATGGAACTTATGTTTTAGGTAATCCAGAAACATACACGGTAATTACTATGTTTAAGCCGGATGAAGGAGTTGAGTATTATTATGGAGAATTCAAAAAAGACATGGAAAATTGATGGATATACTTGGTTACATTGTCCCGTTTGCGGTAAAGAAGTTATGGATTACGATATTTGTGACAACTGCGGATGGCAAAATACAGGGATTATAAACCATGATGGCGGACCTAACTGTATGACTTTAGAAGAAGCTAAAAAAGCTTATGCCGAGGGACGTGAAATAAACTAACGTGTCAAGGACGATGAAACAAGATGAATAAGTTAGATAAATTAAGCGATTTAATCGAGTCAATGGAGACTCAAATGGAGATTACATTTAATTGTGATAATGTTCCTTATTTCTTAGAGCCGGACTATATAGATGATTTAAACATAAAAGGTTGGATTCTCAATGACAATAAAAGTTTTAGTAGACAAAAGATTGCCAGCACAAATCCTAAAGAGGTGTTACAGTTGGCATTATTGGAAAATGGACAGAGTATCCTTTCTCAATGGAAAAAATTAGATATGAAAATTTATTGAACAATACGAATTACAGATAAACAGTATTATGACACTTTGAAGATGTTGTCTGAAGATAAATTTATAGCTGGTATTGAATTTTTTGACGCCATACCACCTGATTATAGCTTGGTAAACGACCCAAGTAATTGGCGGATAACTCGTTTAGGCATTGAATATTTCAAGGAAAACAGCTTAATCAGAAAAACGTATAAACAACTAAAGGAAATCAAAGATTGGTTACCTTTAACTTAGCACTTACAGATTTGTAGGTGCTTTTTTTATGCCCAAAACATGCTGACGGCGTTAAAAGCTGCAAGGAATAAACAGTCATACAAGACTATAAAAAGGAGGGGCAAATCATGCCTAATGAAGCAAACGGGAACGAATCGCAAGAAACTATCGTGACGCAAAACGGTCAAGAAGGCCAAACAGATCGGACTAACGAAACGAATGGTAACGAAGATTCAAACAATCAAACCAGAACTTTCACGCAAGACCAAGTAAACGAAATGGTTAAGTCCCGGCTCGAACGGGAACGTGCAAAAATGCAAGAAGAAGCCATGAACAAAGCACGTGAAGAAATGCAAAACCAACAAAGTGAAGCTATCCGCCTTAAAGATATGAATGCCAAAGAACGGCAAGCATACGAAATTAAAAAACGGGATGACAGATTGGCAGAGTTGGAAGCAAAGCTTAACCGCCAGGAAATGGAACGTCAAGCTATGGATATGTTATCTGAAAAAGGTATCAATGCAGATAGCGAGACTCTTAACATGGTCGTAGCCGATACCGCGGAAGAAACTAAGGCTAGAATTGAAAAGTTTGATAACTTGTTAACGGAACGCGCGCTTGCCGCTAACAAGGACCGTTTCAAGAAACAAACGCCAACCGATAAACCGGCCGGCGAAGAAGTGAGCGAAAAGGAATTTGGAAGTATGAACTACAAAGAACGAGTTCAATTCAAAAACGCCAACCCTGAACGCTACAACGAATTAATTAAGAACTTTATGTAAAAATACGAGGAGGGTATAAAATGCCAACAACTTTAAGCGATGATGTGTTAGATCCACAAGTATTAGCGCCAATGGTAAGCGCACAATTAGTAGCAAATTTGGTTTTTGCCGATTTAGTCGACATTGACCGCACTTTAGAAGGTCGCCCTGGTAGCACAGTAGAATTCCCTAGCTTTAACTACGTTGGAGATGCCGAAGACGTAGAAGAAGGAGTAGCAATCGAACCAGAAAAGCTAACTTTCGGGTCAACTGCTGCAACTATCAAAGAAATTGGTAAGGGTATCGGTGTAACTGACAAGGCTATGTTAACTGGCTACGGCGACATCGGTGGAGAAATTTCAAAACAGTTAGGTTTATCGTTAGCCAACAAGACTGATAACGATATTAAGGACGCGTTCCTATCTGCTACACAAACGCAAACAACGACTGCAACGGTTGACGGTTTGCAAGAAGCGGTAGACAACTATGCTTTGGAAGACAACGTAACATTGGTATTAGTTGCTAGTCCCAAAGCCGCCGGTAAATTACGTTTAAACGCTGCAAAGGACTGGTTACGCGGTTCCGAAATGGGTTCCAAAATCGTTGCAACTGGTACCATGGGAGAGGTAAACGGTGTGCAAATCGTACGTTCGCGTAAGTTAGACGATAACACGGCTATTTTAATCAAAATGCCTAGTTCCGCAGACGACAAACCTGCAGTTAAGCTTATGATGAAACGCGGTGTGAAAATTGAACCAGAACGTCATGCTTCAACACGTACTACCGAATACTACGCCACAGCTCACGAAGCACCTTACTTGTTTGACCCTTCAAAAGTAATCAAGATTACTTGGTCTGACATTACATCTGGCGGTAAGGGTACAGACGGTGCACCAGAACCTAAAACACGTGATACGGTAGCAAAGAATGTTAAGAAGACTACTGCTAAAGCTGCAACTGGTTCGTCTAGCAAGTAGCATGAAATAAAGGAGGGATCTTAATGGACCAATCAACAAAAAGTACAGAGGTTTCTGAAAGTGAAGTAACTTCTAAAGTTGAAAAACAAGAGTCAATCTATCGCCGAGTCTACTTCCACTAACCCTTCCGCTAGCGAAAGTAAATCATTGAGCGCTTTTGAAATCAAAAAGCTCAAGTGAATCACAATCAGAAAGTGTTTCTAAGAGCGAATCACAATCGGAATCAAATTCCGTTAAGAAGCAATCAGAAAATGTAACATCTGAAAGCAAACCTACACCCAAAAAGGAATTCCAAAACCCGGTTGACTTAATCGGGGATGTTCCTGGCCCTGTGATGTACAAAAACGCTTATGGCCAACTTAAAAAGGCACGCTTTCAACCGCCTTATCCTACACCTTTGTCCATCACACCCCATGTTTGGACAGAAGATGATACGATTTATGGCATTGCCGAAGACTATGGTGTTTCCTTGCAATGGATCCGTCGTTGTAACCGAATGGAGTACGAGGCAATGTTCAAAATCAAACCGGGGAAAGTTTTGAAGTTTGCATATACGCCGCATGATGTCGATTATGTTATCAAGCGACTTTAAATTTGACGAAGCGGTTGCGGACGTGCAAAAAAAGATTAGCATGTTTCCGGCTATCACAGACACGTTAACCAAGTTTGACACAGACTCTTTGCAATTTTTAAGCACAGAGGCGCTTAAACAAGCTGGAATGGACGGTTTTAACGATGATAATGTGATTATGCCGGCCGCTCTTTTAGTGGCGCATTATTGCGCTTTATCCGCTGATACAAGCGGAAACATCCAAGAACAAACCGCCGACGTTTTGACACAGAAATTTTTTGATCGTAACGGGTCGGATAATTTTTTAGTCGAGTACAAGCGTTTGAAAAAATCGATATCGCGCGGCGTGATTAGATTTTTGTAAAGGCGGTGATTACTTGGAAATTCAACTCACAACGTCGGTTTCCGGAGACTTGGGAATTACCGAAATGGTCCAAAAGTTGGAACAATTAGACGGGACCAAAGTGGAAGCAGGGCTCTTTGGTGGGATGAACCGAAATAAAGCTATATGGAACGAATATGGCACGTCGAGAGGTATTCCGGCGCGTCCTTTTTTACGTACTGCGCTTTATGAAAATGAGGGACGTTTCGCTGCATTTATTAGTCCATTTATCGCAGGTATCTTAAACGGAGGGTCCGTCGCAAATGTGGGAGCTAAGTTAGGTCCATTTATGGTTATGAGTATCCAAAGGACGATTGCTAGCGGAGGTTTCGCCCCTAACGCACCGGCAACGGTAGCTAAAAAGGGTCATGGCAAACCGCTTATTGATAGTGGTAGCATGTATGGTTCTATTGAATGGAGGCAAGAATAATGCCTTTTTACATTGATATGACCGGGGTTTTGAACGCATTCAAGACTGAGGTTACCTTTTATCAAGAAAAAAGTGGTTACGATGATTTCGGTCGCTGGCAAACCGAGGAGGAAACCAAGAAAACCGTTTATGAACCTTTTGTGCCTAATAATCGGCAAGGACTGTATAGCATTGTTACCGCACTTAGAGAAACGGGTAAAACATCCCAATACAACGCGGTTTGGATATCTGCAGAAACGGTAGAACCAAATACCAGAGTCGAACACAAAGGGAAGTTTTATCGCGTTTCAGACGTAAAGGACCTTACAGATTACAGCAACGTGACTATTTACTACTTGGAAAGCGAGGAAAAAACAGATGGAAACGTATGATTATTTGGCGCTGTATCGTGTTTTTAGCCGTGTTACCAAGGAACAAATGGGATTAAGGCTAATTGAACTTTACGGCAACGGTAAGGCACCAGAGCCACCTTATATCGCGTTCGATATCATTAGTCCACGTATTCCGAATAACTATTTGGAAGATGACCGAGTTTTTGAGGCGGTAGTTTCATTTACGGTTTACGCCAAAGATAAATTAGAAGCTTTAAACACGGTTAATAAGTTGCGGGTAGTGATTGACAACCAAACATCCCAGGATATTTACGCAAAAGAAAATATAAGCGTTGTTGAAAAAATGCAGACTCAAACACGATATGTGGACGAAACAACAAATTACGCCTATATGTTTGGGTTTGACATGCGGTTAAGACTTGTCGAGACCTACCAAGAAGACACATCAGTAATTGAAGAAATTAATTTAAAGGAGAATTAAAATGGCTGAAACATTATCAGACGTACAAGTTGTACTTAATATTGAAAATCCTAGCGTTCCCGTAAACATGGGGAACTTAGCCGTCTTTGTCAAAGGTAACAAAGATGGCGCGAAATCGTATTATTCCTTGGACGACGTTGTATCAGACTACAACGACAATGTCGCTTTGCAAAAAGCTGCAGAAGGTTTCTTTGCCCAAGGAGAACACGGAGAAAAATTCATTGTAGTAACCTACGCTGACAAATTAACTTTGGCGGCAGACATGTTCTACACTGAAGGTTGGGAATTCGCTATGTTAGTCCCAGGAACGGATAACAGTTCTTACATGACTGATTTATCAGCACTTGCTGCATACACAGAAGGTAAGGCAGAACGCTTTATCGTTTACGGTTTACCAGCAACTAGCGATAGCGTTGATAATGTAGAAACTACTGTCAACACTCTCGGCGGTGGCAAACGTGCGATTGTATTTGCATCAGGTAAGGATGCTACCGAAGCTACTTATGGTGCTGCCGCTTTAGTAGGTGCTGTGGGTAACAAGACTGTTGGGTCTGTGACATGGAAGTTCCGCACCGTTGGTGGTGTGAAACCTGTTAACTTGAACGTGACTCAAATCAAGAAGTTACATGAAGCGCACGTATTCACATACGTAACTAAGGCTAATATTAACCAAACATCAGAAGGTTTCACTTTAGCAGGAGAATTCATTGACGCCTTACACGGTGACGACTGGATTAAAGCTTCTATCGAAACGCAATTACAACAACTTTTATCCAACTCTAATAAGGTTACTTACGACGCGGTTGGTATCGCTCAAATCGACGCTACTGTAACTACGGTTTTAGCAAATGCAACCACTAACGGCATTATCGAACCTAATGCAGAAACTGGTGCAGGTACCTTTACGGTGACTACCGTTTCTCGTGCAGACAGTCCTGCGGGTGATATTAGCGCTCGTCGTTACAATGGTTTATCGTTCGAATACACTCGTTCCAGTGCTATCCACTCTGTGAAAGTACACGGACAAATCAACTTATAGGAGGTTATTGAATAATGAGTTTAGAATACATTTACAATGCCAAAGATGTTCACATTTCAGTAGATGGTCGAGTAGTACAAGGTTTCCAAGACGGCGATATGTTTACCGCGCAAGTTAAAGAAGACCGAGTACAAACCGAAGTTGATGCTCAAGGGGAACCTTCCGTAGCTATCAACAACAACCGTTTAGGCCAAGTTACCGTTAACTTGTCTGGTAACTCTGCAGACCACAAGCGTCTTAATAAATTGGCGAATACAAGCAAGGTATTCCCTTTGGTTATTACCACACCTTACGAAAAGATTACTTGCGACCAATGTATTATTGCTCGTCCAGCAGAAGCAGCTTTTGGTAAACAAACACCAAAACGGACTTACACCATTGAAGCTTTAGATCTTCATGTAGAAGTCTTGTAATTTCAGCGACTAAGGGTGCAACTCCCTTAGTTGTTTTAGTCCATTAGGACAACTTTTAGATTTTATTTTTTATAGGAGGTTATTCCCATGAGTAACAAAGCAGAACAAACAGAAACTAAGAAAACAACCAAGGCAGTTAAGAAAATTATGCCAGTAGAAGTAGACCGTTTAGGTGAAAACGAAGATTATGTATACACTGACAAAAATGGAGCGGAATGGAAATACACTTTCCAATTCCCAGGAGTACGCAAGGCTTACGAAATTTTAGATAACGCAACAATGGCAAATGGTCAAATTGCGCGGTCAATCTATTTTGACGAAATGATTCAAAATGTAATTGTTGAACCTGCCGGCTTAACTTTAGATGATTTTGACGACCGTCCAGGTTTAGACGAACTTTACACAGCCTTAGACTTGTTTCTTGGCGCACGGATTAGCGACTAAATCGCCGTACGATGTTAAAAAACAAGTAGAAGATAACTGGTGGTTTTGGTTTCCAATTGTAGCCGGAGTGGCTACAAAAGAAGAAATGGAAAAAGCCACTAGCGAAGAAGTACAAATCTTCAATAAAGTAGCAGAACTCAAGCAACAAATGCAACAGCCAAGAGGAGGTGACGGCGAATGAGTAACGAAGCAACAATTACGGCAAACATAAAGGTCACCGGTTTATCAAGTTTAGTACAAGCCAATGAAGCTGCGGAAAAGTTAAAAGCAACCTTATCCAGTCTTAATGGAGGAGGTGCTAGCTTTTCTGGTTTGAATAATAGCTTGCGAGCTATGGAAAACCATATCAAACGGATAACGACAGACCTTAAAGAATTGAATACCGCCGGAAATCAAAGTAAGGTGGGAAACAATTTAGCTGAAGGTATGACTAAAGCTAACGAGGCTATCAACAAAACCAAGACAAGTCTTAAAGAAATTGGAGCAGTCAATACTCAAACGGCCGGCACCAGACTTAGTGAAGGAATTTCAAAAGCAAACACAACTTTTGGAAAATATGAAAGTTCCATCAAAGCGTCGCAATCTGCCGAAAGAGAGTTAGCCAACGCGGCTAAACAAGTGGCTTCCGCCGAAAAAGAAGCGACTTCCGCAGCGGAAAAGGGGGCTAATGCTCGTAAGCAATCGGTAAATGCCAATAATCAAGCGCTAAGAGAAGAAAAGCAAGCCCAACAAGCTCAAGCTTCCATGATGTCAGCCTATGCCGGTGGCGGTAATGGTGGCAAAAAAGAGCCTGGGAAATTTATGTCAGCCCTTAAAGAGTCGGTTGGGATGTTTACGCTTGGCCAACTTGGAGCAAACGCTGTTATGGGCGGAGTTGAAGGTATTAAAAATGTATTCAAAGGCGGGTTGGATTACATCAGCACGCAACAAGCCTCACAAGTTTCTTGGGCTTCTAATGCACGATCAGTTAATCAGCTTTTAGGCCGTAACATCTCTAATAAGCAAGCAAATAATTTCGCTAGCGGAATGGTTACCGATGTTGGTAATTTAGCACGTTCCGCAGGGAATGATTACAAACAAGTTTCTGATGCCGCTCTTGCATTCTACGCAACTGGTGCTGGTGTTTCCACCGCTGGGAACAAAAAGAAAACCTTGCAGTTAACGAATGACATGCTTAACTTGCAAGACGCCGGCGGTCTTAACGATGAAGAAATGGGACGCTTCATTCAATCCGTAGCTAAGTCGTTAGACCAAGATAAGATTGACGGCAAACGTCTCCAACAGTTAAAACAGTTTAACCCAAACATCGACGAATACCTTAACAAAGCTTATAAAAAGCGTACGGGTCACGATGCCAAAAGTGCCAACGATTACACGGGGGATGACCTGGTAAATGCCATTCATGCCGCTGGTACAGCTCCAGGGGTTGCCGACGCTTCAAGGCGTATGAACCAAAGTCTAGCAGGGGTCCAACGTTCCATTAAATATGGTTCAATCGCTATGGCGGGAGAATTTGAAAAGAAACTTGCTACTAGCCTAAACAAGGCCTTTGGTGGTGATGGAAAGCTTTTCTCTAAAATTACCGGATGGATGAATGATCCTAAGAAAACTAGCGCTTTTGTCAACAAAGCGGCAGAGACAACTAGTGGGGTAATAACCACTACTGGGAAAATTGGTCGTGAAGCTTGGAATGTTGGCTCGGATATTTTCAAAGCGGTTCAACCTTACGCAAAAAGCTTTGGTCAAGGATTCGTTAGCGAAATTAAGTCCATTGCAAGTGGTGTAAAAAGCGCATACGGCACGCTTAAAGGTTATGCAAGTAAGCTGTCTAACTTATTGCCAAAGGACGCTACAAACAATTTACAAGGCTTGTCTAATGCGCTTGGTAAGATTACGGGTGGTTTAGTAGGATTGAGATTCCTTAATAAATTACCTGGCATGAGTGGGTTAGTTTCTAAAATGGTGACACCAGTCATGAATTTGATTGGGAAAATTCCAGTAGTCGGGAAAACCTTAAGTGGGGTTATTAGCAAAATTACTGGCATTAAGCCAACGCAAGAATTAAGTGCAGCCGGCAAGATGCAAAGTGCCGCAGATACCATGATGAGTGCCGCTAACCGAATGAACGGTGGTAATGGTAATAATCGTTTAGGAAACGAGATTAACGGTCCAAAGGGAAATCGAGCCGGAATGTCTCTCGTAGACTCAAACGGGCGAGTAATTGATATAGCTGATGGCATGGGCGGTAGTTTCTACCGCACCGCAAATGGAACTATCAAACGCACCTTTAAAGGTAACGGCAATTTCAGCGGAACTTTCAATCCGTACTTAGGTATGGATTACGTTCCTGGAACGAAGTTGGGAACACGTATGGGTCGTTACCACAACGGTCGAGTTGTAGCCCCAGCACCTAGGTCAACGGCCCTTATCGCTAAAGGTGAGGAGCTACTTGAAAGTGCAACGGCTGCGCAAATGGCTTCCGAAAGTTCTAGAGTTGCTAGAAGAGTTACCACGGGAATTGGAGGACGTGCAAGTTTAGCACTAACCAAGCTCAAAGGTAACACCTTGATTAAGTTAGGTAACGCTGGACAATTCGTTGCTAGCCACGGTGGAAACTTTATCGCTCGTGGGGCTATCGGAATCAAGAATGGACTTGGCGCACTTGGTAAAAGTGGTGCCGGACTAAACCTTGCTTTTGGTGCTATCGACCTTGCTAATTCATTCGCAACTACCAAATCTGGAACGCTAGCAAGACACAAAGCTGTCGGTGGTTCCATAGGTGCAACATCTGGTTCCATTGCCGGTGGTGCTTTAGGAACCTTACTAGGTCCTGCCGGGACAATGATTGGTGCCACTGCAGGCGGAATGCTTGGTAACGTAATCGGTAATTGGGCCGGCGGGTTGTTTGGTGGATCTAAAACACCAACGCAAAAACGGCCAAGTCACGGTCAACAAGTGGCCACAGCGCAAGCTAAAGCTCAAGAAAATTTTGACCGAAAGAATTACGCTAACGATTATGCGACAAGATTCGGTGTTAATTCCGATGGCACTCAAAAAAGCTCAGCTGAAATTAAGAGTCTTAAGCTGAGGCTAAGCGTGGTTACAACTTATCCAACCGCGCTTCTAAGTCAACCTCTGCCAAAACACAAGAAGCAGCTTTAAATTATCAGCAAGCAGTGCAGAACGGTGATTATGGTGCAGCGAAAAAGTACCAAGCGCAAATGCAAAAGCGCATCACCAAAGAAGATGCTAGTGATGTATCCAAGGCACAGAGAAAAGTTTCTAAGGCGACATCCGCTAAGAATAAAGCTTACAAGGACGCATACAAAGCCAATCTGGAAGCAGTTAAGCGAAATAATCCTAACTTAACCAATAAGCAAGCAAGGAGCTTGGCCAAGGCTAACGCTAAGAATGACAAAGCTTATAAGCAAGCTTCTAAAAAGGAAGCTGAAGCGATTAAGAAGCGTGAAAAAGCTCTTAAGAATTACGAAAAGGATACCGGCAAGAAGTATGGCACAAAGTCAACCGGATCCAAGAGTAAGTCAAAAACAAGAGGCAGTTCAAGCTCCAAAAAGGCTACTGCGAAACTTAAGGCTAAAACTTCCGGTGAAAAGAAAGTTAAGAAACTATCTGACAGCGTTAAGAAAGCCTCAAAAGGTAAGAATAATGTCAAGGTTAAAGCCAAGACGTCTGGTGGAAAAAAGGTCAAGAAGTTATCTGATAATGTAAAGAAGGCTTCTAAAGGCAAAAACAACGTTAAAGTTAAAGCTAAAGTTTCGGGCGACAAGAAGGTCAAGAACTTATCTAAGAGTGCCAAGAAACTTAAGAATAAAAACGTTAAGGTTAAGGCTAAGGTTTCCGGAGATAAGAAAGTCAAAAAATTATCAAAAGAAACCAAGAAACTTAAGAACAAAAATCTCAAAGTTAAAGCTAAAGTCTCTGGTGACAAGAAAGTCAAAACACTTTCCAAAAACACCAAGAAGCTTAAAAACAAGAACGTCAAGGTTAAAGCTAGAGTTTCAGGCGACAAGAAAGTTAAGAGTCTGTCAAAAGAAACTAAAAAGCTCAAAAATAAGAACGTTAAGGTTAGAGCTGGTGTTAGTGGCCAAAGCAAGGCTAAATCATTAGCTAGCGCAATCAAGAAACTAAAGTCAAAGTCTGTTAAAGTGACTGCCCACGTATCAGGATCAACTGGGAAAATTAAGAGCTTAAACTCTGCGATTCGTTCGTTAAGAGGCAAAACCGTTAAGGCGGGTGCTAACGTATCGGGTACAGGTAAGGTTAAATCACTATCAAGTGCAATTAATGCGGTTAAGAGTAAAACCGTTCAAGTGACCGCTAGTGTTACAGGAACGGCCAAAGTCAAGGCATTAACCGCAGCAATTAACGCTTTGAAAGGAAAATCTGTCAATGTTACTGCTAATGTTAATGGACTTGGCCAAGTTCGGTCTTTGGTGTCTGCGATTGCTTCCGTGCACTCTAAGAGTGTGACGATTTCAGCGCACATGGTTAAATCTGGTGGTTTGGCAACTGGTACACCTGGAGCCACATCAGCTTTCAGAGGTGCTTTAGCAAGTGGTACACCGGCTTCAACAACTACTAAATGGAGTTCTAACGGTGGCGCCAAAGCCGGTACCTACCTAGTGAATGACGCTCCGGGGCCTAATTACGTTGAAGCTTTCAAGCTTAAAAATGGCCTTATCGGTCTATTCCCTAAGCAAAGAAACATCGTAGTTCCGTTGCCCGAAGGAACCCAGGTGCTTAATGGTAAGGAAACCAAAAGATTGTTCCCTCGCTTAGCCGAAGGGACACCTAAATTTGGTAAGGTATTGCCACAACCAAAGGCTATGGCATATAACACGCCAGAATTGCGCTTAGAGCGTTTAGAAACGGGTACACCTACCTTTGACATGGGAACGATTGAAAATAACTTCAAGACTTCAAATAAGACGGTTAATAATGTATCTCGAAGTGCCAAGAGCTCAAGCAAATCTCGGAACGTTGTTGTTAATATGACAAACAATTTCACCATCAATGCTCAAGGAAACGGTCAAACAGATTGGCAATCAGTCATAGACAAAATCTCGAATGCTATTGGTGAAAAGTTCCGTCAACAATTCCCGCAGGTTGAAATTTAGGAGGTGGAAGCATGGCCAAATTAACAGACGGAAAGAAAACCGTTGAAATCTTTGCTTTAAGCGAAGAAGAAAGCATAGAAAATAAAGTTTCTCAATACCCCGTGCAATCTGGAAATCCGATTACCGACCACACACAACGCGAAAGTTTTACTGAGACTTTCAGCGGGTGGATTAAAGGTAAGGATCATAATGAAATTAATGATAAATGGTCTCAGCTTATGAATTGGCAGTATGCTGGGGCCAGTTTGACTTGGCATGGGGCTATTATTCATGGGAACTTGATGTTAACTAACATTACTAAGACGTATGAGGATGGCGGGTTTAAAAACGCTCTTAAGGTTGATTTAGAACTAAGAGAGGTTAAGACCGTCTCTGCATCATATGCAGCAGTTAAACATGTTGGGCCAGTTAATCCACCGAAACCTAAGGCCAATCCAGCTGTTTATGTGACGGTTGTTCCAGGTAACACTTATTGGGCTGGTGGAGAAAGTATGGAACACCTATCCAAACACTTAGAAACTGGAACCACTGGCAGATAGGTTTATCCCGGTGGGTGCGAGAGCGAGGGTTAAGTAATGAGTAATCGAAGGAAATATGAACTAGACATCAGTCAAGTACCACTAAAGTTTGAAACGACCTTTGGTAACGAAACGTTCACTATCCAGCTAAACTATAATTCGGTTGGTGATTTTTACACTGCCGATTTATATAATGCGAACAACGAACCTTTAATTTTAGGTGAGAAACTTGTTTACGGAAAACGGCTGTGGTCAGGATATGTCATGTTTGAGCTTCCAGCCGTGGATTTAATCCCTCTCGATGAAAGTGGACTAACCAATGTATGCAACAAAGCAACGTTTGGGGGAAACAGTATTTC
>NZ_BAMI01000032.1 GCF_000615765.1 Ligilactobacillus equi DSM 15833 = JCM 10991 | reverse complement strand
ACTTCTTATAGCATCCCCTTGAATGCTTTTCTCACCTGATTTTTATTACCGCTTTTACCGCTTGCTATTCTGCTCATTTTTTTGATTCCATGTCATGCTACCTTACTCATTCATTACTGCCAACCACTTTCGGAATGCACAAAAAAAGCCCTCGCTTTTCGCTTGGACTTTTCTTTGAGCAATGACTTTATCGTCATTGTTTTATTCTAACATATTTAGGCCCGCTTGTACCTCTTTTCTGGAGTTTGCTTTGTACTCACAATCGTTTTCTCCATCTTTGGTCGGCTTGCTTTGTGGCTCTTGATATTACGCTTTACCTTGTAGTCGTTGATACCCATTGCGTACATCACTAAACTTATCAACATTGACGCCAAACCCGTAAATACGGGACTTACGATGTACAGCACATCTCCTGCTGTTCCCGTCATCATACTTGGAACACTCATCCCAAATAGAAACATATCTAACATCGTCATCAGGATTAATCCTACATTCGACTCTTTCAATGTTCTTGCGGACAAGGCACCAAATACTACTGCCAATACATTAATTCCTATCATTACTTTTAAACTAAACATCTTTCTTACCTCGTCTTTCTTTGCGCTTTTCTATCTAACTACGGATTAACTCGGGATGTTTACATCTCACTTAATCCTATGTCCTTATTATGGCATCGTTAGCCTTATTGGCAAGCTCTGACGGATTGTGATTTTTGCTTGGTTTTGTTCGCTATGGAATGGATATTCGCAGTTCTTTCATCTTTTACGAACTTTCTAACGTGGCCAACTTCTATCATCCCCCTTATTACCGCCTAATCCTCCGTGGCCACTTTTCTTCCTTCGGATTTATTACCTACTTACTCCTCTTTTTCGCAAAAAAACAAGCGCCAAAAACGGCGCTTGTCATACATCATTTTTATACCCTAACTTACTCCTTAAATACACCATCTTTCGTTACCGTTATTCTCTTATCAGGTGTCGTTGTATCTCTATTGATACACAATATTCTGCCATCATAGCTCTCTAATTTCCCTTCCAAATCAAGTACAATTACCCGCTTGGCTGAGGTGAAATCTCCCCATATGTCGCCATTTTCATCTATTACTGTCAACATATGACCTGTTTGATTAATAATGTTCATATGCTTTAATCACTTCTTTTCCCTTATTTTCTCTTGTCACCATTAGAGCATTAACTAATTTTTGGTGTAATGCCAATTCTTGGGACGCACGTAAAGCATTGGCGGTAATACTTGCTACAACGTATTCGACAAATTTTCCGTACTCACCACTTGCATGAGATGGTAATTCTAGCCCGTATCCTTCAAAAGCTTTTGATAAAGCAGAAGCATAGTAATCAGATTTTGAGCCACCATCGCTACAAGTAAACGTAGCAATAAGGCAAATATATTGTTCAGTTAGCTTAATTCTATCTTCACTCGCATTTTCTACAACAACAACTTCAGGAATGCTAAGTAATCTAGTTAATAATTCTTTTCCTTCATCAGCATTAAAGTTGTTTAAATCAACATCACGATTAATGTTATCAATCGCCTTTTTAATAATTAATTTTTCTTGTTCCATAATGATACCTCAATACCTCTCGTTTTTATGTATTTAATTATCACATCTAAGCTGATTTCTGCAAGTTCTGACAGATACTAATCTGTAATACCACTTTACGATTTTCTATATCTGTTCTCACTTCAGATTTATAACCTAAAAAAGCTAGGACTTGATTGCCCTAACCTTTTATGTTTGTTACGATACCCACATTGTTTGATATTGGTGGTTGAAAATATAATCTTATGTTTAAGAACGTCATAGAGGTAAGCCATGACTATCAGGGCCAAACTAAAGCTATTAATGATGCGGTAGCTGTTGGTGAAAAAGTAAACTCCGCTAATAGTCAATTAAGCACTTTAATTTTTAGTTCCATTCCATTTTTAAAAGGCATTCATAAGATTCACCCGCATAATTAGCACATTCGATGTGATTAATTGCAATGTCACAAACTTTAAGTACCTCAAATATTTTTTCGGCATTTTGTAATCTGATAATATCATCAGTTTCTACATCGTTTTCAAAATTCCTTAGATATAATTTATAGTCATGATTCAGTTGATTAAATCGTTTTAAATCACTAGCCGTAGGCTGTAGTACATCTGAATCAATGCAACTATATACTTCTTCAAGATGTGTCCTTAATATTTGCCAGTCACGTAGACTAATATTATTTTCCTGTTCGTACTGTTTTTGTTGTTCCTCATCCATCAATGTGTACACATCGTCATTAATTGAAGGAAAAATATTGTAAAAAATCATAAGATCGTCTGTTAAAACATCATCATAAAAAGTAATATCATCAAGCCACAAACTTCCATAATTTGCCATTGTAAATTTTTCCTTTCTATTATTGTAATTTGCCATTTTAATTTGCTTATCTCATTTTCTTAAAAGATACTGTATCAAATTTATCTGTCTTATTATCTATGATATTATTTGAAATATTCTAGTTCATCACTTACATCAACAATTGCACAATGCCAGTTAATATTAATCTCAGGGTCTCTCATTAGTAAGTCAAGTTCTTTTTTAGTGAAAATTGTTTGACGCTTTTCAGGGTTGCTATCATCCCTCATAGTTCTTGTCTCAGGATAATCACTCCAATGACTGGTAAACTCATATTCTGTCAACCAACTATCTTTGATTTTGGTTTTCTTTACTACTAACCACGCACTAGGCGCAACCATAACAGCATTCTTCTGCATTTCTTTTTCCTCGTTTTATTAGATTATAATTTTATTATTACATTTTGGAAACATAGTGGCAAGTTTCAACAGAGATGACACCTCGAACAATTTTCTTCCATTGGGACACTAAATTTTTTTGATACTTTTAATATTAGTTAACGGAATGATTACTTTGTCACCTTTTTTTGTTGAGAATGATAATATGTCCTTCTCAACTTTATATTTATGTGTTAAATAACGCCAATACTCTTCAGACGACCTTAAATATCGTTTTACTTCTGTCGTTTCAATACAAAACATAAATCTATGTGCTTTTTTCGTTCGTCTTCTATGCACCAGAACCACCTCTCATTTCCTTCTCAATTGGAGCAAAACCTTTTATCAATGTTTCATCAGGGTCAATTCCCATAGTAACTTCAACTATCATGACTGCAACCATCGTATCTTCAATATAATGACCTAGATCAAGATAATTTTTTGCAAGAGCATTGCTAAGGGAAGAAATCATGGCTAAAAACATGTTTGTAGCTTGTGTTGCGTTGGTTTTTAAAGAAGATTGTATCGTCTTATTTTTTAGGGATGAATAATCCTCGTTTGAAAAAATCAAATCTCTAGTCAGAGAAATTACAATTAAATTAATTTTAAATTGGCTAGTATATTTTTTTAATTGTTCCACTTTTCTTTCATCCACACTTTGTTTAATACCTCGTACATTTTTGGCCAAACGTTCTAATAATATATTTTCCTTAATATTTCCTCTTGCTTGCAACCAGTTATTGGTTATCATACTTTTTTCTTTAATCCCCATTAAAATTTCCGCCTTTCTAACTTTATTAACAATGCTCAATATTCTTTTGTTACTGTTATTATAGTATTTTGACCTCTTTTTTGGTTAAAACTGACAAAAATAATTACTTTTAATTTATTTTATTAAATTGTAGTAACAATATATTCATTTTAAATGTTTTACTTTTTATTGTAGAAAAAAACTAGAAAAAATACTATAATGGACTTATCCATAAAATAACTTTTCAGATACATTCTTTTGTGAACCAATAGATCTAGAAACCACGTTTATCGTGGTTTTTTTGTTTACCATCCTAACTCTTGATACGAGCTATCATAGTACCACTTATAGTACCACCGATCATCCTTGACATGTAGATGCTCTATAAGGTTTCCATTCCTATCCAAAATGTTGTAGTACCAGTCAAGGTGGCCAACTTCGTCTCTTGTAATCACCACCCACCAGATAATATCCTCCGTCTTTGTACGGTCAATATTACGTTCTTCAAAATCTTTTAAATTATGCTGATTAAGGTAGCTATCAAACATTATTAGGAGAGCTCGATGATTTTCAACCCCAGTAACACTCAAAGGAATAAGGTGGGTTCTGTCCTGCCGATTTCCGCTTCTTGTACTAGGGAGGTTACTTAACTCATTTTCCCCTAGTTCTCCATCTGCGACAATATAACTTTCTAATTTTTTTCGTTCATTATTTGTAACACTTGTAGTTACTCTAGGAAACATACCTGCAAGTTGTGCATTGGGACTGGGGTTAGACTTTTTCCACGCTTTTTCAAAAGCTTCTTCTACTGAAGCCATATTTCGCATATCAATATGTTTTCCTTCTAGTCTATTATATAAGTCAATCCCACTTCGACTGTATCTGAATCCTTTCCCTCTCTCAATATACATCCCTACAACATGAACTCTATCTGTATGCTGCCAAACAACCGTCCCATGTTTCTCATGTTCAAGCAGTAGTAGCATATTTTCTTTATAGGTTAATGGGAGTTGAATATGCTCTTTTATAAGCGTTGGCTCACCGTTTATTCGTTTAACCATCTCTAGAAAGTTATTTTTAGCCCATTCCTTACTGACTGACTTAGCGATAATATCACCTTCTTTTCGTTGTTTTCACCAATTATAGCTTATTAACCAAGACTTACAACTTATGACAACTCAAAAATCCCCCTAAAAATAGGGAGATTCTTTTACTTTTTAGACTAGCATTTTTTCTTTTACTTTTTCTTCAGGTAAAGTAGCAAAATCACCATCCGTGCCATTCACAGTTGATAAAGCATTACCTGAATGGCGTTGTTTTTTAGATGCTTCTGCTTCCTGCTTTTCTTCATCTTGAGCAACTTTACCCTTGAGGCTATTAAGAGTAATCTTGAAGATTTTCTTGTTTTTAATTGTCATGGCAGGCACACCTTTATTGAAGACATCAAGGCCAGTAATCTTCTCGTTTTCTTCGTTTTCGATTGCCCACTCAGGATACTTGCGACATAAAGCTACAAGATCGTCCATAGAAATATCGGAGGCCGGCATTTCTTCTTCAGTAGGACTTTCGTATGTTCCAGAGTCAACACCTATATCGTTTATATCTTCTTCAGCCATAGCGATAATTTCTTCTCTTGTGGCAACGTACTTGTGAACGCCGAATAACTTAGTTAAAGCATCGTTAAGGTCATACATTTGATCGTCTGTCAAGAATGGACTATTTCCGTGTTCAGGGTTGTTTACACCGTGCATGATTGAGTAGAATTCACCGGGTTGTGCAATCAAGTCAGCTGGAATATTTGAATCAGGTAAGGCAATCTCTGCTTCAATCCGTTCTGACACGCTAAGAGAAATACGACCAGTAACGTTTGCCATAATTTTCCCGGGTAATTTTTCTTTTCTGGCGGTTTGGTTAGCTAACATTAAGCGAACACCTGTACTTCTTGCCATTTTAGTAATGTATTCTATTCGGTCTGTAACATTATACTTGGTGTAGTCGTCACCTTTCAATTCGTTATCCCTATCAGTAACTGCTGAGAACTCGTCGAAGACAAACAAGATTTCTTCCATTTTTTCATCAGGGAACTTTTTGTTAAATTCAGCAAGCTTAGATACCTTACGTTCCTTCAATAAGGCAATACGTTTACGAACTAGCATTTCAACATAACGCACTAAAGCTCGTGTGTACTCAATATCTTCTGAACCGTCAGCAGGTTGTGCCATAACAAATGGATTAGGGTGTTCTGCATCCCCATCTGAGCGCATAAATTCAAAAGAATTACCTTTACCATCGGCAAAAAGTACTTTTACATCTTCAGGAGTAACAGAATTCATCATAGAGAAAAGGATATTCATGATTGTAACTGTCTTACCAGATCCCGACTGACCAAATATGGCCATATGGGGATTAGCGTCTCCTAATTCAACATATATGACCTCTCCGAGAGCGTCAACCCCTGCAATACCCGAAATAAGAGTTTTCATCCCTTTATCACGTTTTTTAACCATTTCAGCGAAATCAACAGGGATGTTAATCGGTTCAGTTGCCCCGACACGCTGATTAGCAATTGAAACTGTTAGCATACCTGCCGAAGAACTAATAATTGGCTCACCTGCAACTTTAAGGAATCCTGCCATTTTCTTTTGTACATCTTTCCAATCATTAGGTAAATCAGGGTCACGAGGTAAAGTAAATTTGTAAATCGCTTGTGATCCACCTACGGCCACACTATCAAACGTAGCGTGAATTTTATTGGAGTTAAGAGCATTTTGAACATCATTAATTCGTGAGTTAGCAATTTCGATAGCTTCTTTGGTAGCTTCTTCAATAGTGTGACCAGTTTTTTCATCAACCGGAGCAGGCAAAACAGAAGAAAGGTCAAGGTTATTCCTAGCTATAAATTTAGCTTTCTCAACAGAAGTGTCACGTTTGTATTTATACTTAGCATTTGTTCTGATGCGGTCATACATAGAATAAGGTGTTAAGTGAATGAGATATCTGAGTGTATTTGCGTATGCTAAAAAGAATGTTGTTAGCATCCCACGCCCACCGTTAGTTTTTTTATTTTTCGGATCAAATGGATTAATAAAAATATCTTCCCACGATCCTAGATAAGCACCTGCATGATAGTTTACGTCACTATCGAAAACAAAACCGTTATCTTTGATGTTGAAAACTGGAGTATCTTGAAATTGAATGAACGGCTCATCAACCCGACTACCAAAATTCTTAAGCATATTTTGAATAGAATTATCTGTTTCGGTTTCTCTTGAGCGTAATACAACGATTTTAGCATGGCGATTGTTACGATTCCCCCCTACAGTTTCAACTTTAGAACGGGTATTACGCATTGCCAATGCTACTTGTTTTTTGGTCTGAGTAGCGGATGTACCACCCATTCCATCTTCAAATTTCTTTCCTTTTTCATCCCGTTCTTGAAGGGCATCAAAGTAAGAGTCATTGATATTTTCTTTAATTTTAGCTACAAATAATCGACTTGTAATGTAGTCAAAAGCAGGAGTGGCGTACCCTAACATATATTTCATAGTTAAAAGAGGATGTAGCAAAGCGTATGATACAATAATGTTCGCCCCTCTAACGAAAGCAATTCTTTGATATAACGACCAAAAGGCGATAACTGTAGCAATAGGATAAATAATACATATAGCTCTAAAGTAGATGGGAAACCACTTTACAAAGAAATTCTTGACTATAAGAATTGTTTGCCCAAATTTAGTACTAAGGAAGCTTCTCAAAGTTTCATCTAAGGTTGTTTTAGAAGCTATTGTGTACCAGATATTCCTTATAGCATCAAAAAATCCCATGCTCCGTAATGTGACGTAAATTATAACAACGATTGCAACTAGAATACCTATTTTTATACCTGTACGATAAATAGCATCTAAGTCCGTCCGCTTATAAACGACTTTGATTACTTGCAAGACTCCAAAATATGACCCAAAAACGATACTAAAAGGAGCAACCCAATTTAAAACAAAATCAATAAATGCCTGATTCAAGCTAACTCACCTGCTTTCTTTTTTGCCTTTGATTCTCTTTCTCTTGTAACAACTTCTTTACCGTACTCTTTGAGAGTTTGAGCTTTAAAGTTTTCTTCATCAAAGAAAACAATGTAAGGCATCTTAGGTGTTTCCTCTTCATCATGAATATGAGCGGTCATTTCTCGTAGCTTAGCCTCATGTTCAGGATTATTGACAATCATTACATACCCGCCATTGTCTGTTTTACCAATTTGTAGCTCTCCGTTTTTGGATAGCTTACTTATTTTTAATAGCTTAATAGGCATTTTATATGGTATTTCAGATAAAATATCTTCGTCTACAGATAAGGTATATTCTAATTCTGGAGTGGGATGCTTTTTAAATACTTTAAGGTTGATATTAAAGTTAAAACTTTTCTTTTTACCTTTATTCTTGTCCTTAGGAATTTCTCCACCATTTTCTTTAGCTTCTTGTTCTAAATTCCATTTGTACCATGCACGGTATTCCTCAATATATGATTTAAGGCTTAGTACTCCATAAAATACGAAGGCTAGAGCAATCGGTATCATAAACCATGCTAAAAGCCATTGAATGCGGATTAGTAACATAAATTGCCAGATAATCATATCTAAAGTGACAATAACTTTAGATACTACACTTTGATATAGCAAATATTGAACTCCAAAAGCCAGTACCAAACAAAAAATAATACTTAACAAACTTGTGAGTCCAAAAGTAATGTACCGCTTATAACCTAACCGTCCACTTACTACATTAAAAAAAAGCATATTTTCGATTGTAACTAGCAACATTATAATAAAAAATGTTGCCACATAACCGACCACACCCTGACCAATAATACTTGTCATTCTGTTACTACCTCCTCATAATTGCCACCATCCCACCCTACACATTTTCTTAATTACTAAGAAAATATTGTGTACTAAATCTGTTATTGCAGGTCTGCCCCTTGACTAAAGACTTCCTGTAATTCCTTGTAAGATCCATGTTCAATAAAAGCCTCTCTGTACTCCCAATTCCCGTTAACTGCATCTAGGTTAACTACTGTAGGAGTGTACAGATGCGGGTAAACAATTGTCATAGGGAAATTAGCTGTTAACCATCGTAAATCGCTTTTACTCATTTTACTTACATCAACCATAATGTAACGGGTATGATTATTCTTCATGCTTTTGTATTTGTAAAACTCGTGTGTAATTTTACCTTCCCACTTTTTGCAATCTTTACAGCCAGTTTTTTCAAAGACAAAAGTAACTTGTTGATGGTTTTTCATTGCATTAGCTAGTTGTTTTTTAGCATCTGCAAAGTTAGTATTTAACTTGTCATATTTAGAAAATGCTTCAACTGGATTACTGGTATTGTCAAAAATTGAGGCTTCATCATGCCCAAATAAAATTCCCACTCCAAATCCTAAAACAACAAGTCCCCCAACAATCATATATAGCGGGAAAAGTAACCTTCGATAGCTTTGAGCTTCTATTCCTGCCATGTACATTCTATCTTTCAACTTCATAATAATTACCCCCGTTTTTTGCGTTTACTTTCCCTAAATGCTCTTCTCAGCTCAATCTCTGGCTGACTAACATTAAAGCAACGTTCTTCGATGGGCCTTTCTGAATAACTTTCTTTAAAGCCATCATAGAGTAGTCTATCTCGTAAGAACTCGTAGGTAATCGCACGCTTAGGCTTGTCAAAAGTGTGATAATCCATAAGTTCTTTAAGAGATGTTTCAGTAGTCTCCGACTCTTTAAATCCTCGGTTAGTTAGCCATAAAGCAAGTCCAATCCAATTTTCTTGACCATTCGTAGCCTTACGCTTTTTTCTACTGATTTCGATAGTATTATCATCTCTACTCTCAATTTCCTTACGGTATTGCTGTTGCTCTTTTCTATCCATCTCGGCAAATAATCCTCGAGTTTTGCCCGGCTCACTCGGTAAGTGTTTTTTATGTTCCGTTTTTGTTGGATATAAAGTTTCTGTAGGATTGATATAATCGGCGTTTACCACATCTTTTCCCGGATTTGTTGTAATAACTTCTTCTGTTTTTTCTTGTTTACTTAAGTCTTCTGCTTGTTGAATTAAACTGATTCCATCCCAGATCAAGTTATTATCATCTTGATCATCTTCCTTAGCTAAAAATCCATGTTCAAATAGATACCAATCAATCATTCCACGATACCCTGAATTAACCCCTAAATCTTCATTTAGAGCTTCTATAATGTCGTTCGTGGTAATTACACCTTCTTGAGGTTTAAGTCGTTCTTTGAGCCAAATATCCACATATTTTCGCTCTTTAAATGATAATTTAGTAAATGCCATTCTTGCCATACGTTTTTTTACTGCTAATGCCATCCAAGTCACTCCTCTCTACTCTATCTCCAATAGCTTTGGCGGTACTAACTACGGTTTCTTCCATCAGATTTTTTTTAGGCTTAGGTACAGCCATATGCTTATAAGTTAATCGTTTTTCCTTAGCAGGAATGATTATCTCCGCTTCAATATGAATCAGAAAAATAATCACAATCAAACCATAAATAGTCATCACAAAATCTACTGCGTCATGCGCTCCTAAAATAACGTATTTCCCTATCATGATTAAAAACGTAATAAGGTAGCCGTATTCTAAAGATGAAAAGATTCTCTTTCTCTTAGCCAATTTTTGTTTAGCCAATAACTTTTTATTGACTAGACTAGGTCTTGATCTCATAAAAATCTCCTCTTTCTGCCAATCACTCAATCTAACTTTTATTCATTAATGGGGTTAACTGCTGTAAACTTAGCGGATTCACGGTTATAAGTAACTGTGTAAGCTTTTCGACCTATTTTTTTACTTCCTTGTGTAGTTAATTGGTACTCAACTTCAACTACACCGTTAATATTCGGGCCATCCACATTAGTTAAATAAGACTTGATATTTACTAACTTAGAATGAATTCCTAACATATCGAGAGACTTAGCACTATCTTCACCTTCACCAAAAAGCTTTGAATTCACTAGAATACTGTCATCGGCTAAAGGTTTAGCCTTACTTTTTCTTGCAAGGTAACTTTCTGATCCATTGTAGTAGTAGATAATTCCAAACAATTTTCTAGTTTGATTCGCTAAAGTTTCTGTAGCTACAATATTTGTTCCTAAAATTCTAGCCTCTTTATTACCATTAACACTTACGTATCTATAAGTTTCTTTTTTGACTTTAGATTGTTTTTTCTTGTACTCTTTATACACCACTTCAACATTAGAGTTACTTTCATTTACGGCTTTATTAGACGCTACCATCTTAACTCGAAAATAAATGCCTAGGCTCAACAGTAGAATTAAAGTTATAGATAAAAAGATAATAACAATATTTTGCGTCTTATTACTCATGTTCATGACTACCCGTACCTCCTTCTACCACTAAGCTTTGATATCTAATATCGGACTGAATTTTATTTTTAACGTTATAATCAAAAGTGTACAGTGCCTTTTGGTTTAAATTGAAACCCTCTTTAGAAAAACCATCAGGCAATTTGTAGTCAACCATCACCATTACAGGTAAAGTAGCTTTATCTACATCGTACTTTCCGAAAGAAACAATAACCTGATTAGCCTTTTCTACTTTTGGATAGGCTTTGCCTTCACTAAAAGTAGGAGCAGTATTGTTAAATACCGTACCTGCTAATGATGCTCCTAAAAGGTTACGCGTATTATTAGCATTCTTATTAAAATCTTCCTTTGTCTGCGTACTATAGGCTTCATTAAAACCATCAGTCAGTTTTTTACGTAAATCACCTTGAATGGTATCAAGGTTAATACCTGCAACTTGCTTTTCTAATTCTTTTCCATAATCAGAAACTTTTAACTCTTTTCCTTGTTTTTGGTAGGCTTTAATCTTCGCCTTATTCACTTCGATTAATTTTTGATTATTGGAGATTCCTTTAGGATATTGCGTAATTGCAAAAACTAAAGCACATAAATTTAAAATCCCTAAAATGACTATCATTGCTCTTTTCACTAAAACCCTTCCTTTCTTTACCACCATCTGTTAGCTTTCCAGAAATTCAAAGCCTCAACCCAACCGCCATAACGTGATTTTGCGTATTGGTCGGCCACTTTATCTTGGTGAGCAGGAGATAAGTCACCGCCTAATTTATCAAGCGTTAATTGATATGCACCGTAAACGTTAGGGTTAGAAGGATTTCTGGCTTGATAGTTACCACCAGATTCATGCTGAACAATAAATTGGCGTGCTTCTTCTTCCTTCTTAGATAATTTCAAAGTAGACTTGCCACCTTTGCCACCGTTATCTGATCCCCCATTTTCAATACCTTCTTTAATGGTTTGTTGCGGATCTAACCATCCACCGCTTGCGTCGAAAGAGTGAGAAACGGCTTCATCAAAATCCTTAGTGGTGATACCTAGGTGCAGGTGTTCAGTATCACGAATACCGATAACATCCCCCGTATCGACTGTATCGCCAACCTCTACTTTAATATTGCTCCTCTGTGTAGCAAACTCTTGATAAACAATGCTTAAATTGTCGTCACCCTTGGTAACTACATACCACTCTAGTCCACCGGCATAATCAATTTTTACAACTTTGCCACCGTGAACTGCGTGAACTTCGCTACCGGGGTGATCACTTGACCCAAAATCGAGCCCGTCGTGGAAACCGTTTTGTCTAAATTCACCACCGGGATGAACACCAAATAGTTGCCCCCCTGCAAATGTTCCTTCACCAACATCAGGAAACGGCCAATCCCAAGTACCGATACTTGCTTGTCTGAGTCTTCTTTTGCACATCCATTTTCATCGTTAGATGTATCTTCTTCTGTTTCTACCGTACCTAATGAACTTGAAATATCTTCCGCTCCATAGTACTTAGCTAAACCAGACTCGATATTAGCTTGGTATGCCGAAGCAGATCCACCTCCAAAATAATTACCAGCTTGTAGGTGACTTACATACTTACTAACGTCCTTACCAATCTTCTTTGTTTCTGAAACTGATCCACCAAGCATGTGACCTAAAATAGTAGCATAGGCATTAGCAAACTGTGCGTCATCCTTGAATTTAACAAAGTGGCCATCGCTTGTACCGTCCTCTTGAACGACACCACCATACTTTTCCCCACCAGGATTTCCTGCTAAAATAGCTGTCCAATCTCGATATTCAGCAATGGATTTCATCCCTGCCAAATCAGATTCAGATTTCCCGGCAACACCAAATTCAGCGTTCATTTGCCCGTAAATAATACCGGGGTCAATTCCTAATGTCTTACCAACTTCTTTAGCAATCTTCTTTGCCCGAGCTTGATAACCTTTAGGTTCACTCCATTTCATTTTGAAATACGGAACACCATTACTCCAAGCTTCATCAATCGAACCGGGTTTTAGAGAAGAACTGGATTTTGATGGGGAACTACTTGACTTTCCTATACCAACAGGTTCAGCGAAAGTAATATCATTGCTTTCGCCTTTATATGTTGAAAATTTACCTTTCACAACCCCCTTATTATCTCCCATTGAAATAACCTCAGTATCTTCACCATGCCAATCTTCTGCCAAAAAAAGGACGTGTGTAGAACTAGCAGCAATGTCTCCTGCCTTAGCGTTTTCCTTGCTAACTTCTTTGAAATTTTTATGCGCACCTTTTGCATCGGATGCCATAGCGCCTGATGACGGTGCAGGGTCAACACCCTTAACACCTGCCATAGTTAATACCAACGATACGAACGTAGAACAATCGATAACCTTACTGTCATCAACATCATCCGCAGACTGTGGGATGCTCCCATTTTTTCCATAATTTTTAATTGCACGGTCAAAACCGCCCAACTGGTACTTATCTTTAAATTTACCTACTAAACTTTCGGCAATTCCTACTATATCGCCCGTGCTTTCGCTTGTATCTTCTTCCGTATCTGTTTCGCATAATTCCCTAGCAGTACTTGATTCACCTAAGGCAAGTGCTGTTGTAGGTTGCGCTAGCGTAGTTCCAACCAATAAAAGTGAAAAAGATATACGGGATGCTAGTAATACTTTATTTTTTTCTTTGATAATCATGTTGTCCTAATCCCCCCTTTATCCAATTCGATATTCGTGCTGATAACAGAACTAATTCTGTCATAGTTGCGGTAAACAAAAAATACTCCGGGATATCTTTGTGATAATTGTCCTTTAGCAGTTGTTGGTAAATTATTAAACCACGGAACATTCACAAAATCATGATCCGTTAAGCCACCAATTATCAGCAAATCTTGAGCGTTTAATTGACCTGTAAAACGCTTAAAAGTTTCAGGATTTACCTTATCATTCCCTGACTCTTCAAAAACAACAACTTTACCAACGCCTCTTCGTTTCATAATATCTCTGTACTTGAGCAACATCTTTTCTTTGATGTCAACCGCATCTAATCCGTGAATAATAACGGATTCTCCTTCTAAAGCACGATTGACAACATAAGCCAGAGTATTAAGTAAAACTGCCCCTTTAACCCGTTTGTCATGAGATACACCTGATAAATCGTAATAAATATTTCGTTGGTCACGAGTATAAACATCAGGTAGTGTAGTCGTAGTATCAAATATCATCTTGTTCTTTTTAAATAAAGTATCCATTGTGCTATATAAGTAATCCGCCCTGTCATGAGCCTTTTCCCCATCTGCTTTACGCTTTGCTACATTATTCAGTAAAACTGGTAAAAATGCTTTCATTGTTGGAAATTTATCATGGTGTTCATCAGCTAAAATCTTTTGTGCCGAACGTGGATTATTTTCTGGATCGTCTGTGTAGATACCTGATCCCTTTGCATTGTTAATATACCAGTACAGTAATAAGCGATCTAATTCCGAACGATAGAATTTACCTTCATCTGTATCTTCATCAATACCGGCTAAGAGCATCATCATGTTAACTGTCTTCTCCATAGATGCTTCTGCATCGTCTTTAACGGTTTCTGGTGTCCCAAAAACTTCAAGGGGGTTAATAGATTCATGTTTCATATCGAAAACTAAGCTATCTGGCAAAATATATGAGTAGTTATTTAGCAAGATATGGTGAGTTCGTTTCCCGTAAATCCCTTGTTTCTTATCTCCCAACCACAGTGCTTTACCTAATACAGTGGCCATGGTTGATCCGCCAAATTCTAAGGGGCTTGGCTGAGTACCTAAATTGTCGAATTTAACATTTGCTGAAGTATCACCCGAAAAGATAACAGCATTTCGAATATTTGCGAGGTTCAAGCGAGCATATTGGTTAGGAATAATCGAGTTTATATCCCGTCCAATGTTTTCACCATCTTCGTCCGAAAATCCTGAACTAGGTAAGAGTAAGCGAGTGGCACTCACTGATAACATGGAAGAGGTATGCCTTGCATCACGTATAGGAGCATCAAATAAGTCTCTCAGTGTTTCTAATTGCAAACCGGTCTTACGAACGAGCATAACGCCTTTAAAAGCATCATTCTTGTATGCGTCTCGTAATTCTTCAAGAGCTAACTCGATATTTTCAGGACTAGAGGCTTTAACTATTAAAAGTAAATCCTCATCTACAATCGTTTCTTCTTTACCTGCTAATATACCTGCAAGCTGTAAATCACGTACACGTTGACTATTTTGATTTTTTTCTCTAGCATTGGTTGTTTCTTCTTCTGAATAGCCTTCTGAGTTTTCGTTAATACGATGTGAAATGATATCTTGTTCAGTATCCTTATCCATCCCATGTTGACGAGTAATAAAGATGAATTCTCCGTGTCTGATTGTATCTCTTGGAATAACATTATTTAACCAACCGATGGGAGCAGGATTATTCGTACCGTATTCAAACATTACATCAAAGACAGAGATGACGGTGTTCCTACCCACAAATAAGTAAGAGTCATCGTCAACATACCCAAATGGTGAGGTAAAACCAGCTTCCCCATTGAAACCCGTATCAAGTTTCCGCTTCAATTTTTCCATTCTTTTCTTGATTTTTTTACGTTCTTTTTTTGTCGTAACAGTTTCAAGCTCAGCTTCTAACTGCTTAATTTCAGCGGTGATTTCACGATTGCGCTTTTGCCTTTGTATTTCTTTTTCGGAATCAGTTAACTTGGCATCGTCTTTCTTTCCTAGAATCCCCCTTAAAATACTATTTATCCCCTTTGTTACCTCATCTTTTTCTACCTTACTTCTTTTGTTAAACACTTTTTTCACGTCCTTTTACATATAAATTTCCTTAATGGCCTTCTTAAGTTCCGCACCCGATAAACGGTAGTAGCCAACAACTAAACCATTTCTAAACTGAATTTCTAAGCTATTCATTCTCTTTTGAAGAATTTCTAAAGAAGGAGCGGATAAAACCATCGTAGTTACAATTTTTTTATTATTAGAATCTCTAATTGATTTTTGGTAACGTCTATTTCGCTCAATAATCATTGCTTGCGTTGCGTTATCTGGTAATTCTAATTTGGTTGCTTCAACTCTAGTGATACCGACCGCCGTTGTTAAAGTAGTATCACGTTCCAAGTTAGCCAAAACATTTGCATCTAAATTAGCATATCTTTCTAGCTCATTATCAAAAGAAACTGGTGAATAAACCCCTGTTACTGAATACAACGCTAGATAGGTAATCCCGTCTGCAGTATCTCGTACTAAAACATCTTTAGTATCAACATTTTTAGCAAATCTAAATGGGCGTAACTTTTCAGGTGCAATAGTTCTTCCAAAACGATCAAATCTCCGTCTTAAAAAGTGAGTACTTACTTTGAATTGCATACCTTGACTAGGATTAACAAAGAACACTTGTAAAGCAATACCTATAATGCTCAGCATGAAAATAACTAAAGCAGGGATATTTTGTAGCAAAATCTCAGTGTACTTTGATCCTATGATAAAAACTACAAATACCCCTAATAGAACTACTACAAAAGACATGACAATAGTCCCCCATGTTGAAACTAAAACGTCACCTAAAGCTCCTATATGATCTGAAATAATTCCAAATCTTTTTAACATATCTGAACCTTTTGCTCTTAACGGGAATTTGTTACCACTATATGCGTACTCTTTTTGATTCTTTTCCATACCTAAACTTCCTCTCATATTTATGAAATTTGCACTAACCATTATTATTTTGGAATAAATACTTTTAAATAATATTTGTTAATAAAAAATATTATTTTTAGATATAAATTAATCCTAAGAAACAATTATTATTCCTAAATAATATTGGTTAATACAAATTAACAAAAAATAATTTGTATTAAAAATAAAAGGACAGGAGCGTCTTCCTCCTGTCCTTTTACTTAGTCACTAATCAGTGATAAAAACGGTTTTAGTTGTGCCATTTTCATCTGTATATTGACCGACATTTTCCCCAGTTCGTAAAATGCTATAAGTTTCACCATTAGGCAAAGTCTTATTGAACGAATTTCCGACAGCAGTACCGTTTGATGATACCTTGTAAATAGTATTCTCTTTATCAGAAGGCTCTTTTACACTTGTGGTACTTTCGGCGGTACTCGATGAACCATCGCTAGTCGTAGAGGATGAACCAGAAGTCGAGGATTGTTTGTCAGATTTTGACTTACTTTCTTTATTTAAATTTGAGTGAGATGTTGACGCTACAACTTCTGATTGTTGTTCTGACGATGTTAAGTTATGCAATACAGCATAACCGCCAATCCCAAGTCCACCAATGATTGCGATGGATGCAGTCACCTTCAGCAAGTTGCTAGCCCAAGAAGATGATTTCTTTTCGGACTCTGGTTTGTTTTCAACAGGCTTTTCACTTTCAGTTTGCGCTTGTAATTGTGCTTGTTGCATTTGTTGAACTTGCATCTGCTGTGTTTGAGCTTGCGCTTGTTGTTGCATTATCATATTTTGTTGCATTTCTTGAAAATTCTTAGCTTCTAAGGCCTGATACTTTTGCTTTTGCTCTTTGAGTTCATTTTCCTTAGCTCTAAGATTTTCCATAATTGCACTAATTTGTTCGTCCTTGTCCTTCAAGGCTTGCTCATGGGCTTCATTCATCTTAATGATTGAGTCATTTTGAGCATCAAGTTCACGTTGCTTCTTAGCATTTTGCGAAGATAATTCAGTGTTTTCTTCTTGTAGTTTCCGTGTCTTGTTTGCCACATTTGATGCCGTTTCAGCTTGTACTTCTTTTTCAAAAGTATCACGCAAGTTTTGCATATTTTCTTGCATAAGAGCAATTTTTAATTTAGCTTGCTTAACCTCATCTTGTGATTTTTCTTTTTCAGCCTCAAGAGCCTTATATTGCTCTGACTGATCAAAGTCAAATTGCTTGGCTAATTCTTCCAACTTCTTGATTTCTTTTGCGTTTTCTTTATCATACGCTTCTAAAATATCTTCAATTGAAAGATCATCTAACGCATTATTTACTGCTTTATTTTTCAACGCAACAACGTAGTCCTCATAATTTTGTTTATGTTTCTTACGTTCTTCATCATTTAAACGGGCGCTCTTAGCTTGATTAATCTCAATATTTTTGTTGAGCGCATCTAAGTTCTTAGAGTCAAATTCTGCTTCCAAACTGGGTTTCATTGAATCAACATATGCCCGTTTACGTTCGTCATACTCTCGTTGGTATTTACTTTGAATTTCTGCATTAGTTTGTTTTTGACGGATATCAATGTCTGCTAAAGACTCTTCTAATTCAGATTTTGCTTTATCAAGCATTTCTCGTAAATCAACGTTCTCTACTCTCGATTTAACTTCAAGATAACGATTGTAGACAGACAAAATTGTCTTGTACCACTCATCATTAACTCGATTTGAATATGCTGTAATTTCATCTAACAAGTGCCCCTTGATAAAGGGATCATATTCCGGTACAAAAGGCTTCCCTTCTGCTTGTTCAACCGCTTCGGTTGCACGTTTTAATAAAGTATTATCAAATTCTGGAATATTCTTAATGCTTGTGTCTACTACCTCTGGTTTAGTTTGTTCACGCTGTTCCTTACGACTATGAACTACTTCCTCAGTTGGTGTCTGTACTTCGTTTTCGCTATCTTTAACAGAATTACTTAGCAAATCGTCTAATTCGCTAGTTGCGTCTGTACTTGATTCAGGTGGTTCAGGCACTCCTACTGAACTAGATAATAGCTCTCCACCTTCAGGAGAAGAATAATTCTTCTCAAAAACAGCATCAATATCAGCATTTGCTAATTCTTGATTATCTAAGAACCAACCAATAAGTTCTGCCATATCTTCCAGAGTAAAACCATCTTGACTCTTCTCAGCATCCCCGCCAATTTCAATAAGTGCTTGACGGTTGATTTCCAAACCATCCCCATAATACTTAGTATCTTGATGGTTATAGACAACGAACTTAATACGTAAACTATTACCTTCGTCTTCAAGCGAGAAAACAATATCTTGAAAGACACTATCTAATTCTTCAATAATTGGTATCACAATGGCTTTGCTATCGCTAACCTTAACTAATTCAACACCTGCATCCTCAATGGCGTTTGTAAGCGCCTCATAACTTTCAGATGCAAGCCTCGAAATAAGCAAGCCATACTGTAAGTCTGATTTGCTCACGAAACCCCTTCTTTCTTAAAGCATTTGTTATTTTGTTGGAACAGAATCCCCAACGTTCTTGAATGTTGAAATAATTTGATCTGCACCCCAGTAAAGGAAAATTGCTCCAACAGCACCTGTAACGATACCTACAACGATCGCTCCCCAGTCTTTGGATTTCCCTTTACCTTTAAAGCCTTCCCAGAAATCTCCAACTCCACGGGCAATAAGGGCAAAACCGACAATTAAAAGGAGTAATCCTAACACCCACTTACCAACGTTATTAATTAATGACGTTGCATCTAACATTGGTAAAGTTGTTAAAGTAGTAGTTACGAATTCTGTAGTTAAAAAATTAACCATAAGTCAACCTCTTTTCTATAATTGAATTACCTTTATTTTACAATTACTTTTCCTTTTTTTCTAGTAGTGACAATAATTTTGTTGAAAAAAAAGTTATTTTTTATTTTATTAAATTGCGAAAAAAATAATAACTAACGTTGATAACGCTTGATATTATTGACTTCTAACGATGTGGATTCTCGTGGGAATATTCCAAAATTAATACCATTTTTTACCTTGCCACTTGCTAGCATTACCACGGCCGTTAAAAGCATTGTCATTTTCAGGTATTCCTCCAAATTGATACCAAGAAGAGTTAACCCATGTTTTGATATAATCAACATCCGCTTCAAATTCAGAAAAGGCATTATTCAAAGCGATGTACCCCTTGTCTTGCGCTTGTAGTAAACGTACCGTACTTTGCCATATTTTAAGGCTATATCCCTTTTTTGTGCGTCTTGTTCCGAATTGATTCAAAATATCTGTTAATTGCAGTAAGAGTGATTTACACTCTTCACTAGCCTTCGAGTGACGAGGCTGTTTAAACTCGATTGAAGGTGAGTTGTAGGTATAAGCTAATTCATTGATTCGAGGAACATTTAAGTACGTATTTTGAAATGATCCTCTGCTATATTCTCCAAGCTCAACAATAACATTTTCAGGCATACCTACATTCGCACTAGGGATTAATTGCTCTACATCGGGAACTTCTGGTAATTCGATAAAATCAAACTTAAGATTATCTTTCCGCCAGTAGTTAGGATCAGATTCAAATAATTCTTTTGCCTCTACCAGTTCTTTGTAGATATCATCTACATAATCAGTTACAGGCCTACCGCTAGTATCTTTAGCGTAATCATCCGCCCACGATGAAACGTTGTTAAATGGGATTTTAGGGTAAAACTCCATTGCATCAGCTCGTTTAAGCAAACTGATAATCACATCACGATTAGGAGTGAAGGTGATAGTCGCTTTTTCGCCTTTACCCGTTACCTTGTAGCTATAAAGATTGCTACAGGGAACATTAGCATAACTGTTTAAAATCGACATAGTTTGCGACATTTTTTTTCGGTCAATCGGACTCTGATTTATTTTGCGAACAAATTTAGTCATAGCACTAAGATTGCTGAAAATTACAGATTTAGCTACCGACAGTTCATCGCTAACTTTGTCAATATTTTCTGCATCGTCATAAGTCAGAGAGGTTACCTGTCGCACTAAACTTTCTACTCGTCTAAGACCTCGATTGTAAGTTTCTCTCGCTTGCTTAATCATAGATTTTTCAAGAGTGACTGCGGGCATAGCTACTCGTCTTAAGTCGTAATTAATCACAGTTATATCCTCAGTTATTCTAGAACCTTCTTGCAAGCGTAAAAAGTTACGGACAGAGTTTCTCCAAATTCTAACTTCATGGTCATTATTTTTCTTGTCGCTTTTTGCGTTTAGGAGTTCTGTCTTTAGCGCAATAATATCCTGAAAAAGTGATAGCTCCTCTGCTACTAAACTTGCATATTTACTTGATGATGCCATTAATTAACCTCGTTTCCCTGCCATTTTTCGATATAAATCATTAATCCCTTGGGCGTCTTTTGGACGAGCAGGGACATTTGCATTATAACAGTTTTGGAAGGTTGATAGCATTGATCGGTAAAGGTAATTTTGTAAATTAGATACTTTTCCAGAGCGCAAGCGGTTATATACGCTTCTCAAAGTTTTAGCAACTTCATCTTGTACAGATTGATCTTCAAGGAAAATGTCGCATGATAGTGTTTTTTCAACATAAGCTTTGGCATTCATGATTGTTTTGACGGTAACTTCTAATTCTTCCATGGATGTAGACCATAATTTAATCAAGTTAATAGTTTCTGGACGTAGTGGGGTTAACCCGCCTTGTTGGTTACTCATAAAGCTTGTAGCATGTTCCAATAAATCTTGATTTTGCAGTCTGATTTGTTCTTCGGTGAATTGTGGCACAGAAGAAACTGATTTTTGATTTTGTGTTTTGGCAGAATCTCCCTTAGTATCTATATAGTATCTATTAGTATCTAAATTATCTAGATATAGATAGAGTTGGTTTTGCAAACTTCCTTGATTTACCGGCATTTCTGGGAGTTTGTTTTTTAAACTTCCTTGATTTACCGGGGTTTCTTCGGAAGTTTGTTTTTTAAACTTCCTTGATTTACCGGGGTTCTTTGGAAGTTTGTTTTTTAAACTTCCTTGATTTAACAATGTTTTCTCTGTATTTTCGACAGAATTAATGCTGTTTTTTTCTGTAAAGGGTGTTTCTTTTTCTAGGAAAATTTGACTGTCAGAAAAATCTGATGCAGTTGGTTCTGGGAAAATTTGACTATCTTTTGCTCCGTTAGCAAGGTGGTACTGATAAACAGCTTCTTGTTCCTCTAAGCTTAATAAAGCCAATTTTTCTCGATTATCGATGAAAAAGGTGTCTTTTTCAGTTACCTCTGGGCGGAGTAAGTATAATCGGGATGCTTGGTTAGCTTGTCGTTCTTGATAAAGTAAACCGTGATTCATCAATTCTTGTTTTACTTTAACTGCCTTGTTACGTTTGCATCCCAACAGATTTTCGAATTGTTTGATTGTGTACACGAAGTAAATTCGTCCTTGTTTATCAACCCAACCATTTTTGGCAGAGTAGTTTTGCCGATCCATTAAAAACCCATAAGCAACTTTTGCGTGAACAGACATATCTTTGTATTTGGGACTAACGAAAAATACATCTAGAAGTTTTTTGAATTTTTCTCCGTATGTTGCTTGAACTGTATACGCGTTAGTTAAAACTGATTTTTTCATAATTTTCCCTACTTTCTATTAATTCTTATTTTTTTAAAACACGAAATAATATTAGTTGTTAATTTATAACAACAAAAAACATTAAATCTTATTTAGAAATAAATATTGTTATTTAAAAATAAAATCATTGCCTTTAAATGTTAATTTATCACTATTAACAACAAGGGCAATATGTGACAGAATTTTAACATCTCTTTTGTTGACTAAAAAAGTCATAGCGTGTAAGATGGTTGTAGTGGGATGATGTAACATCCCTTTTAAAGAAAAGTCCGAGAACAACTAGCGGACTATAAAATAGTTAGCAATTAAAATGTGAGACATGCGTGAGGCATGCGATTCTACCAACTGCTATTAGCAAATTAGCAATTGAATATTTGACTGTGTTACTAGCGGTTGAATATATGATTGTATTATTGGCAATTGGATATTTGATTATTACTAGCAATTGAATATTTAGTTGTGTTACTAATTTAGTTGTGCTACGTGCAAGTTATTGACCTTGCGAATAGATGATTTTCTATTGATTCTGTGGTGAGAATCAATAGTTTTGATTGCGAGTGGTATCGTAATCATGCAACGTATCTTACTGTGGTGGTAAAACGTTGTTTCTTTTGATGAAATTTTGGTCTGGCTGTTTTCAGCCAGATTTTTTTTGACCCAAAAACTTCTTTGTTATTTCAATATAATCATACACTTTATGTAAAATTAAGACAATTACTTTTTTAAATATATATATAATCGGAAAATATAAT
>NZ_BAMI01000033.1 GCF_000615765.1 Ligilactobacillus equi DSM 15833 = JCM 10991 | reverse complement strand
GGGGGTAGTTGACTAGGTAATCATGACATGCTGAAAAACATAAGTTATCCACATGTGGATAACTTCCAAGACCCACTTTATCTTCATGGCAAGACGGAAGACTTACCGCAAGGTGAGGTGTGCTTAGTTGGAAATAATGGTTGGTACGATTATAGTTTTAGTCGAAATTACAGTCAGCAAGAAATCAGACGCTGGAAAAATGTCTTTTGGGTTGATGGGGCCATTGACCAAAACATCTCGGATATTCAGAGAGAGAATCGAACTTTGACTGTCGTAAAAAAACAGCTCATTCAGGCTCAAGCTGACCACAAGAAAGTCTTTTTTGTGACCCATTTTGCTCCTCAGGAAGCTAATCTTTGGCGGAGACCGACTCAGGCTGAAGTTTCGGACAAAATGACGCGTCATTACGAAATGATGCGGGCCATGTATGGCAGTCAGCGCCTGGGTAACTTATTGCAGGAATATACGAATGTCAAATGGGTCGGCTATGGTCACCTGCATGGTCAACACGCTGACTTAACTTTGGGACCGACTAGTTATTATCATGCGGCTGTTGGCGTCAAAAAGAAAAGGCGTAATGAATGGCAAGCGCCGACCTTTATGGCTCAATGGCAAAAGCAATTACAAGTTTTCGATATTTAGGCGAAAGTAATGCAAAAAAAGCGACTTTTTGCTAGAATAATAACTATACAAGGAGGCGCAACCATGATTGTGGGATTAGGAATAGATATCACCGAAATTGAGCGCATTGAAGTCGCACAGGCTAAACGGGCTAGTTTTGCGAAGAAGGTTTTGACACCGCAAGAATATGAAATCTTCTTAGGCCAAAGTCCCAAGCGTCAAGGCCAGTATTTAGCGGGGAGGTTTTCCGTTAAGGAGCTTACGCCAAAGCACTGGGTACCGGTATCGGTAGTCAAGTTTCTTTTCAAGATTTGGAAATTGAAAATGATGATTTGGGGCGCCCCTTTTTTACCAAGCATCCCCGAGCAAGTCAATATCAAGCTTGGGTTTCTATTAGTCACACCGATAGTTTGGTGATGACAGAAGTGATTTTAGAAAGAAGGCAAGTTCATGGTAAGTAACCATCGCCCAACGAAAGTCATCGTTGATTTGGAGGCAATTCAAGCCAATCTCCATGCCCAAAAAGCCCAGCTGGCCGAACACCAAGAAATCTTTGCAGTGGTTAAGGCTAATGCCTATGGTCATGGAGCTGTGCCTGTCGCCTATGCAGCCAAAGAAGCTGGTGCGACGGGCTTTTGCGTGGCAACCATTGATGAGGGGGTTGAATTGCGGCAAGCGGGTTTAACGGAAGAAACTATCTTGGTTTTAGGGGTAATTCCAAGCTATGAAGCCGTTTATGCAGCTCAATACGATTTATCTGTTGCTACAGGCCAAATTGAGTTTCTCCATGAAGCGCAAGAACTTTTGGCCAGGGAAGCCCAAAAGCTCAAGGTGCATTTAGCCTTGGATACTGGGATGGGGCGTATTGGGGTTAGTCAAGCTGACGAGCTTCAAGCTTTAGTGACGTTTTTGGAACACTCCCCAGAACAATTTGACTTTGAAGGAGTTTTTACTCATTTTGCCCAGCTGATGCCACTGATACTAGCTATTACCAAAAGCAAGTGTCCAAGTTCAATGAGCTCGTCACACAAATTAATCCCCAGCCTAAATATGTGCACAGTGCTAATTCGGCAACCGCCCAATGGCATAGGGATAACCCCAGCAATGTGGTAAGGATGGGTATCTCGCTTTACGGCTTGAATCCTTCTGGTCATGAATTACAGCCGACCACAGCCTTGAAGCCGGCTTTAAGTTTGGTGAGCGAATTAGCCTTTGTCAAAAAAGTTCCCCGAGGAACTGCGCTTGGCTATGGTTCAACCTATGTGAGTCCTAGTGAAGAATGGATTGGAACAATTCCAATAGGATATGCCGATGGTTGGCTCCGGCGGATGCAAGGTTTTGAAATTTTAATTGCGGGGCAGAAATGTCCTATTGTCGGACGCGTTTGTATGGATCAGTTAATGGTAAGATTACCTGGAAAGTTGGCGGTGGGAAGTCCGGTTACTTTGATTGGAAGAGATGGTGACTTGGAAATTACGGCGCAAGATGTGGCGGATTACGCCCAAACAATTAGTTATGAAGTGTTATGTAATTTAACTGACCGTTTACCTCGGGTTTATCGCGGAAATTAGGTCAAAATGTGTGAAAAATCTGGATTGGAAACGCAGATTTTTATTAGTGAGGTTTGGAATATGGAAAGAGTAGCAACGAAGAATAATCATCAGGCATTATTGGAGCACGCCCATTTTGGTCTTTATTGTGAATTTTACGGCTTATCTCAAAGTGAAGCCGTATCACGAGAAGACACCTTAGCATATATGGAAGAAAAATGGGAAGTCCTCGAACAATTGATTGGTGGTTATCTTGAGATGGGAAAATTAAACCAAGAATACTGTGAAAAATATCAAGGCTGCGAATGTGGTGTTTTTGATGAAAATATGTTTCAGTTAGAAGGTTAAATATTTCCCGAAAAGAGGGAATCAATGTCAAAAGAAGAAACATTAGAAATTAAGCGGGGGGATATCTTTTATGCAGATCTCTCACCAGTAGTCGGTTCTGAACAAGGTGGAACGCGACCAGTATTAATTGTGCAAAATAATATTGGAAATCGGTTTAGCCCCACGGTGATTGTGGCGGCAATTACCTCTAAAATCACTAAAGCTAAATTACCAACTCACATTGCTATCCCAGCAAGTAAAAAGGGGTTAGAAAAGGATTCAGTAATTTTAGCCGAACAATTACGTACGATTGATAAGCAGAGGTTGCAGAGTAAAGTTACTAATATTGAAGATAAAATTATGGATAAGGTAGACTATGCCTTAGAAGTTAGTCTAGGGACGCTACCGATACATAACACCAGTGTACGACGCAAGAAGCAAAAGGTGCAGCAAGGCCACCAAAAATTTAAAAATAAGAACAACCAAAAGGCTCAACCTCCAGTTTAGAGGCTGAGCCTTTTTAGCTTAGATTATTCGTTTTCTTTGGTTAAACTAACTGCTCTTAAACTTTTAGTGAAATGTAAGATTAGTCCTAAAACCAGGCCAACTAAGGCAGGAACTAACCAGGATAGGCTGTAGCTAGCCAATGGGAGGTAAGTGTTTTGAAAACCAACAACTGCTTTCCCAAAGGCGCTTTGGCTGATTACGGCTGGCAAGGAAGCTACCATGTCAAAGAAGGCTGGTACGACGGTAAAAAGTACCGTGAAGAAGTAAACTACACTATCGCGTTTAAAGAGCTTAGAAGTTACGGACAAAACGATTAGGACCATAGCCAAAGGGTAAAGGAACATCAAGACTGGTAAGGACCAAGTGATGATAGTGTCTAAACCGAAGTTGGCAGCTCCAAAGGACATAAGACAAGATAAAGCCAACCAAGCATGGTAGGAAACTTTAGGGAAGTGCTTATGGAAATCTTGAGCAAAGGCGGCTACTAAACCAACCGCGGTCGTTAAACTTGTTACGGTGATTAAAGCGGCTAAGAAAGCTTGACCGAAAGTGCCACCATATTCAGTTACGACTTGGGATAAAGCTACTCCACCATTTTCTGAGACTTTGAAGGCTCCTAAGGACTGAACCCCAAGTAGAGTCAATAAGAAGTAAACCAAAGCCACCGCTGACATACTTAAAACTCCAGCCTTGGCGGTAACTAAAGCTACCGCACCATCACGTTTAACACCCATAGCGCGGATAGCAGAAACAACAGTAACCCCAAAGGCTAAGCCAGCTAAGGCATCCATGGTGTTGTAACCTTCTAGAAAACCACTCACAAACGAAGTGTTTCCAGCATAAGCTGCCGTAGCTTTGGCACCAGCCGCAGCTCCCAAAGGATTTAAGAATGCTACAAAGAAAACTAAGGTTAATAAGAGCAAAAACAAGGGATTTAATAATTTACCAATATTTTTCAAAATGTGGCTTTCTTTGTAGGAAAGAAGGAAGGCTACTAAGAAGAAAAGTGCGGAAAAGCCAAAGAGAGTAACCGTTTGGAATTTTTCCGGTACAAAGGGTGCTAGCCCTGTGGAAAAGGAAACAGTCGCTGTTCTAGGAGTTCCAAAGAAAGGACCGATAGTAGCGTGAATTAGGACCATGAAGACCAAGGCGAAACTCTTGCCTAGGGGTTTACCGATGTCAAAGACTCCTTCGGCCCGGGTCATGGCGATGGCCAAAACCGAGCCTAAAGGTAAGAGTACCCCAGTAACGAGGAAACCTAAAACGGCAGGAAGCCAATTGTGTCCCGCTAACTGACCTAAGTGAACAGGAAAAATTAAGTTACCGACTCCAAAGAAGAGCCCAAATAAAAGTGAAGAAACGACGAGATAATCACGCCAAGTTAATTTTTTATCCATCATAAAAACCATCCTTAATGTAGTAGTAAATAATTTTCCCGGGAAAAGCGCGCAAACATTAAGAAAAATGAAAAAGACGTCCTTAAATCTAACCATTGCTAGATTCAAGGACGCCTTAAAGCGTGGTACCACCTTGGGTTTAAAGCCTTGTCGCCAAGGCTTCCTTTCACGTGCGGCCCTATTAAACAAAGGGCGATACGCTAACGCTGTAATGGGCGTACCCAAAGGACCTTACTAGGGTTCTGGTCCAACGCTCGAAAGCGATATTCATAATTAACAGGGAATTGTCTCCTTGCACCGGACGAGACTCGCTGGAATTTTATTAATTATTACTAGTCTTTCTCATAACGTTCTTTAATGTTTTAATCTATGTTTCATAATTTACACCTAATTAGTAGAAAGGTCAAGAGAAAATATAAAATTTAGGAAAGATTTTTTGAAATATGAAAAAAACCGCCCCATCACAAGGATGTAGCGGTTAAAAAATTTAGGCTTGCAAGTCTTCAACCTCTGGCACACGGAAACCTTTTCGTTCTAAGTTAGCGATGATACGCTCTAATTTTTCGTGAGTCACATCAGCTGGTAAGGTGAAGAGCACCCGGCGCACTAATTCACCGGCTTGCACATCTAAAGTGATACAAGAAGCAATGGAAGTGTACTTCGTGATAATCTTCGACATATCAACCAAGTCACCACGTTCCCCAGCAGAAACGACGGTTAAGACGTAAGAACCGACGTTGAAGTTCCAAGATTGGGATAACATTTCTAAGAGGCGGTTGTGAGTTAAAATCCCGTAGAAGTGATTGTTCTTATCCAAAACGGCGATGTAGGGTAAATCACGAATGGAGAAGAAGACATTGAAAAAGGGGGTATCTACATCGATGAACTTAGTGGCATTCTTTAAAAGGTGAGTGACAGGTAAGTTCATATCGCCACCTTGTGATTTGTGGCGGTAGATGTGCATCTTGTAAATATTACCGCGGAAAATCTTTTGCGTGGTATCTAAGATGGGCACACAACGGTAACCAGAAGTTTCCAAGACTTCTAAGGCTTGAGCTAAAGTAACGTCTTCCGTTACAGTTGTAAGAGTATTTTTGGGTTTAACTAAACTTTTTAAAAGCATGGTAAATTCCTTTCCTAATGAGTTTTTTCTAATATTCCTAATCATTATAACATGTTTTGCCAAAAAAATATGGAAATTTCCCTTAGAAAAGCATTTTCCCTAGGAAAAAGATAAGGGGGAAAAGGAGGCTTGGTAATAAGTCCAAAGTCTTAATATCGCGTAACTTCAACAGAGAAATCCCACTCGCCAAAATTAAGAAACCACCTACAATTGAAAGTTCGCAGATGAAGTCACTAGTAAAGAAGGTGGCGGAAAGGAACTTGCTGATCAGGTAGATAGAAGTCTGCCAAGTAAAGAGTACGGGGGCAGCTAGAAGCATTCCCCAACCAAAGCTAGCTCCAAAAACCATTGACGTTACCAAATCCAAAGTCGCATTGGTCAAAAGCATAGTGTAGTCACCTTTGGTAGCAGCCATAATAGGACCAATGATAGATAAGCTTCCGACACAATGCAGCAGACAAGCCGTTGATAGACCCTTACCGAGGTTTGATTGACTTTTACGATTAATTAAATTATTAAAGTGACTGTCGATTTGTAGAATAGCTCCAAGTAAGGAACCGGCGGCTAAGCTGACAATAAATAAGACGGGATAGTGACTCTTGGGCATATTTTGGATGACAGTATTGAGCCCAATACCACTAGCAGCTAAACCCATAGCTAAGAAAAGGGCGTCTTGGTAACGTTCTTTGATACCTTGTTTTAAGATACTGCCCAAACTTGTCCCGACAAGAATGGCGATAGTATTGGCGATGGCTCCGAACATAAAATTCCTCCCTAAAAAAGTGTAAAAGAAAGACGGAAGATTACTCTTCCGTCTTCTTGTCAACTTAAACTAAAAGCTTATTTGCTTTCTTCTAAGGCCTTCAAACCGTTGTCTAAAGTTTCCTTCAAAGTCTTAGCAGATGCAGCCATAGCAGCAGCTTCTGCTTCGTTCAATGGAACTTCGATAACTTTAGCTAAACCTTTACCTGTCACAACAGCTGGTGTACCGATGTAAACATCTTGTAAACCATTGTATTGACCTTCCATCAAAGCAGAAACAGGTAATACGGCGTGTTCGTCACGTAAGATTGCACGTGAAATACGTGCTAAAGCAGTACCGATACCGTAGAAAGTAGCACCCTTCTTGTTGATGATTGTGTATGCCTTGTGGCGAGTGTCATCTTCGATTTGTGCTAATTCTTCGTCAGTAACGCCTTCGTTCTTAGCCCAGTCAGCGATTGGTAAACCACCGATTGAAGCAGCAGAGTAAGCAGCGAATTCTGAATCACCGTGTTCACCCATGATGTAGGCGTTAACTGATTCAGGCGCAACGTTGAACTTGTGAGCTAAAGCTACTTGTAAACGTGATGAGTCCAAGGAAGTACCTGAACCGATAACACGTTCCTTAGGGAAGCCAGAGAACTTCATAGTAGCGTAAGTTAAGATATCAACTGGGTTAGCAGCAACTAAGAAGATACCATCGAAACCAGATTCAACCACTGGCTTAACGATAGTTGATAAGATCTTCAAGTTCTTGTTAACTAAGTCAAGACGAGTTTCACCAGGCTTTTGTGGTGCACCGGCTGTAATAACAACCAAGTCAGCATCTGCACAGTCAGAGTATTCTGCTGAGTAGATGTTCTTGTTGAATGTTAAGGCAGTAGCGTCTTCAAGGTCCAATGCGTCCCCAACAGTACGATCCTTAGCAACATCAACAATCCCGAATTCTTCTGCGACACCTTGTAAGGCCATAGCGTAAGCGTAGCTAGAACCAACGGCACCGTCACCGACTAAAATAACCTTTTGGTGGTTTTTTGCGTTTGACACAGTAACTTCATCCTTTCGATATTTAGAAAATTAATTGTTACGACTGTATTATAACATGATTTTTAGGGGGGAGGTAGTCGTTTTTGAAAAGTTTTCTTTTTGATATAAGGTGCTTAACTTATTTGCAGGGGCTTTTTATGTTATACTGGAAAATGAAATTGGAAGTAGGGACGCTGGAATAGGTAATCATTCCGGTCCTTTTTTGACGTTATAAAAGAATTTAGTGAGGAAAATAAAATGAAATTAATTGTAGGTCTAGGTAATATCGGTTCTAAATATGAAAATACCCGGCATAACGTGGGTTTCATGGTGGTGGAACAATTAGCTAAAGAAAATAACATTATCTTTGACAAGAGCAAGTTTGATTCTATTTACGGACAAGGGATGATTAATGGTGAAAAAGTCCTGTTAGTTAAGCCCACAACCTATATGAATGAATCCGGTCGGGCAGTGGGACCTATGGCAGATTACTTTGGTATTGAAAATGAAGATATTGCGGTAATTCACGATGATATGGATTTAGAACTCGGACGTTTACGTTTGCGCCAAAAGGGGTCAGCTGGAGGTCACAATGGGATTAAGAGCTTGATTGCGCACTTAAAAGGCCAGAATTTTAAACGTTTTAAGCTTGGAATTGGTCACCCTGACAAAATGTCCGTCGTTAACTGGGTTTTATCCCGTTTTACACCTGCTGAAAGTGCAGATTTACAGGCAGGGATTGATAAGACTTGTCAAGCTCTAGAAGCATGGTTAGAAAATGATGATTTCACCAAAGCCATGAACGATTTTAACTAAGGGGTAAATCATGGAAATAACAGAACTTTTACTAGCTCAAAATCAAGAATTAGCTTCTTGGATGGCCAAACCATCGGCTTTTCTTAAAAGGCAGTTAGTTACAGGACTTTTGGGCTCGGCAAAAACGGTCTTTTTAGCGACTATGTTACGACGAACCAAACGTACGTTACTTGTGGTTGAACCGGACTTGTTTCATGCCCAAAAATTAGTCGATGATTTAGAGAATTTGTTGGCGGATGAAGAACTTTTTATTTTCCCCGTTGAGGAGATGTTATCGGCACGTTTAGCACCATCGTCACCTGATTTTCGAGCCGCACGGATTGCAGCTTTAACAGCTCTCGAAGATAATAAGCCCATCATTTTGGTAACAACCCCAGCTGGTTTGGGCCAAGTCTTACCAAATAAGGCCCAATGGCAAGAATTTAATTTGAATCTGGCACTTGGCCAAAGCTATGACCAAAGTAACCTTATTGAACGCCTTTTAACGATGGGATATGTGCGCCAAAAATTAGTAGAAAGACCAGGAGATTTTGCAGTTCGCGGGTCAATTATCGATATCTATCCTTTAGACCAAGAGCCTTTGCGACTCGATTTCTTTGATGATGAATTAGATGCCATCAATATCATTGATAGTCAAAGTCAAAGAAGTATTGAAGGGGTCGAAGCTGTGAAGATTCTACCGGCAAACGATCTTTTGATTGACCGCCAGCAATTTGCCCAAGCTAGTGAACGGCTTCAGGCCTTAGCTCAAAGTCAAGCTGCTACGGCTGGTAAGGATGAAGAAATTTGGCAGCTTGAATATCAACAACGATTAGCCCGTTTTAAAGAGGGGATTTTTGAAGAAAGTGACCGCCTTTATGCAGCTTATTTTTATGAGGAACCGGCTTATCTTTTAGACTATTTAGATCAAAGAGCTTTCCCAGTTTTCGATGATTATAGTCAGTTAGCAGATAATTATCTTGAACTTCAGACAGATGTGGCACAGTGGTCCTTATTGGAAAGTAACCGGAAATTTTTAATGCCGGAAGGAATTTTCCCTGAATTTAATGACCTTTTGAAAAAAGATGCTCACAAGCAAATTTTCTTATCTGTTTTCGCTAAAGGGATGGGAAACTTACGTCTGGGGAAAATCTTAGCCCTTAAGAGTCGGGCTGTGCAACAATTTTTCGGGCAAATGCCTTTATTGCAGACGGAAGTTGAGCGTTGGAAAAAGCAGGGCCAAACGGTGATTTTCTTGATTAGTAGTCAAGAAAAGGTGGCAAAATTTTCCCAAACATTAGATGATTTCAAAATTTCGGCTCTGGTCACCCAAGCCGACCGAATTCAAGCCGGTCAGGTCCAAATTGTTCAAGCTAACTTGGAAAGTGGGTTTGAATATGGTAACAACGACTTAGTAATTTTGACAGAAAAAGAAATTTATGCCAAAGCTGTTAAGAAAAAACGGCCTTTAAAAATACGCCAAACTATGTCAAATACGCAACGTCTACGCAGTTACAATGATCTCAAGCCAGGTGACTACGTGGTTCATGTTAACCATGGGATTGGACGTTATATCGGTCTGAAAACCATGGAAGTCGGAGGACATCATCAAGATTATTTAACCTTACACTATGCAGATGATGCCGAATTATTCGTGCCTGTAACCCAACTAGATCGTGTGCAAAAGTATGTGGCTTCCGAAGGCCATGAGCCTAAAATTTACAAATTGGGAAGTGGTGATTGGGCGAAGACTAAGCGTAAAGTAACTAGTAAGATTGAAGATATTGCTGATGATTTGGTTGATTTATATGCCAAGCGGGAGGCCCAAAAAGGTTTTGCCTTTTCTAAAGATGATAGTCTTCAAGTAGACTTTGATGAGGCTTTTCCTTATCCTGAAACACCTGACCAATTGCGTAGTATCCAAGAAATTAAGGCTGACATGGAAAAAGAAAAACCGATGGATCGCCTCTTGATTGGAGATGTTGGTTTTGGAAAGACCGAGGTGGCCTTACGGGCCGCTTTCAAGGCCGTTCACGACGGTAAGCAAGTAGCGTTTTTAGCACCTACTACGGTCTTAGCCCAACAACACTACGAAACGATGATGACGCGTTTTGATGGTTTTGATGTGCAAATTGGAATTTTGTCACGTTTTGCGACGCCTAAACAAGTTCGCCAAACGCTTGAAGAGCTAAAAAATGGACAATTGGATATTATTGTGGGGACCCACCGCCTTTTATCAAAGGACGTAGTATTCGCAGACTTAGGTTTATTGATTATCGACGAGGAACAACGCTTTGGGGTACGTCACAAGGAACGTCTCAAGGAATTAAAGACCAGTGTGGATGTCTTGACCTTAACGGCAACGCCGATTCCACGGACGTTAAACCTTTCCATGTTAGGGGTGCGGGACTTATCGGTGATTGAAACACCACCACAAAACCGCTATCCGATTCAAACCTATATCATCGAGCAAAACTATCCTCTAATTGTTTCTGCAATTCAAAGAGAATTGGCGCGGGGAGGGCAAGTATTTTACCTGCACAACCGCGTAGGCGATATTGCTAGTGTGGCCAGTCAATTGGAAAGTTTAGTTCCTCAAGCTCGCGTGGCCTACATTCACGGTCGTATGCCGGAAAATCAAATGGAACAAATTCTGATGGACTTCATTGCCGGTGATTATGATGTTTTGGTGACGACGACAATCATTGAAACAGGGGTAGATATCCCTAACGCCAATACCTTATTGGTTGAAGATGCTGACCGTATGGGTCTAGCGCAACTTTACCAGTTAAGAGGACGAGTAGGTCGCTCCAACCGGGTAGCTTATGCTTATTTCATGTATCAAGCCGACAAGGTTTTAAACGAAATTAGCGAAAAACGTCTGGAAGCCATCAAGGATTTCACGGAATTAGGATCAGGTTTCAAGATTGCCATGCGTGATCTTTCTATTCGGGGGGCCGGTAATATCTTAGGGCGCCAACAACACGGCTTCATTGATTCCGTGGGTTATGATATGTACACTCAATTGCTGAACGAAGCTGTGGCTAAGAAACGCGGCTTAATCAAAGAAAAACGGGCCGATGCTGAAATCATTTTAGGCCTGGAAGCATACTTACCAGCTGATTATATTGATGATCAAAGGCAAAAAATTGAAATCTATAAGCGGATTAAACAAATGGAAACCCAAGAACAATTTGAAGAAATTCGCGATGACTTGGTGGATCGCTTTGGCGAATATCCTGAAGCCGTAAGTAATCTATTGGAAATTGGCAAGATGAAGATGAAGGCCGATCAAGCTTTGGTAGCCAAAATTAAGCAAGTTAAGGGTAAGGTAGAAATTATCTTGACAGACCAAGCGATGGAATGTTTCCAAGCGCCAGATGTGATGAAGGCCTTAGCTCAGGTCAAAATGGCCGCTAATATTGGTTTGAATAAGCACGACCGGTTTGTGGTGTCCTTGACGGTGCAACCTAAGATGACGGTTGCAGATGTCATGGCGGAAATTGACCAATTTTTGGTTGGATTACTAGAGATTTTAGGTGAGCAGCGTGAAGCAAAAAAACAGTAAAAAGTTAGTGCTTAAAGGGGCGTTGATTTTATCAGTGGCATCTTTAATTGCCAAGGTTTTAAGTGCTTTTTACCGGATTCCCTTTGAAAATCTTGTGGGTAATACGGGTTTTTACGTTTACCAGCAAATTTATCCAATCTATGGAATTGGAATGACCTTTGCTTTGAGTGGTTTTCCGGTATTTATTTCTAAACTGATTGCCGAACAACCTAGTGAGGAAGAAAAGCTGGCCTTATCCCGGCAGATGTTTGCCATTTTAATGATCTTTAGTCTGGTGATTTTTTTAGGTTTACGTTTTTTCAAACACCTAATCGCCCAGGCAATGGGGGATCCAGCTTTGGAAATTTTAATCGCTAATGTGGCTTGGATGTTTTTATTGATGCCTTTTTTAGCGGTCGGACGTGGTTATTACCAAGGAAAATTCAACATGGTACCTACCGCCATTTCACAAGTTAGTGAACAATTAGTACGGGTGCTAGTAATTTTACTGGCGGCCTTGCTCTTTGTTCAGCGACAGTGGTCTGTTTACCAAATGGGGGCCTACGCCATGTTGGGGGCGACTATTGGGGGATTGGTGGCCGGTTTGAGTTTTGGAAGGTTTTATCTGCGCGACTTTTTCAAGTACCCTGGCGCCAAAATTAAGCTTAATGCCCAAACGCTGGTGAAGCGCCTGGCTAGTGAAGGGGTAATTATCTGCCTGTTTGCCTCCTTGATGGTACTCTTGCAACTGGTAGATTCCTTTACAGTTAAGCAAGCTTTGCAGGCTGGGGGGATGTTTGATGAAATGGCTAAAGAGGTTAAAGGGACCTATGACCGAGCCCAACCCTTAGTCCAGTTAGGCCTAGTGGTGGCGGTTAGTTTTTCATCAACTTTATTACCGGCTCTAACTAAATCCTTACAAGCCAAAAGAATGATCGAATTTCGCTGGACAGCCAAGGCCTTACTGCGGATTAGTTTGGGAATTGGAACTGCCGCAACGGTGGGATTGATGTTGTTGATGCCACAGATTAATACTTTATTATTCGGTGATGCTAATCAATCTAAGACGATTGCAGTTTACGTTTTTAGTGTGGTTTTAGTGACGGTAATTTCGGCTTATAATTCCATTTTACAAAGCTTAAACCAATACCGTAGTACCGTAGTGGCCTTAATTGTTGCTATTTTTGTCAAATGGCTTTTAAATAGCTATCTAATTCTTCGTTTAGGTATTATGGGGGCTAGTGTGGCGACCATCCTAGGTTTAGCTGCTGGGTTAGTAGTTATCATGTTGGCACTGCCCGTGGAAGTAACCGGGTTGCTCACCGAAAATAACTATTTAATCAAGTTAGTTTTGACAACGTTGACGATGATTATTACTACGGGTTGTTGGATTTGGTGCCTGAATTATTTTTTTAATTTAACACGGCTGGCCGTGCTTATTGAATTACTCCTAGCGGTACCGGTCGGGGTCGTAAGTTTTGTATTAGCAGCGGTAGCCTTTAAATTATTTACCCTGCGGGAATGGCTCGTTATTCCCGGGGGCAGGAAGTTTATCCGCTTGTTGAGTAAAATTAATTTGAGTTTGTAAAGAAAGTAGGAAAGAAGATGCGTTTAGATAAGTATTTAAAAATTTCGCGGGTGATTAAACGTCGCACCGTAGCTAAAGAAATTTCGGACCAGGGTCGTATTACCATTAATGGTAAGGTTGCCAAGTCCTCTACGGATGTTAAGGTCGGTGACGAGCTCGTGATTAACTTTGGAAACAAGACTTTAACCCTTAAGGTCTTGGAACTAAAGGAAACTACTAAGAAGGCAGACGCTCAAGGAATGTATGTAGTGCTTAAAGAAGAATACAAAGAAGATTTTCGCCTTTAAGAAATGCTTAAAAGTCGGCTTTGGAGACAAAGTTCGGCTTTTTTTGTGAACTATTTTTTGTTATAATGAGGTGGATTTTAGCTCACGCGCAACTTAACTTGAGGGATAGGAAAATGAAAAATATGGGAAATAAAGCGCAGATCAAGGTGATTGAAAATCAACATTACATTGATAAGGCCAACAAAAGAAATTTCGAAAAATATCACTTACAAAGGCAAATGAAATTAGAAAGAGACCGCATTGTTCACCGTTGGTTTTGGATGTTGTCCTTAGCCTTCTTGGGGTTGGTCATCATTTTTTGTAGCTTTCAAGTCGTCAACTACAAGCACCGCTTATACCAGGTTCAGCAACAAGAAGCAGTGGCCCGCAAGGAATTAGCCAAGGAAGAAAGTAAACAAGCTAAATTGAAACAGCAAGTTACCCAACTGAAAGATATGAATTATGTTGAAAAAATCATTCGTGATAAGTATAACTACACTAAAAAAGGTGAAACTAATTATAATTTGCCTAATTAAATCAAAAAACTTTAAATTTCTCGGCCGGTCTTTTAGCGAACGTGTTATACTAACATTAGACGAAAATTAGGAGGATATTTCTTTTTATGGCAATTGAAGTAGGAGCCAAGCTAACAGGTAAAATCTCAGGTATTACAAATTTCGGAGCCTTTGTTGATTTAGGTGACAAAAAGACGGGACTAGTACATATCAGTGAGGTCTCTAATGGTTTTGTAAAGGAAATTGGGGACATTTTGAGTATTGGCGATGAAGTAACAGTTAAGGTATTATCGATTGGTGATGATGGCAAGATTGCCTTGTCTATTCGCCAAGCCCTAGAAGGCTCACAAACAGACAAAAAGCCTGGCAAACGTCCTCATTTCCGGGATAAAAAACCGACGGAGGGGGACAATTTTAAACGGGAAAATAACCGTCAACCACGGGGCCGTTCCTTTAGCCCTAAGCGCCATAATGATAACAAAAATAAAGATTTTGACTCCTTATTGGCCGGCTTCTTAAAGGAAAGTGAAGACCGCTTGACTTCCTTAAAGCGGAATACAGAAGGTAAGCGCGGAGGCCGTGGCGGTCGCCGTAGCTAAAGTAAAAGCCGAGAAGACTCGGCTTTTTTGCTTACTTAAGGAGAAATTCATGGAAAAACAATTTCAAAAAAATTGGCCATCCAAGCTAGCCCGGGTCCCCATCTTAGTTGCTGTTTCAACGGGGTGTGACTCTATGGTTTTGTTGGATTTATTATTGCAACTTCCCGCGCAGTTACGCCCAAAAATTCAAGTCGTCTATATTGACCACCAATTACGCGCCCAAAGTCAGGTGGAAGGGGACTTTTTACGAAAATATTGCCAAGTCCACCAACTCCCTTTATTTGAAAAAGCCTGGCCGGTGGCTGCGCACCCCCAAACGGGGTTAGAAGCAGCGGCACGTAAGTTTCGCTATGATTTTTTTGCCGAAGTCATGATGCAAACCAAGACACGGTATCTTTTGACAGCTCATCATGGTGATGATCAGGTCGAAACGATTTTGATGAAGCTTTTAAGAGGCGGAAAGTTAGCTCAGCTGTTAGGAATGGCAACTTGGCGGAACTTCAGAAAGCAAGGACAAATCTATCGCCCCTTGCTTGCCTTTAGCAAGGCAGAATTATATGCCTATGCTCATCGAAAGGGATTGACTTATTTTGAAGATGAAACCAACGCCCAAGATGACTATCTGCGTAATCGGCTCCGCCATCAGGTGGTCCCCGCCCTCAAGGCTGAGAATCCTCGACTCTTAGGTCAGGTTGCTTCTTATCGCGAACAACTCTCCCAAACGCTTACAACTGTGGCCTATTTTGGCCAACGTTATTTAAAAGATATTCAAACTGAGTCAGGTTATGATCTCAACTGCTGGCAAAACTTACCCCGACCAGTACAAGCTCAGCTTTGGGATTTACTTTTAGTCCAGGTTAAGTATAATCAAAACGCTAAGCAAACGCGTCAAGTCTTAGAACTCCTTAATAATCCCTATCGTCCCAATGGCGAAGTCCAGTTAAGTCCTAAGCTTTACTTGTTTAAACGATCACCTAATTTTTGGATTGGTGAAAAGAGTGTTACCGCAAGTTTTACTCCGCAACCATTAAAATTAAATCAGTGGCAAACTTTGCCTGATGGACGCCATATTGGTTTAGTACGGGCGGAGGATGCAAGTATCGAGCAGCCAGTGATTATTTAGAGTTAACCGCATTGCCTAGGGGAGGTTTATATGTACGTACGTCAGGCGGGGGATAAACTGGTAACCAGGGCCGGCCATCAAAAAGTCAAGAAGATTTTGATTGACCAAAAATTAAGCCCTGAAGCGCGAGCAAAACAGCTTTTGGTAACCGATAGAGCCCAAAATGTTTATTGGATTTTAGATTTGAAAAAATCTGATTTGTCAAGGGGCCAGACTAATGCTAAAATTCAATACATAGTAGTCTTATTTTAGCTGAAACATAGAAAAGAGGAAATTACGATGAACAACGATATCAAGGAAATCTTGTACAGTAAAGAAGATATTGCTGCGGTCACTAAGAAATTAGGGACACAAATCACTAAGGATTATGCGGACAAAAAGCCACTTGTGATTTGTATCTTAACGGGTGCCGTCTTATTTATGACGGACTTAGTGCGTGAAATCGATACTTACTGTGAAATTGATTTCATGGATATCTCTAGTTATGGTGATGCTACGGAATCATCCGGTCAAGTGAAAATTATCAAGGACTTAGATAAATCCGTTGAAGGTCGTCATGTCTTAATTGTCGAAGATATCATTGATACCGGTCGGACTTTGGAAAAAGTTATGGAATTATTGAGTCACCGTGATGCTGCTTCAGTCAAGGTCTGCACCTTGTTAGACAAGCCTGCTCGCCGCGAAAAAGTGGTCACACCTGATTATGCTGGTTTTGAAGTTCCTAACGAGTTTGTAGTGGGTTATGGTTTGGACTACACTGGTTTTTACCGTAACTTGCCATACGTGGGAATTTTGAAGCCGGAAGTTTACGCAGAAAATTAAAAAAACTAAGACTAATGGTTAGTCAAAAAAGGTCAATTATGCTATGATTAAAGGCATAACGATAACATAAATGAGGAGGAATCCCATCAATGAATAATAAACAAAATGGGTTTGCCAGAAATAGCCTGTTTTACATTGTGATCTTCCTTGGGATTATGGGGGTTCTCTACTATCTTTTTGGTAGTCGAACAAATACAACCACTCAAGAAATTCAATCGAGCCAATTTATTACTCAATTGAAAAAAGATAATGTCAAAAGTTTCACAATTCAGCCTTCCGGTAGTACCTACAAGATTACGGGGACTTACCGTAAAGCGCAAGAAACTAAGGTACCAACAGGGATTGCTGGTTTATCTTCAGCTAGCACAAAGGCCACAGAATTCTCGACCAATGTGTTAACTAACGATAATATCATCACTACGATTGATAAGTATGCCACTAAAAATAAGGTGAAAAACAATACCAAAGAAGAAGAATCGTCTTCGATTTGGATGCAATTGTTAGTTTCCTTATTACCATTGGTCATCGTCATCTTCTTCTTTTACTTAATGATGGGCCAAGCAGGTCAAGGTGGTGGCAATGGTCGGGTGATGAACTTTGGTAAATCCAAAGCTAAACCAATTGATAAGAAAAATAATCGGGTCCGTTTCTCTGATGTAGCCGGAGCGGAAGAAGAAAAGCAAGAATTAGTCGAAGTGGTTGAATTCTTACGTGATCCACGGAAATTCTTGGCTTTAGGGGCCCGGATTCCTGCGGGGGTCTTACTCGAAGGACCTCCCGGAACTGGTAAAACTTTGTTAGCCAAAGCTGTGGCTGGTGAAGCCGGCGTGCCATTCTTCTCCATTTCTGGTTCTGACTTTGTCGAAATGTTCGTCGGGGTTGGGGCTAGTCGGGTGCGTGATTTATTTGAAAACGCCAAGAAGAATGCCCCATCAATCATCTTTATTGATGAAATTGATGCCGTTGGTCGTCGCCGTGGTAACGGTATGGGGGGCGGTCACGATGAACGTGAGCAAACCTTGAACCAATTGCTGGTTGAAATGGATGGGTTTGAAGGTGATGAAGGGGTCATTGTGATGGCCGCTACTAACCGAGCCGACGTCTTAGACCCTGCCTTATTACGTCCAGGTCGTTTTGACCGTAAGATTTTAGTTGGTCGTCCTGACGTGAAGGGGCGGGAAGCTATCTTGAAAGTCCATGCCAAGAACAAGCCATTAGGCAAGGATGTCGACTTGAAGATGATTGCCAAACAAACACCTGGTTTCGTTGGGGCTGACTTGGAAAACTTGTTAAACGAAGCAGCCTTGCTAGCTGCCCGGCGTGACAAGAAAGCCATCGATGCTTCTGATGTGGATGAAGCCGAAGACCGGGTAATTGCTGGTCCGGCTAAGCGCGATCGCGTGATTTCCAAACAGGAACGTGAAACGGTGGCTTACCACGAAGCGGGTCACACCATTGTTGGTTTGGTCTTAAACGACGCTCGTGTGGTCCACAAGGTAACAATTGTACCTCGGGGACGGGCCGGCGGTTATGCCATCATGCTACCTAAAGAAGACCAAATGTTACTTTCCAAGAAGAACATGCAAGATCAAATTGCTGGTTTAATGGGTGGTCGGGCTGCCGAAGAGATTATCTTCAACTCCCAATCATCTGGGGCTTCCAATGACTTCCAACAAGCTACACAATTAGCACGTGCCATGGTTACAGAATACGGGATGAGTGAAAAGCTTGGTCCGGTTCAATACGAAGGCGATGCAAGTATTATGGCTGGCCAAATGGGAAGCCAAGCGGCTTACTCTGGTCAAACTGCGAATGTGATTGACGATGAAGTTAAACGTCTGGCTACGGAAGGAATGGCCTTAGCGAAGAAGATTATCGAAGAACATCGCGCAGAACACAAGGTTATTGCGGAAGCCTTGTTAGAATACGAAACCTTGGACGAAAAACAAATCCTCAGCTTGTTTAAGACAGGTAAGATGCCTGCTCAAGCTGATGATGAGTTCCCATCTGAAAAGGCCGCAACTTTTGAAGAAGCCAAGGAAGCTTGGGAACGGAAAGAAGCTGCCAAGCAAGAAGATAAGGCGGATGAAGAACATCAAACCGAAGTCTTCTATCCATCTGAAAAAGACGAAAAGCACGAAGATGAATAAAATCTAGGCAAGCGAGATCACTTTCGGTCTCGCTTGTTTTACTGAAAGGGATACTGAAAATGACAGATTATTTAGTAAGAAGTTTAGCTGCGGGTAAAGAATTACGAGCTTATGCGATTGATGCCACTGAAATTGTTAGAGAAATGCAAAAACGTCAAGATACCTGGAGTGCTGCATCGGCTGCCTTAGGGCGGGCAACGGTAGGAAGTTTACTGTTAGCTGCTACTACCTTAAAAGGTGATGGGCGCTTAACTGTTAAGATAGATGGGGGCGGACCTGTCGGCGGGGTTGTCGTGGATGCTGATGCTCATGGGCATGTCAAAGGTTATGTGCAACACCCTCACGTTCACTTGCCATTAAATGAAAATGGGAAGATTGATGTGCGCGGGGCGGTTGGGACCGATGGATTCTTAGCCGTCACCAAGGACCTGGGTCTTAAAGAAGCCTTCACAGGTCAAGTGCCTTTGGTTTCTGGGGAGTTAGGTGAAGATTTTACCTATTACTTAGCCAAGTCGGAACAGATTCCTTCTGCAGTGGGCTTGTCCGTTTTCGTAAATGCCGATAATACCATTGAAGTTGCTGGAGGTTTTATGATTCAAGTCTTACCAGGAGCAAGTGAAGAAACGATTGCTAGTTTAGAAACTAAGTTAAAGGATATGCCTTTAGTTTCTCAAATGATGCGCGAAGGCATGAAGCCTGAAGATATCTTGAACTGGCTTTTTGGTGAAGATGACGTTGATATCTTGGCACGAGACACTGTTAAGTTTGAATGTGACTGTTCTAAGGATCGTTTTGCGCAAGCTTTGGCAAGTATTGCACCGGCAGATCTTGAAAAGATGATTACTGAAGACCATGGTGCGCAGGCGGTTTGCCATTTCTGTGGTAATAAGTATGAATTTAGTGAAGATGAATTGCGTGAAATTTCCGTACAAGCCCAAGCTAAGTAATTTTACAAGTGACTTTAAGTTGTGGTAAGATGCAAAATTGAGTGCTTGGTAAAACCAGGCAAAGCCAGACAACTAAAATTAATTTTATATGAGGTGAAAAAATGGAGTGGAAAATCGGTGATATCACCATTCCCAATCAAGTTGTAGTTGCACCAATGGCGGGAGTAACCAATGTTGCTTTCCGTACGATTACTAAACAATTTGGTGCAGGTTTAGTGGTTTGTGAAATGATTTCTGATAAAGGAATTCAATTTCGAAATAAAAAGACCCTCAGCATGTTAACCTTCGATCCCAACGAACACCCTGTAAGTGTACAAATTTTCGGAGGAAGCAAGGATACTTTGGTGGAAGCAGCTAAATTCGTGGCCGAAAACACTACGGTTGACATCGTTGACATTAATATGGGTTGCCCGGTGCCAAAGGTTACCAAGACTGATGCCGGAGCAAAATGGCTTTTGGACCCCGATAAAGTTTATGAAATGGTCAAGGCCGTATCTTCTGAAGTAGAAAAACCCATTACCGTTAAAATGCGGACAGGATGGATGAAGATCACATTTTGGCTGTAGAAAATGCCTTAGCGGCCCAAGAAGCTGGGGCTAATGCCTTAGCCATGCATGGCCGGACGCGCAAACAATTATATACGGGTCACGCTGATTGGAATATTTTGCATGATGTGGCGCAAAAATTAACTATCCCATTTATGGGAAATGGTGACGTGCGCACACCGCAAGATGCTAAGCGGATGTTAGATGAAGTTGGCGCCGACGCCGTGATGATTGGCCGGGCAGCTTTGGGTAATCCTTGGATTATCAAGCAAACTAGTCACTATCTTGAAACCGGGGAACTTCTAGCTGAACCCGATGCGACTGAAAAAATTAAGGTGGCCAAGGAACACTTACACCGCTTAGTTTTGGCTAAAGGTGAAAATATTGGTCCGCGTGAGTTTCGTTCACAAGCGGCATACTACTTGAAAGGAATTCCACGTTCGGCTAAGACGAAGGCGGCTTTAAACGAAGCTGATACCGAAGCTAAGATGGTCGAAATTTTTGATAATTTCTTAGCCGAAACCTTAGCTCGTCCCCAAAGAAGACGCTAGAAGATAGCTTGTAGCTATGTTATAATTAACCATTGAAATAAAAGAAAGTGAGGAATAGGCAGCATGGCAAATCAACAACCCATGAATGACCAATTAAAAGTAAGACGCCAAAAAATGGAAGAACTGCGTGAAGCTGGGATTGATCCTTTCGGTCACCGCTTTGAACGCGATCACACCAACCAAGAATTACATGAAAAGTTTGGTAATCAAGGAAAAGAAGAATTAAACGACAAGCACATTGAAGTTACTATCGCAGGTCGGATGGTAGCTAAACGTGGTAAAGGTAAGGTTGGTTTTGCTGACTTACAAGATCGGACTGGGCGGATGCAATTATACATTCGGAAAGATGAAGTCGGCGAAGATATGTACTACATTTTTAAACGCTCTGACTTAGGTGATCACTTGGGGATTACTGGGGAAATTATCAAGACGGATATGGGAGAATTAACGGTTAAGGTTTCCAAACTAACTTTCTTATCCAAGGCCTTACGTCCATTGCCTGATAAATTCCATGGTTTACAAAATGTTGAACAAATTTACCGTCAACGTTACTTGGACTTGATTTCTAACAAGGAAAGTTACGACCGTTTTGTCAACCGTAGTAAGATTATCTCTGCTGTTCGTTCTTACTTAGATGGCAATGGTTTCTTAGAAGTAGAAACCCCAGTTTTACACAACCAAGCCGGTGGGGCCTCAGCTCGTCCGTTTATTACCCACCACAATGCTTTGGATATTCAATTGTACTTACGTATTGCTTTGGAATTACATTTGAAGCGTTTGATTGTGGGTGGCATGGAAAGAGTTTACGAAATTGGTCGTGTCTTCCGTAATGAAGGAATTGATACCAAGCACAATCCAGAATTCACGATGTTGGAATCCTATGCTGCTTATTTCGATTTCCAAGATGTGATGGATGAAACTGAAGGAATCTTTAAGGCTGCGGCAGCTGTGGTAACTGATGATAGCAAGATTACTTACCAAGGTACGGAAGTGGACTTCTCTAAGGAATTCAAGCGTGTGCACATGGTTGATGCAATTAAAGAAGCTACGGGAGTAGATTTCTGGCAGGAAATGACTGTGGAAGAAGCTAAGAAATTAGCCGATGAACACAAGGTTCACTACGAAAGCTACTGGCAAGTAGGTCACATTATCAATGAATTCTTCGAACAATTCTGTGAAGACAAGATTGTTGATCCGACATTTGTTTACGGTCACCCGGTTGAAATTTCACCATTAGCGAAGAAAAATGCGGATGACCCACGTTTTACAGATCGATTTGAATTATTTATTTTAGGTAACGAATATGCTAATGCCTTTACGGAATTAAATGATCCAATCGATCAACGCCAACGTTTTGAAGCTCAAGTGGCGGAACGTCAAGCGGGTAACGATGAAGCCGAAGGTATTGACGAAGACTATATCGAAGCTATGGAATATGGGATGCCTCCTACAGGTGGTTTAGGAATTGGGATTGACCGTTTAGTGATGTTATTAACTGACGCTCCATCAATCCGCGATGTACTCTTATTCCCAACTTTACGTCCAGACGCTTAATTAAACTAAAAGCCGTAGCTTTCAAGCTGCGGTTTTTTTGCGTATTACAAAGGTAAGTAAGATATAAGAAATTTGGGAAAATTAAAGTTAATAAAAAAAGCAAAAAAGTGTTGACGAAAGTAAAGACGCCTGGTAATATATTATTTGTTGCTGATTGAGAGCGACAAAAAATTAAATTAAAAACTTGTTGACATAAAATGTTAAATAAGTTATGATATAGAAGTTGTCGCAAGACAGCGA
>NZ_BAMI01000034.1 GCF_000615765.1 Ligilactobacillus equi DSM 15833 = JCM 10991 | reverse complement strand
CTTATGCCGCGTTAGCTCAGTTGGTAGAGCATCTCCCTCGTAAAGAGAAGGTCACCAGTTCGATTCTGGTACTCGGCATAAAACTGAACGGTTTGAAGATGATAGGTAATACGCCTATCATCTTTTTTGTCACATCCATTAGTTTCTAGTTATATAATTTTTAACACTAAAAATTAGTAAACGTTGATGAGATGTTTTCTAGGCAAGTTTGATATTCTTTAAATAAAATAAGTTAAATCAGGAATTTTTTAAAATGATATTAGTAAAAACTAGTAAATACATTAAAAATAAGGGCGCTTAATTGACCTCTTAATGATAAAAAATTATAATAGTTATTATCGTATGTAAATTTCTTGATGAATTTACGCTAAGATACGATATTAAATTTGCTGTAATTTTTTACAGCTTGGAGGATTTTTATATTCATGGATAATACCAAAGATAGTAGCTTTTTCGGTCATCCTCGTGGACTGTCAACGCTCTTTTTCACAGAAATGTGGGAACGGTTCAGCTATTACGGGATGCGCGCGATTTTGCTGTACTACATGTATTTCTCGGTGACAGACGGGGGCTTGGGTATTAACAAGTCTACTGCGATGTCAATTATGTCTATCTACGGATCACTAGTTTACTTATCTAGTGTCTTAGGTGGGTTTGTATCTGATCGAATTTGGGGAAGTCGTCGTACCGTCTTTATCGGTGGGGTCTTAATCATGTTTGGTCATATTGTCTTAGCTACACCATTTGGACAAGCAGCACTTTACACTTCCATCGCTTTAATCGTGATTGGGACTGGGTTGTTGAAACCTAATGTCTCTGATATGGTGGGGGGCTTATATGCTAGCGATGACCTACGGCGGGACAGTGGTTTTTCCATCTTTGTTTTTGGGATTAACTTAGGGGCTTTCATTGCACCACCAGTAGTTGGTTGGTTAGGTCAGGAAGTTAACTTCCACCTTGGTTTTTCTTTAGCAGCGATTGGAATGTTCTTTGGTCTAGTACAATATAGTCTCGATGGTAAGAAGTATTTATCTAAGGACAGCTTATATCCTAACGATCCTTTAGAACCTAAAGAAGTTAAACGTCTTGTAGTCCAAGTTGTGATTGCCGCCATTATTGTTGTACTTTTGTTAATTGTAATGGGTATCTTAGGTATCTTGAATATTAACAATATCATTAATTTATTAACCATTTTTGCGGTAGCGATTCCGGTAATCTACTTCTTCCGCATGTTATCAAGTGATAAGGTTAATAAAGAAGAAAAATCTCACGTGTGGGCTTATGTACCACTCTTCATTGCCTCCATTTTATTTTGGTCAATTGAAGAACAAGGTTCCGTGGTTTTAGCCACTTTTGCTCAAGAGCAAACTCGTTTGAGTTTGTTTGGGATTTTCAATGTACCGGCTAGTTTCTTCCAAAGTTTAAATCCACTTTTCATCATGGTTTACACTCCAATCTTTGCGACAATGTGGACCAAGTGGGGTAAGAAACAACCATCTGCGGGAGCTAAGTTCTCCGTAGGACTCCTGTTTGCCGGGGCATCATTCATCTTAATGGCAATTCCAGTAGCTTTATTTGGGACTGATGTGAAGGTTAGCTCCTTGTGGTTGATTATGTCTTGGGCTCTAGTAATTATTGGGGAAATGTTAATTTCACCAATTGGTCTATCAATCACTACTAAGTTAGCACCGAAGGCTTTCCAAGCTCAAATGATGTCTATGTGGTTCTTATCAGATGCTGTGGCCCAAGCCTTTAATGCTCAAATTGTACGCCTCTACAATGAAAGTACCGAAGTTATGTACTACAGCATTGTCGGGGGAGTTACCGTTTTAGCCGGTTTAATCTTGATGTTCTTTGTACCACAAATTAAAAAGTTAATGGGTGAAATCCGTTAAGTTTAAAAGTCGTTTCGGTGAGACGACTTTTTTATTTTTAGTTAAAAAAAGTCTTGCCAAGTAAGCTAAAATAGAGTATAATAATGAAGTCGGATAATTAGCTATCCATTAATATTGATATGGGGGGGTAGCGAAGTCTGGCTAAACGCGGTGGACTGTAAATCCATTCCTTCGGGTTCGGAGGTTCGAATCCTCTCCCCCCCATTTACCATTGGGGTATAGCCAAGCGGTAAGGCAACGGTTTTTGGTACCGTCATGCGCTGGTTCGAATCCAGCTACCCCAGTCAGCAAGCATCGAGCAGTCGATGCTTTTTTTGTACTTTAAATTTTGGTCTATACCGATTATAATAAAAGAAAAGGAAAGGATGCGGTCAAATGGCAACAGTCTTAACACATGCAGAAATTTATACGGGACAAACGGTTATTAAGGAAGGTTTTATTCGCTTTGATCAACAAGTTCTAGCGGTTGGAGAGATGGATGAATTTCACCTTCAAGCTGGTGATGAGGTGCATGACGTCATGGGGCAAAGAATTGTCCCTGGATTTATTGATGTCCACAGTCATGGTGGGTATAGCTTTGATACTATGGACGGGGACCAAAATAAGCTGGTGGCGATGGTTGAAGAAATGACTAAAAATGAAGGCATAACGAGTTACTTTGCAACAACCATGACCCAAAGTCCGGAAAATATCGCTCAGGCGATGGTGGCAGCGCATGCAGCGGCGCAAGCTAATCCTGTTATTCAAGGAGTTCACTTGGAAGGCCCCTTTATTTCACCAGTCTTTAAAGGTGCTCAACCAGAAGAATATATTCAAGTCCCAGATGTAACAGAATTAGCCCGTTGGCAAGAGTTATCAGGGGGAATGATTAAACTTTTAACCTATGCCCCTGAACAAGCTCCTGATACGGCCTTTGAGGACTATTGTCTGGCAAATGGGATTGTACTTTCAGTTGGCCACAGTAACGCAACTAGAGCGCAAATGAAGCAATCTAAAGCTAGTCATGTAACGCACCTTTATAACGCTCAAAGAGAATTCAAGCATCGTGAACCAGGGGTCACCGGTCATGCTCTTTTGGAAGACCACCTTTATTGTGAAATGATTGCCGATGGTTACCACGTGAGCCCGGATATGATTAAATTAGCTTACAAACTTAAGGGGCCACACCGCATTGACCTTGTGACAGACTCGATGCGCGCTAAGGGACAAGGTGATGGTCTTTCTGAATTAGGGGGGCAAAAAGTTATCGTTAAAGATAAGCAAGCACGACTTGAATCTGGTAATCTGGCTGGTTCAGTTTTGACCTTTAAGGATGCTTTTGTTAATATCATGCAATTTACGGGGTGTTCGATTCATGATGCGGTGCAAATGGCCTCCGTGAACCAAGCGCGTGAATTTGGTTTAGACCGAAAAGGAACCTTGGAAGTTGGCAAGGATGCCGACTTGAATGTCTTTGATATAGCTTGGAATTTAAAAGCCACTTATACTTTAGGCCGTCAAGCATAGCGAGGTAATAAATGGGGACACCACGATATATTAAGATTCATAATGAAATTCAAAGTCGTATTGAAAAAGGCTACTGGCAAGTGGGGCAAAGGATACCTGCCGAAAGAGAATTGGCTCAGGAATTTATGGTCAGCCGTATGACCCTTCGTCAAGCGCTGCAAACCTTGGTGGATGAAGGGGTTTTAGAAAGACGGATTGGGGCTGGAACTTTCGTTGCGCAAAGAAAAATTCAAGATAAGATGTCAGGAATTACAAGTTTTACTGAATTAACTCGGCGTCAGGGAAAGGTGCCAAGTAGTCAGACGGTTTCATATTTGGTGACGGAACCGTCTTTGAGTGAAGCTGAGAAACTTGAACTAGCAGAAAATCAAAAGATTTTACGGATGGAACGGATTCGTTTCGCTGATGATGAACCAATTTGTTTTGAGGTGGCAGCCTTACCTTTTGATATGGTAGCAGATTATCGTCAAAGTCAGGTTACGACGTCCCTTTATCAAACTTTAGCGGACGATGGCCTCCGGATTGGGCGCGCTCAACAAACTGTTTCAGCGACGGTTGCGTCAGAAAGGATTGCCGAGCTTCTCAAAGTTAAACGCGGTTCGGCGATTTTAATGTTGCGTCAAGTCACGACTTTAAAAGACGGGCGCCCCTTCGAATATGTCCGCACCCACTATGCCGGGGACCGCTTTGAATTTTACCTTGAAAAATAAAATAAGCTCAGACGGTGAGTCTGGGCTTATTTTTGGCGTTTAGCTTCTTTTTTGACCAAAGATAAATAACGCGGTAAAGCTAACATCCGCTTAAAACGAGTGGGTTCTTTTAAGAGTCGGTAAAACCATTCGAGGTTCAATTTAATCCAAAAATTAGGAGCACGCTTGACAGTTCCGGCTAACACATCGAAAGAACCACCCACGCCCATCCAAATGGCCGAGGCGAGTTGGCGATTTTTAGCGATGAAGTTTTCTTGTTTTGGGAAACCCAGGGCTGCAAAGACAAAGTCTGGTTGACTTTGAGCGATGGCTTGGGTAATTTCTTTGTCATCTTTAAAATAACCATCGTAGGCACCAACAATTTTGATGTGCGGATATGTTTGTAAAATTTTTTCCCTAGCCTTTTGAATAACGTCGGGCTTACCTCCTACTAAAAAGACTTTCTTAGCTTCCTGATTAGCAAATTCAAGCAATTTTAACATAGTATCGTAGCCTGTGACTCTTTCAGGCAGCGGAGTACCCAAGATTTTGGCACCTTTAATAATGCCAATCCCATCAGCGGTAATGTAGTCCGCAGTTTTTAAGGTTTGGTAGTATGCGGGGTCATTTTTGGCGGCGAGGACAATTTCGGGGTTAGCCGTTACCACAAAACGATTTTTTCTTTGGAGGGAGTCGTTAAAAAGGGCTTGGAGAAATTCAGCATTGGTGGCCTTGATGAAATCTACCCCTAAAACGGACACCGTTTGAAATTTGGACATATTTAGCCTACTTTCCTACATAGAATCTTACACAATCATTATAGCAAAGTGACTAGTAAGAAAAAAAGTGGTAAAATGGAACTAATAATTTAATTACGTGAAAGAGAGAAAATTATGGAAACAACGTATCCTGATGATAGTTATACCCTGCATACAGATGCTTATCAGATTAATATGATGGAGACTTACTGGCGCCAAGGCATTGCCGATAAGCGGGCGGTCTTTGAGGTTTATTTCCGGAAACTGCCATTTGACAACGGTTATGCAGTTTTTGCTGGTCTGGAAAGAATTGTTAAATACCTAAGTAATTTAAAATTTACCGAGACTGATTTAGCTTATCTCAGGGATGTTATGGGTTATGCGGAAGATTTTATCGCTTATTTGAAGGATTTCAAATTTTCTGCTACGGTACGTTCTGTTGTTGAAGGTGAAATAGTTTTTGGCTCAGAGCCATTAATTCAAGTTGAGGGGCCGTTGGTGGATTGTCAATTAATTGAAACCGCCATGTTAAACATTGTTAACTATCAAACTTTGATTGCAACTAAGGCGGCCCGGATTCGTTCTGTGGTAGGTGAAGACGCCCTGATGGAATTTGGGACTCGTCGAGCGCAAGAATTTGATGCCGCCATCTGGGGGACGCGGGCGGCTTATATCGGTGGTTTTGATGCCACCAGTAATATGCGGGCGGCTAAGATATTTGGTATCCCAGCGACCGGAACGCATGCCCACGCCTTGGTTCAGGCTTACAAGAATGACTACCAAGCTTTCATGGCTTATGCTCAAACCCATAAAGATTGTGTTTTCTTAGTCGATACTTATGACACCTTGAAGAGTGGGGTGCCTTCTGCGATTAAGGTAGCCCAAGAAATGGGTGATAAGATTAACTTCTTAGGGGTCCGGATTGATTCTGGGGATATGGCCTACATTTCTAAGAAGGTTCGCAAGCAATTAGACGAAGCAGGTTTTACCGAAGCCAAGATTTACGCTTCTAACGACCTAGATGAAAAGACCATTATGAACTTAAAAATGCAGGATGCTAAGATTAGCGTGTGGGGGGTCGGCACCAAGTTAATTACAGCTTATGACCAACCCGCTCTAGGAGCAGTTTATAAGATGGTTGCGATTGAAAATGAAAAGGGAGAAATGGAAGATACTATTAAAATCTCCAGCAACGCTGCTAAGGTTTCCACCCCGGGGAAGAAGCAAGTTTGGCGTATTAAGGACAAAACTAGTGGTAAATCTGAAGGAGATTACATTACCCTTTGGGATGAACAACCTCAAAAACAGGCGTCTCTGTACATGTTCCACCCTCAATACACATACATTAATAAGACTTTAACCAACTTCTATGCCCGTCCTTTGTTACAAGATATTTTTGTGGACGGGAAATTGGTTTACGACTTGCCAACACTTCAAGATATCAAGGCTTACCAAAAACAACACCTAGCTAGCCTTTGGGAAGAATACAAGCGGGATCTTAATCCGCAAGATTACCCCGTTGACTTATCACAAGCTTGCTATGATAATAAGATGGCTATTATCAATGATGTCAGAAGTATGGTGGCTACAATCGATCAAGAAAAGAAGGATTAAAAATGCGTGCATTACAAAAACAAATTATCTCTGACTTACGGGTCAAACCTGTGATTGATCCCCAAACAGAAATTCGAACTAGTGTTGATTTTTTGAAGGCTTACCTTTTGGCTCACCCCTTTTTAAAGACCTTAGTCTTAGGAATTTCCGGGGGGCAAGACTCCACTTTAGCAGGAAAACTTTGCCAAATCGCAATGGAAGAACTTCGTCAAGAAACGGGCGATGCCAGCTACCAATTTATCGCAGTTCGTTTGCCTTATGGGACCCAAGCTGATGAAAGTGATGCGATGGATGCCATTGCCTTTATGGGAGCTGATGTGACCATGCGGGTTAATATTAAGGAAGCTGCAGACGCTATGATGGCTGCCGTGGAAGAAAATGGTTTGGAAGTTTCTGACTTTAACAAAGGTAATATCAAAGCCCGTCAAAGAATGATTGCCCAATATGCCATTGCTGGCGCTAAGAATGGGGCTGTAGTCGGAACTGACCACGCCGCCGAAGCCATTACAGGTTTTTATACCAAATTTGGGGATGGTGGGGCCGATGTAACACCACTGTGGCGCTTAAATAAACGTCAAGGTCGGGCGATGTTGGAAGTCTTAGGGGCACCTAAGCACCTTTATGAAAAGGCCCCTACGGCTGACTTGGAAGAAGACCGGCCAGCTTTACCAGATGAAGTGGCCTTGGGTGTGACTTACACTCAAATTGATGACTACTTGGAAGGTAAGGATATCGATTCTGCAGCGGCAGAAAAAATTGAAGGTTGGTACACGAAGACAGCTCACAAGCGTCACTTACCAATCACCATTTACGACGATTTTTGGAAAAAATAGGAGAAGATTAATGGCAAAACGTGCAAATTTAGGAATTTACATGCGGACCTTGTCGCAAGTAATTGATACCACAGAACAAATGGGAGAACGTTTGAATCCTTATTTTGAAGATGTAAAGGCTCAAACCCAAGGCCAAAAAGAATTGACGGCGGAAGACTTTGCCACCATTCAAAAGAATTTCCATGATGGAGTGGTTTTATACGAAGCTAACGCTAAGGGCTTAGCGGAGGTGCAAGCACCTATCCAAGTGATTGGGATGCACAAGTTATTAGTCGCTGCTTACCGAGACTTCTATCAAGGTTGTGTCCAAATGGACGCTAGCTTAGATTATCAAGCTCACAGCGTAGATCAAGCCACTTTTGAAGCTGCGGAAGACCAACAAACCCAAGCCATGGATAAGGTATCCAGTCAAGTCCAACGTATTTTACGCAAATTAATGTAAACTAAAAGGCAACTCGCCCCAAACGAGTTGCCTTCTTTAGTTGGCTAAGATAATTTCCAGGAAGGTTTGGCCATAGCGGTTAAGTTTGGTTTCCCCAATCCCCTTGATATTTAACATATCTCGTAAGCTTTGAGGTTTTTGACTGGCCAAATCTTGCAGAGTTTGGTCAGAGAAAATAACAAATGGGGGCACATGTTGTTCTTCGGCCAATTCCCGTCGCTTACGCCGCAGACGATCGAAGAGGCTGGTATCTAGTACCGAACCCACAAAGCGGTTGGCTGTGACCTTAACCGTCTTTTGAGTAACTTTTTCAAGTCCTTTTAAAACTTGTGCACCTTTAGCAGTAACTGTTGGAGTAGGGTATTGAGGGTCGCGGTTGATCAAATAACCACTAGCAAGCAAATAATCAATCATGACTTCAATATCTTTGATTTGCTGTTGGCGCATAATGCCAAAGGTGGACAACTTTTGTAAGTCGTTTTCTACAATTCGCTTGGCTTTAGAACCGGCCAAGACTTGGGCGATAACTTTTTTACCAAAACGTCCCCGCATACGGTAAGCACAGGAAAGAATCTTTTGACTTTCGACGGTGATATCGACTTCTTCACGTTCATCTAAACAAGATGAACAGCGCCCACAATCTGGACAATCCTGGCCAAAATAACGCACGATAAAGGCTTGGAGACAGTCCTGACTATTGGCATAGTGGACCATGGCCTCCAGTTTACGATATTCTTCTTGCTTATAAGCTTCATCAGCGGGGGAATTTTCGATAAAGAAACGCTGGGTTTGGAGATCGGCATCATGATATAGCAAAATAGCCTCGCTATTTAGGCCATCACGTCCGGCCCGTCCAGCTTCTTGGTAGTAGGCTTCCAAGGAACCAGGAACTTGGGCATGGATGACAAAACGAACTGAACTTTTGTCAATGCCCATCCCAAAAGCATTGGTAGCAACCATAACTTCCGTTCGGTCAAAAAGAAAATCTTCTTGATTTTGTTTACGCTCGGCTTCACTGAGTCCGCCGTGATAAAAGCCTACCTTTTGACCGTGGTCGTTAAGATAATTGGCAATAGCCTCCACTTTTTTACGAGTGGCGGCATAGATGATGCCAGACTGGCCCGGATTTTGTTTGAGGTAGTTAAGCAAGTAATCATAGTCGCGCACCCCTTTGATGACTTTAAAGGCTAAATTATCGCGACTAAAACCGGTGGTGACCTGATTTTGTGATTTAATGGCTAGGCGTTGGCAGATATCTTGAGCTACTGCCGGTGTCGCGGTGGCCGTTAAGGCTATAATTGGAGGCTGGTTGACTAGATTTCCTAAGGTTTGACTTAGTTGTAGGTATTGGGGGCGAAAATCATGGCCCCATTGGGAAATGCAGTGGGCTTCATCAATCGCGATTAAAGAGATGTTTAAGCGATTAAGTGTGTCCCAAAAGTAATTAGAATCAAAACGTTCAGGAGCTACGTAAAGAAGCTTAATTTGACCATTTTCTAAACGCCGATAGACATCACTAGCTTCTGGACCAGTTAAAGAACTATTGAGGTAGGCGGCTTCAATCCCGTTTTGTAGGAGAGTGTCGACCTGATCTTTCATCAAAGAAATTAACGGTGACACAACTAAGGTTAAACCAGGTAAGATGAGGGCGGGAATTTGGTAACAAAGCGATTTGCCCCCACCGGTAGGCATAATGGCTAAGGTGTTTTGACCTTGTAAGACGCGGTCGATAATTTCGGCTTGGCCGGGCCGAAAGGAATCGTAACCGTAATATTTTTCTAGAACTTGGAGGGGCTGCACACAAAAAACTCCTTTCTAAAATTTCTCAATTTTTATTGTAACTGTTTGACCGACTAATGGTAAACTAGAAAGTATCAGAAATGAGGGATTTTTTACATGGAAGAACAATTAATCAGAAAAACCGCACAATTAGAAAATTTAGCACCTAAAAGAGTTAAAGTGGTGATTGACTTACTAAATGAAGGTGCAACAGTTCCTTTTATCGCCCGCTATCGGAAGGAAGTTACTGGGTCCTTAGATGAAGTTCAAATTCGTCAAATTCAAGCTAGTTATCAAAAGCAAAGCCAATTAGCGCAGAGAAAAGCTGCCGTTATTAAAAAAATTGCGGAAGAAAAGAAATTGACGCCTAATTTAGAAAAGGCGATTAACCGTGCAGAAAGTCTCCAAGAAGTCGAAGATTTGTACTTACCTTACAAGCAAAAACGTCAAACGAAGGCGCAAAAAGCTCGTCAAGCCGGACTACAACCATTAGCGGATTTAATAATTCAACAGGCTGACGATGCTCAATTTGACCACCTGGTGGCTCAGCTTAGCGCAAGCAGTCAACTTTCTGCTGCCGCAGTGATTACGGGAGCTAAGGAAATTGTGGCCGAACAAATTTCTGAAAGTGCTGCACTCAGAAGTTGGCTACGAAAAAATATGCACAAAACCGGGGTCATGGAAAGTAAGCGAAAGCTCAAGGCCGAAGATGAAAAAGAGGTCTACCAAGGCTACTACGACTTTAGTCAAAGTTTAAACAAGCTTTCTGGTCACCAAGTCCTAGCGCTTAATCGCGGTGAAAAGCAAGGGATTTTACGGGTGAAGATTAGTCTGAATGATGACTTTGTCTTAAGATACCTGGGCCAAACGCTTCACTTAGCTAAAGATAGTAAAGAAAGTAGTGTAAACTTAGAGGCTGCTTATACTCAAGCTTATAAAAAGAGTGTGAAACCCGCGATTGAAAGAGAAGTTCGTGCTGAATTGACCCAAAAAGCCAGTCAAGAAGCCATTGATATCTTCGGGGAAAATCTCTACCACCTCTTGATGCAAACCCCTCTCAAGGGCAAGGTAGTCTTGGGCTTTGACCTGGCTTGCGTACGGGCTGTAAGCTTGCGGTCGTGGATGCGACAGGGAAGTTTTTAGCTAAGGCCGTGATTTATCCTCACGCTAAGGGGGAACAAGCGCACCAAATGGCTAAGGAAAAATTACTTAGCTTAATTCAAAATTATGGAGTTGAAATTGTGGCGATTGGTAACGGAACGGCTAGCCGGGAATCGCAACAATTCGTAGCGGACTTAATCAGTCAAAATCAGCTTGGCTGTGCCTATGTGATTGTTAACGAAGCCGGTGCTTCCGTCTATTCGGCTAGTGAAGAAGCGCGGCAGGAATTTGGTGACCTTCAAGTCGAAGAACGCTCTGCCATTAGTATTGCGCGGCGGCTTCAAGATCCACTAGCGGAATTAATTAAGATTGATCCTCAATCTATTGGGGTAGGGCAATATCAACACGATTTGCCCCAAAAACAATTAACGGAGAAACTTGATGCCGTAATCGAAACCGGGGTTAACCAAGTCGGGGTCAACCTAAATACAGCGAGTGTGGCACTCTTGACCCACGTATCAGGATTAAATTCGACTATCGCCCAAAATATTGTTAATTACCGCAATGAAAATGGGTCTTACCAAAAACGTAATCAATTGAAAAAGGTGGCTCGCTTGGGTCCAAAAGCTTTCGAGCAAGCTGCAGGTTTCTTGCGGATTGTCGATGGAGCCGACGTTTTTGACAATACGGATATTCACCCTGAAAGCTATGTACTGGCGCAAAAACTACTAGACTGGGCTGGCTTGACTAAGGCGGATTTAGGAACAGATAAAATTTCAGCAGCCTTTGCCCACCAAAATCTAGCGGAATTAGCCCAAAGTTTCCAAAGCGGGGTAGAAACCGTTCAAGATATTATCCAATCTTTTGAAAAACCTGGGCGTGATTTGCGCGATCAGTTTGAGGCCCCACTTTTACGGACGGATGTCTTAACCATGGAAGATTTAAAGGAAGGCATGGAACTACAAGGAACGGTGCGAAATGTGGTTGATTTTGGCGCCTTTGTAGATATCGGAGTTAAGCAAGACGGTTTAGTCCACATATCTCAAATGACCACCAAGTTCATCAATAATCCGCGCCAAGTGGTAGCCGTAGGTGATATTGTGCAAGTTTGGGTGCAAAGTGTCGACTTGAAACGCCAACGCATCCAGTTAACTATGGTGAAACCTCGTGGATGATCGGACACTAACCGTCTGGTTGAAAAAATTATCAAGCATGAACTTTGCCACTACCACCTCCATTTGTATGGTCGAGGTTACCGGCACCAAGATGCAGTAAATTACTTTTGCTTAAAGTTGATGGGAGTCGTTATGTGCCACGTTTAGAGCCATCGAATTACAAATACAATTATGTTTGTCAAACATGCAAGCAAGCATACCCTCGTAAGCGACGAATGAACATTGAACGTTACCGTTGTTCACGTTGTGGGGGGCGACTTATGCTTGAAGATTAGTGGTTTTTCCGTCAAACAAAATAAATTTATTAAAAAGCAAATTTTTTTAGTAAAAGGGCTTGCCAAAAAATTGAAAGCTTGCTATAATTTATTTTGTTGTCGCGGGTATGGCGGAATTGGCAGACGCGTCAGACTAAGGATCTGGTGGGTGGTATCACCCGTGATGGTTCGAATCCATTTACCCGCATAACATGAAGTCAAGGTAGTGACCTTGGCTTTTTTCTTTGCCAAAATCAGAGTAATTTTCTAGCTAAAAATCTCTAAGCTTGTTAAAATAAAAGCAGATAAGAAAAGAGGTGCTTGTATGACCAAGTATGTGAAGCTAGCCGCTATGGCTGGTTATCAACCAGAAAGGGTCGTCACAAACGATGAATTGAGCCAGTTCATTGATACGTCAGATGAATGGATTCAATCTCACACAGGAATTAAAGAAAGACATTATGCCATCGACGAGAATACGTCTGATTTAGGCACGCAAGTCGCACGAAAACTATTAGCACAAACGGGTATGGAAGCTACGGAAATTGATTTAATTATCGTAGCGACTATCTCACCAGATGCCTTAACGCCAGCCACCGCTGCCATTGTTCAAGGTAATATTGGGGCAATTAAGGCTTTTGCTTATGATATTTCCACGGCTTGTTCCGGCTTTGTTTTTGCTTTAAGTACTGCTGAAAAATTCCTCCGTTCAGGAGCTTACCAAAATGCCATAGTTATCGCTGCGGAAACGATGTCGAAAACCATGGATTTTAAGGATCGAACGTCAGCCGTCTTTTTTGGTGATGGAGCTGCTGGGGCGCTTTTAACCACGACAGATAATCCCGCAGAGGAAATCTTTCACGGTGAAAAACTCTGTACTCAAGGGATAAAGATGTTATCCACAGCGGGCGGGTCCAACCTTTAAGTCAAGTTACGGGAGACAATTACCCGGTGATGGATGCCTTCTACCAAAATGGTCGGGCGGTCTTTGAATTTGCGACTACTACAGTTTTGGCCCACATCAAGGAGTTTATGCAAGAACATAATTTACAAGCAGATGAAATTGATATGGTGGTACCTCATCAAGCTAATTTACGGATTATTGAAAAACTTTCCCAAGGGCTTGGTATTCCGCTAGAAAAGTTTGCAATCAATGTACAAACAGCTGGTAATACCTCAGCAGCGGGGATTCCTTTAGCCCTTAACCAGGAACTTGCTAAGGGTAAGCGACCACAGAAGGCATTGTTAGTTGGTTTTGGGGCGGGGTTATCCTATGCCACTATGTTAGTTGATTTAAGTTATTTCAATTAAGTAGGGTAAGCAGTCTGTTTTTGGCTGCTTATTTTTTTAAAAGAAAAAATCCCTCCAGCAAGTGCTGGAGGGATTTTTGGACTAATAACCGTAGCCGTAATCATAACTATTGTCATAGCCATAGTTGTCACTATTATAAGAACTATAACTTTCATCTCTAAATGACTTTTTAGATGGCTTTAAACCTAATTCTTTGCGAATTAATTTTGAAATTCGTTCTTTTTCTTGGGCAGTGGCAACTTGATAGGAGACGCCACCTAAATAAGTATCTTGACCATGAAGAGTATAGGATTTAATTTCACCGGCAGCACTCTTATATTTAGAAATTAAGGTTAAGATGTCATCATAACTTAAGTCGGTCTGCATGTTCTTTTCCATAGTTTCTAAAATATCATCATATTGAGTAGAAAGAGTAGTTAATTTGGTCCCTTTCTTAACAATTGCACGAATTACCTGCCGTTGTCGATCTTGACGCCCATAATCTCCACGAGGATCATCATAACGCATGCGGGCATAAGATAGAGCTTGTTTCCCGTTCATGTGAACGGTTTTACCTTCGACTACATCAGCATCTTCGTATTTAAAAGTTAACAGTGGTGTGATGGTTACGCCACCAACAGCATTAACTAGTTTCTTCAATCCCCCCATATTGACTAAAATGTAGTAGTCAATTGGAATGTGGAGAGTGTCTTGAACCGTATCGACAGCCCCAGAAACCCCTGAGAAGGTGTAAGCAGAGTTGATTTTGCTGTAAGGTTCACCCGAATCGTCAATTTTGACCTTTAAATCTCGGGGAATACTGGTCAAGGTAACTCGTTTACTTTGCGGATTGATTGTGGCAATCATCATGGTATCAGTTCGACCCTTATCAGTTCGTCCTAAGTCCCCGGTATCTGTTCCTAAAAGTAAGATGGAAATCGGTTTTCCTTGTTTCAAAACAGCAGAAACATTACGTAATTTTTTTAAATTCGTGGCTGTAAAAGTGTTATCTAAGGTATTTTGAACATCACTAATCGCATGATAGAGATAAATTCCGGCAGCGTAGAAAATGACTAAGACAAGCGTTAATAGGATACGGAAGATTTTTTTTCTCTTGTGATTGTTTTTATTGGGTGGTGTTGGCCCTTTATGTCGTCGTATGCGGTGATCAGTAGCTTCTGACTCTTTGCGTCGCCGCATCGGTGTTTCAACAGTTATTTCATTATCATTGCGATAATGTGCCATCGAATGCGGTGTGTATGAGTCGTACCGTGAATCATTATTACTCATATGTAACCCCTTATCATAAAATTATAACTATCAGTATTATACACTTGTCTGACTTTAAAAAGCCATGGCTTTTTGGTAGGAAAAAGAAAAATTTCTTTAAAAAAAGTAAAAAATAAGATTTTTTGCGTATTTATATAATAGGGGGTATTTTTTACGAGGAGTTGATAATGATGAAATTGATGTTACCGCTAACCTTATTAGCTTTAACTTTTGGTGGAATGACACAAAAGTTAAACTTGCCCACTGATTTTGAATTAGGAGGTGTCATTGATAGTAATAGTAAATCAGATGTTTGGAATGCCCAAATTCAGTATGGCCCACTAAAGACCAAAATTCCTCAAAGTTCAGTGAGTCATGATTTTCCCCAATCCAAGAGAAATTTGAAAATTGACCTTGATCAACTTGATAGTGTGAGTCATGACCGGCAAATTGTCATTAATCAAGCACTAAGTTTTGTGGACAAACAAGTGCCTTATGTTTGGGGAGGGGCTAGTTTGAGTGGGATGGACTGTTCAGGTTTGACTATGTTAGCCTATGCGGCGATTGGGAAGACCTTGCCGCACTATACCGTGTGGCAAGAACAATGCAGTCAAAGAATTCCCGTAAACCAAGCTCAACCAGGAGATTTACTCTTTTGGGGAGCACCGCTGGCCTCCTACCATGTAGCCCTATATCTGGGAAATCAAAAATATGTTCAAGCTCCACAACCCGGTCACAATGTGGAAATTACAACTTTAAATCATGGCTTTTATCCGTCATTTGCCGGGCGTATTCTCTAAAATTTGTCGCTTCGCCTAATTTTTGGTAATATTAGAGGAAATAAGCAGGATGGAAGGAAACGAAGATGGTTAAGCTAGTTTTAATCAGACATGGTCAAAGTATTGCCAACCAAGATAATGTTTACACAGGTTGGAGTGATGTGCCTCTAACTGACTTAGGGCGTCAACAAGCCCGCCAAGCGGGGCAACTTTTACAACAGACCGGCCTCCAATTTATGGCGATTCATACCTCGGTATTGAGTCGCGCAATTGTGACCGCCAATCTAGTTGCGGAAGAAATTGGCCAGCTAGCCACTCCGATTTATAAGAGCTGGCGTCTAAATGAACGGCATTATGGTGCCTTGCGTGGCCTTAACAAAGAGGCGACGAAACAGCAATACGGAGCTAAGCAGGTGGCTTTATGGCGTCGGTCTTTTGACAGTATCCCACCTAAGCTTAGTCAGCCTGATACGGACCGACGATATGACTTAGTACCTTGGACCAGTCGTCCTTTAGCGGAAAGTTTGGCCCAGTGTCAAAAGCGCCTCTTACCATACTGGCAAGACCAAATTGCCCCCCGACTCTTGCAAGGAAAAAATCAGTTAGTAGTGGCTCACGGGAGCAGTTTACGGGCTTTGATTAAGTATCTAGAGGAGATTAGTGATCAAGATATTGATGGTCTGGAAGTCGAAAATGGTCAACCACTGCTGTATGACTTGGATGACTGTACTTTGGCAATACGCCAAAAAATAGTTTTAGGATAAGTCTAATTTTCTGGTATGTTTAGTCGAATACCCCACGTCTTTAGAATGGGAGGAAACTCCTGTGTACTTTTTCTTTTTCTCGTAATTGTTTCAGTTGGAACAATCAAAAAAGTACTTAAGAAATTACTTGAGTTTTTACTTGAGGACTAATTAAGTGCTAGGCGCTACTCTCTCTATTGAGTTGGTAGCGCCTTTTTAGTACTATCTAATTTAGTAAAAAAACTGGAAACCACGAATGGCTTCCAGTTTTTACTATACCTAGGCTAAGGCTCCCATTGGGTCCCAAGGGGCTAAGACCTTTGGTTCTTCTTTTAAAACTTCTTGGAGTTCTTGAGGTAGGTACTTCTTGTTAACTACGACTTGGTAACAGAATTCTTCCATCCAGTCATCACTCATAACGAAGAAACCGTTGTTACCAACTTTATCACCCCAGGAGTTTTCGACCTTCCACTTGGTTGGCTTGTCATCAACTAAGTCGACCCCTGTTAAAACCATGGCGTGGGTCATCAAACTTTGTGCGTAGTCAAGACGTTCAGCCTTGGACATAGATAAGTCAACACCGAAAAGTTCATCTTTGTGGTAAAGGTTAGTGTCTAAAATTCCTTTTTGACGGTCAGATTCTTGACCAACATCAGAACCGAACCAAACACTTTCACCGGCCTTGAGTTGGGCGATAGAAATCTTGCGGAATGTATCCATGTCGACGTTCAAGTGACGGACAGGACGACCATTAACCACGTTTCCTAACATTTCGACGGTGTACATGTGGTTGTAAGGCTTGTCGGCTGTTGGCGCATTAATGATGGAGACATAGTCATCCAGGTTCCAACCCACATACTTCTTGAAGAACTCTTGTGGAGTTAAATCGCGATCTAAGTGATAGTTGTTATCAGTGTCACGGTATTCGAAGTCAAACTTAGTAGGTGGTTCACCGAAGGAATAAGCTGCCATCCGGTAAACTTCAGCCAACATCTTTTCCTTCCGGGCTTGAATGTCAGCTTCAGAAGTCCCTGTAGCCACTAATTCACGCAATTCTACAGCATCTTTACGTAATTTAAGGTTTAAAGTAGCGTTAAATTCGCGAGAAGCTGAAGAAGAGAAAGATTCTGGCATGACAGACTTAGGCACAACCCCGTATTTTTCTACGATGGCCATGAACATGTCCCATTGCCCACCATCTTGTTGTGGGGTGGTCATGAGCCAGGCTACCTTGCGGTCAGATGTTGGCAAGTCAGCAGTTTTCAAAACATTTTCGTAGAAGTAATTAGATTTTTCCAACTTGTCCCAGAAGAAAGTATAACTTTGTGATAATTCAAAGTCCTTAGCTACCCGGAAATTGTCTTTCATTTGGTGGCGCATGGTGTTTAAGGCCGCAAACATCCAGCAACGACCAGATTGTTTTTGGTTAGCAACATCACCTGTATCTAAGTCAATGGAGAAGACAGGATCCATGTTAACTTCGGCGCGGTAGTCTGCCGCGGATTTGAAAATTCCGTTCTTAGTTACAGCGCGTTCAACAACACTGTGTTCAGGACGGGCTTCCAATTGTGCTTGGAAGTCTTTTAATTGGTTTAAACTGATTTCTTTAGTCAAGAAAATCAACTCCTTAATAAAATTAACAAGTTTATTTTAATCTTCTTATCAAAAAAGTGCAAGGATAATTAACGTGCTTCTAATACTTCAGGACCATCTTGGCGACCGACGATTACAGTATTAACGCGGTCTAAGAAAAGGCCGTGTTCAACGACCCCGACTTGTTTAATTAAAAAGTCTGCTAATTCATGTGGGTGATCAATTTGGTCGAGATGTAAATCAATAATGTAATTTTCAGAATCCGTTAAAAGTAAGCCACCTTGGTCATTTTTACGGAAAGTAGGTTTGAAACCTTTAGCTTCGAAAATTTCAAAGAGTTTTTGGCTCCCGTAAGGAATAACTTCCACAGGTAGGGGAAAGGCCCCTAATTTGTCGACCATTTTGCTTTCATCGACAATCCACATATTTTTCTTGGAGTAGGTAGCTACAATTTTTTCAAAGAGGAGAGCGGCTCCGCCCCCCTTAATACCTTGGAAATCAGCCGAAATTTCATCTGCACCATCAATCGTCAAGTCGATGTGGTCAACTTCGTCAACGGACTTCAAGGGGATGCCTAATTCAGTGGCTTGTTTGGCAGTTACGTTTGAGGTAGTAACCCCCACAATATTTAAGCCTTCATTTTTAATTCGAGCCCCTAGAGCATCAACCATGTGTTTAACGGTGGAACCCGTACCTAAACCAACAACCATGCCATCATTAATCCATTCAACAGATTTTTGGCCGACTAACTTCTTTAATTCATTTTGATTCATGTTTATAACCTCGCTTAATTTTGATGTAATAAGTTACTTAATTCTGGGTGACGGTTAAAGTATTTTTGGGTGTAGGGACAAAGGGGGAGGACGTCTTTGTCTTGTTTAGCAACTTCGTCTAGAAAGTAACTGGTAATTTTCCCGGCTAAGCCACTGCCACGCATATTTTCGGAAACCCAGGTATGTTCGATGACATAGGTATGGTCATCGTTAATCATGGAGTAACCAATGTGGGCAATTACTTCATGATCAGCATTTTCATAATTAAGTGAATCTTTGGTCCAAACGTAATTTTCCATCGCAAAAGCTCCTTTCGTTTTCTCTAGTTATTATAGCATAAAAAAGCGGTTGCAAATTTAAGTAGTTGTTTGAATTTTTAATTCTAAAAAGGTAGGAAATATAGGCTATGTTTCTTGACTTATGTAAAAAATGAGAAATAACTAGTGTGACAAAACTAACGACTATTCAAGTTATTATTGTCATAATTAATACTTGATTGGTCAAAATTAGAAATTAAAAATCTAAAATAGCAACTTTAATCAAATTAAGAAGGCGTTTTCCCGAAATTAAAAAGGAGAAGTTTATATGAAGTCAAGAAATCATTTAGTTTATAGTTATTCAGTAGCCGCCCTAGTGACAGCTGATCTAATCGGAGCTGGTACTGGTATGCGTATTCAAGCTGATGAGGTTACGTCAACAAACTCTGAAACCACTACTCAAGCTAGTCAAAATGATAGTAGTGTACAAGTTGCCGATGATTCAGCAAGTGTAGTGTCTGGTAGTGAGAAACAAGTAGCCGATACCTCAGTGAGTGAAAAAACTGCTGATAAAGAACAGGTTACGGGAACTTCAACTACAGATACTAATCAAGCGAGTGCTAAAACACAGTAAGATATTAATAAAGAGGTAGTTACTCCTGAAAGTAATGGTGAAATCCACCAAATTAATGACTTTCAAGTAGCTGATCCTGCTACAGGAACATTAACTAAAGAGGGTAATGACTTACATGCTGACTCTGTTGACAAAGGTGACAGTTATGCTTTTTCTGATCAACAAGGAAGTGATTTTGTTTACACAGCAGATGTCAAGTTCAATCAAAATGGTGGGGCAGCATCCTTAGTTTTTCGGGCTGATAAGAGTGATCAGAACCTTGACTTTTATATTGTTAATATGGAAGCTGCTTCCCATATTGCTAAATTCTGGCGAATGGTTAATGGTCAAGGTTATGAATTATTAGCACCTAAAAGCTATAAGCCAACTGAAGATGGTCACTATAACTTAAAAGTTGTTGCTTATGGCAAGAATATCGAGTACTACATTAACGATGAGCTAATTGGTAGTGCCGGAGACTATGTCGTTCAAAAGGATGATAAGGGCCAACCTGCTTACAAGCGTTCTGGGAACTTTGGTTTATTGACTTGGAATGGGGACGTAACCTACAGCAATGTTCGCTATCAAGAATTGACTCCTGATTTCAATCCATTCTTGAAAGACATTACGGTAGTTTCTAATGAAGGTCAGGCGGAAGTCAAGGGGCAGTTCTTTACTGATGAAACTAACTATATTCAATATGTAGACAATGCAACTAAGACTGTGAACCTTGAAGTTTTAGCTAACGTGCCTAATGTCCAAGTGGTGGCTTATGATCAAGAAGGTAATGCCTACACCGATTTAAAGAATATTCCTGTTTCCGTTGGGGCTAATTATATTACTGTGGTTAGCACAGTTTTAGGTGCCGATGGAACTCCTATTCAAGCTAGTTATCATGTAAATGTTCACCGTCGACAAAAAGCTGAAATTTACTATCACGAACCATACCGTGACCAATTCCACTACTCGGTTAAAGATGGTTGGTCCAATGATCCCAATGGTTTGGTTTACTATAACGGAACGTATCATTTCTTCTACCAATTCTATGATGATACTTCCTGGGGACCAATGCACTGGGGCCACGCAACCAGTACAGATTTGATTCACTGGAAGGAAGAACCAATCGCCCTTTATCCTGATGCTAACAGGGCAATGTTCTCAGGTTCCATTGTAGCTGATGTCAACAATACAACCGGGCTTTTTGATCAAGGAAAAGGTGGCTTGGTAGCTTTGGTTACAGCTGATGGCGGTGGTCAAAGAATTGAATTAGCCTACAGTAAGGATGAGGGGAAGACTTGGAATAAGTTAGCAGATCCTGTGCTAGATTATGCTAACGATGATCCTTTGCACAATGCAGCTTTCCGTGATCCTAAGGTTTTCCGTTGGAATAATCAATGGTTCATGGTCGTTGCTGGTGGTCCTTTACGGATTTACTCATCTTCTGATTTACAAAACTGGAAATCAGAGTCGGTTTACAGTGGTATCGAAACAGAATGCCCAGACCTTTACCCAATTCAAACAGATAACGGGGTTAAGTGGGTCTTATCTCGTGGTGGTCGTTACTACAAGGTTGGCGATTTCAAACAAGTTGATGGTAATTGGTACTTCTTACCTGATAAGGTTTATGAAAAGACCGATGGAATTATGAACTTCGGAAAAGATTCTTATGCTGCGATGACATACTTTGTCCAAGATTTCGGAACTGAGGCTAACCCAACATTACCAGAAATTATTGAATCTAATTGGATGAATAACTGGGATTACTGTAATGATGTGGCGGCAACTGTAGGTCAAAAGTTTAATGGGACTTACAATTTGAACTTGAAGCTTGGCTTGACTAAGGAAGGCGACAAGTACGTTCTTACTCAAACACCAATTACAGCTTATCAAGACTTACGTGATGTAGAACATGCTATGACATTCAAGAACGTAACTGTAGGTGAAGACAACGATTTATTAAAAGATTTCCAAGGTGACACTTACGAAATTGTGGCACACTTTGTACCTGCGGTAGGTACGAAGAAGTTAGGATTTAATGTTCTGACCTCTGCTACACAAGGAACGAGCATTGTCTATGACTTAGAAGAAGAAACAATGTCAATTGACCGGAGCAAGTCAGGTAAGCAAATTAATGCTAAGTTTACAGAACCCAACATCCAAAACAAGGTAACTAAGAATGCTGATGGTAGTGTGGACCTTCATATTTATGTGGATAAGGCTAGTGTTGAAGTCTTTACTAAAGGTGATACTGTTCTTGGAGCTAACCAAATTTTCCCTGATGCTGATAGCTTGGGAGCTAGTTTGATGGTTGAAGGAGATCCGGTAGTTGCGGATATAGCTATCTACCCATTGAAGAGCATCTGGTTTGCTGATAAACCAGTTGTAACACCAAAAGACGATGCTAGCTCAAGTGCGATAAATGATACGGTTAATGCAGGTGAAGGTAATGTTACAAATGTAGATGCTAATATCTCGGATGTGAATACTGCTGCCAATGGTAAGAATAATACAGTAGCTATTTCTAATGCTGGTGATATAACATCAGAGATTAAGGTTGGCAATAATACTATTATTTTACCTAATTCAAAGACTAAAGTCACTTTACAAGAAACTGAGGGGCAATCTTCTTCAGTTAAGGTACAAACTTCAAAGGTTAGTGTTGCCAAACAATTACCACAGACAGGTGAGGAAAAGACAAGTGTCTGGATGGGAGTCATGGCTGCATTATTGGGGGCATTAAGTTTCTTATTCCCGGCAATGAAACGGCGGAAAGGAAATAATTAAATTATTACGAAATAGTGGAAATTTTCATCGATAAGATGGGAGTTCCACTATTTTTAGTCAACTA
>NZ_BAMI01000035.1 GCF_000615765.1 Ligilactobacillus equi DSM 15833 = JCM 10991 | reverse complement strand
GCTTCTTATAGCATCCCCTTGAATGCTTTTCTCACCTAATTTTTCTTACCGCTTTTACCGCTTGCTATTCTGCTCATTTTTTTGATTCCATGTCATGCTACCTTACTTATTCATCGCCACCAACCACTTTCGGAATGCACAAAAAAAGCCCTCGCTTTTCGCTTGGACTTTTCTTTGAGCAATGACTTTATCGTCATTACTTTATTCTAGCATATTTAGGCCCGCTTGTATCTCTTTTCTGGAGTTTGCTTTGTACTCACAATCGTTTTCTCCATCTTTGGTCGTCTTGCTTTGTGGCTCTTGATATTACGCTTTACCTTGTAGTCGTTGATACCCATTGCGTACATCACTAAACTTATCAACATTGACGCTAAACCCGTAAATACGGGACTTACGATGTACAGCACATCTCCTGCTGTTCCCGTCATCATACTTGGAACACTCATCCCAAATAGAAACATATCTAACATCGTCATCAGGATTAAGCCTACATTCGACTCTTTCAATGTTCTTGCGGACAAGGCACCAAATACTACTGCCAATACATTGATTCCTATCATTACTTTTAAACTAAACATCTTTCTTACCTCGTCTTTCTTTGCGCTTTTCTATCTAACTACGGATTAACTCGGGATGTTTACATCTCACTTAATCCTATGTCCTTATTATGGCATCGCTAGCCTTATTGGCAAGCTCTGACGGATTGTGATTTTCGCTTGGTTTTGTTCGCTATGGAATGGATATTTGCAGTTCTTTCATCTTTTACGAACTTTCTAACGTGGCCAACTTCTATCATCCCCCTTATTGCCGTCTAATCCTCCGTGGCCACTTTTCTTCCTTCGGATTTATTACCTACTTACTCCTCTTTTTCGCAAAAAAACAAGCGCCAAAAAACGGCGCTTGTCGGGTGTATCTTAGTAATATCCTTTAAAGTTTCCTGAACGTAATTCTTTTTCCCAACCTTCAATTTCTCTCTTCAGTTGGTTAATCCACTTATAATCTGGATTTTCTTTGCTTTTCTCAAGTTCAATTAGGTTACGGTTATGATCAATTTTTTCCTCAAGGTGTCCCCGCCACGTTTCTTCACTTACAGGTTTTTCTTCTTCTCCCTTGGAAAAAAGCCAGTTTAGTAATTTTTTTATCATCCTTCACCCATCCCTTCTATAACTTTTAGTATGACTGTCATTAAGTGAGATATCAAGACTTGGACATATATATATTTGCGTTTTTGGAAAATATATATACATTTACAAATCACGATAGACACATGCTTTTCTCTTATTCCTTATAACCTTATTATGACACCCTCAATAGGATTGGCAAGCTGTGACTGATGTTGTTTCATCGGTCTTTTTTCGACTTATTATTAAGGTATAACAAAAACAAGCGCCAAAAAACGGCGCTTGTCGGGTATGTAAGTTTGTGCTATACTTACCTTGAAGGTAAGGAGCATAGCAGAAACGATAAGGCTACATGCAAACTTACGAAAAGTGTTCGTTTCTCTGTACCGTCAATACATTGTAGCGACACTTGAAACAAAAATGTTTCTATTAGTATCACCTCCTCTCTTTCAGAGAGTGTGTACTGGAAGTACGAATAGAATTATAGCAAAAAAAGGTCAAGAACTCAAACTTGACCTTTTTTATTTAGTTTTTAACGATGGATTTATACCTTTTATGTCATTTCTTCGCATCTTTTTTTATGTTAACTAAAAGTTTTAAACCCTGTTCAACGAAATCAGAATTAGCATCATTTAAACTTTTTAATTTTCGAAAATGATTCCAAAAAGCGTCACACAATGCCTTTTTAACTTCATCCGGGGTTGTTTTTTTACGTACATCGAAATTGAGGTAAATAGAAAAATTGCTAAAGATAAACTTATACCTGTATTTTGCACGTTCAAAAAAATTCACAGCAACTCCACAATAATAAAATTCAATTTCAGTTTCATCGAGGTAATATTTTATTAATTCCGCAATTTCCTCACCATTTAGACCGTTTTCTTCATTTTTCTTCAGGAATTCTTTCTTGGCTTGTGTTAATTTCATTAAAAACTTCTCCTTTTTGACTTTCAATCTGATTATTGACAATTTCAACTTTGCCATCAGCAACATTTAGTGAAATTTGAGAGCCATCTTTCCAACCCATTAGTTCGATAACTTTCTCAGGTAATTGAATGCCTAAATCGTTACTACCCCATTTATTAATATTTAGTTGTTTGATGTTGGCATTAACCGAAAAATCTACATTGCCTGTATTATATTTAGCGATGCCGTATTTTCTAATCGTACTTTGAACGACTTCATTGATGTTCTTGTCAGAAATATAAGGAAATAAACCGAGTTTAACATTATTAACACTATCCTCAATAAAGAAACATGCGTTACTTCTTTCAATATTATTTGAAATTTGATGAGTCTGAATATTTGTTTCAGGTAACGCCAATTCATTTTCAATAGGTTCGATTACACCTAAACAAATAAAGCCTGTAATGTTTGCTTTGATTTTACTATCAATAACTTCACTTCTTGCTGATTGGCTAGCAAGGATTAACCTAATTCCAGTTGACCTACTTATTTTTAAAATGTATTCTAAGCTATCAATCGGGTTATAACTTTCATCAAGGTTAGTATATTTAAATGAGTTAGTAATAGCAGGAAATTCATCAATTACAACTAATAATTCAGGAAGCTTGACACCCGTTTCTTCATAGTACTCTTTAAAATTAGAAACGTTAGCTTCTTTGAATAAGTGGATACGGGTTCTAACCTCATTTTCGATTTTTTTAATCAGTATAGTTGCACGTTCCAAACAATCATTTACTGGTGGAGTATACATAAACGGACTATCTTTCCAAATTTCAAAAGCATGCCCCTTACCATCAATTAAAACAAATTTTAAATCATCTGGAGTTGTTGTTAAGGCTAGATTTCTCAAAATATTTAAGACAAATGTTGTCTTACCTATACCTACTAACCCAGTAATGAGAATGTTCGGTGTAAAATCACCCATCTCAAGTATAATTGGTTGGTCTAATGCATCAATACCGATTGGAACATTAATCGAGTGACCATAAGATTTATGCGGAACAAATTTAAGCTTGTCAACATGACGAACATCTAAACTTGGCGCAAGATCTGTATCACAAAATGCGTCGATTTCGATTGAATAATCATAGACATCTGAATAAGCATAGACAGAAGTTTTTCTTACATTTGCACTAGTTGGATAAGAACATACATCAATAAGTTTGTTGATCATGGAGCTAGTAATTTTATTAGGCACTCCCTTTACTTTAAAATTAAAGTGAAGTAAGTTGTAATTAAAGCTCGAATCAACGAGTTTTACTTTACATTCAAGAGAATTTTCAAGAGTCTCTTCTAACATTTTACCTGTAAATTTAAGTTTGTCTTTCATATACTTTTTATAAGTAGTTTCAAAAATCATATTTTTCCTCCTCGTAAATACCTTTAGGATTTTTTTACAGCAATACGACAAGACGGATTTGCACCGTCCACTATTAACGAATTATTGCACTCACAACTCAACTCAAAAAACGCAATAATCTTGAAGTGCTATTTTTTGTCGTACCACAGGCAGTTTTTTTAAGTCAAGTCATTAACTACCTGAAAAAAGTCAACTCACAACACAAATCACGCTGATTATGTGTTATTTATTTGTCAAAACATTTTTTAATAGCTCACACTACTTTTTAAGTAGTTCAAGTCATCACCTGCACCGCAAATAAATGCGTCTGTTCCACCAGTAAAGCAGTCGAAAGGCGGTGATTCACCTCTTAAAAAAATATTTTGTTTTTTGGTCTTACGACCAATAACAATAGGACGGATTCGCACCGTCCGCTAGCCGAAGCTAACGCTACTTGCTACCGTTCTTCATTGGTAAAATTAGAAAATTCATTGTAAAGTAACCTAATTTCATTTTTTATTTCTCTCTTTTCTGCTTGCCGTTGTCATCATTACTTTCTACATTGTTCTTCTTATTCTCAGTTTTTTTATCAATAACTTTAAAAATATTCCAGAAGAAGAAAAACGTTATAGCAGATGTTCCAAAAACAGTTACTACACTTTTGAAGAGTGCGTAGAGCGCTTCATTGCTTAGCATAATTATCACCTACCTCAGAAATACGCCAGAATTAAACATAGGTAACTGGCATTTTGAAATTTTATAATCTATATTTTCAGCTTGAATGGATAATACCACATCTGCTGTTTTTTACTGTTTTTCGTTATTATTCTCAATATTTCGTTGATCCATGAAATCAGAAAATCTTATGAGTGCAATCATCTGGTCAACTGTTGTTGTTAATTCATGCAATGTATCGCTAATTTCTTGCCAATCTGATTCCGTATCAGCTTCATTAACATTTTGTGCGGTATTTGATAATTCTTCTAAAATATTATTTGCATTCTGTTTTTTAATTTGATGAATTTCTTCTTTTAATGTCAAAATACGTTTCTCTACCATATATCATTTTTCCCTTTCTAGTTGAATTACCAAAATAAAAATCGAGTTAAGCAAGCTTAAAGTTTTCACTTCAAACCCCTCACTAAAGTAAGGGGTTACTGTTGACCTACTTCTAATTTTTTCCTTATGAACGGAACAATTTCAGTGACCATGATAGCATTAACTCTCTTTTGTTGCTTATCTGAAATTGCACTTCGCTTATTGAACATACTTACTAGAAATTCATAATCATTCCTAGGATTATTTTTATTGTATTGTGTAGGTTTAAATGCACCCTTTTCAAATAGCATTTTTAACAACTTTTTAGAAAAAACATCTGATTTTAGTTCTAAGTATTTATACTTTTTGTAATAATTAAGTAAGAACAGGTATTGTTGGTAAGCTGTAGCATCTTTCCTAAGATCATCACGACCAAACCGGTTGATACATTCGCTACCAATAGGACTTAAGAAATTACCATTTTCAGTATTCTGAATCGTAAAAATATACTTGAGCCCATGCTTTCCACAAGTACAAGTTGTGCTAGACGAATCATCTTCTTCAACACCAACAACATCCCATTCTGCAACTGCCATATCCCATTCTTTGTTATTGGACAGGCTGATAACTTTTCTTTCTAGGTTTTCTCTATAATTCATGGGCTATAATTCCTCGATTTCAACGTCAATTTTGACTTTAGCCATAGTTGGTTTTGTCAATCCTACAATATTTTTTCTAGCGATAACAAAAGTCCCATTATCTTTCATATCACCTACATATTCCCCCGGAATTTCACTATTTTCCTCTTTAACAAAACAGTTTGTTACCGTTAACTTTTGCGTCTTAGAGTTAATAAGGTGGCTTAAATCAAAATAGAAAAGTACAAGTTTATCCTGAATTGCTTGCATGTTAATTTGTACTTCTTGTTCTAATGTCATTTTCATAAAAATTACCTCTCTGTATCTTTTTTAATGAGTTCAATGAATTTACTTAGGGATTTTACACCATCTTTGTCTAAAAGGACGGTTTCGATGCGAATATGTCCATTCCCTAATTCTTCTGCTACTAAGGTACTATCACCAAAAACGTTAATCTTTTCTAAAAACAATCTGTCCCTATAGGTAGAGATAGCATACTTTTCCTTAAAATTTCGTTCTTCTTCAATGGTTGTTAACTTTGGCATCTTGTCTCCCTCACTTTTTCTATTGAAAACTTTCCCCTTTTCGCTTAGAATAAACATGTACTGAATCACTGTTTTTTTAAAGAGTTACCTCTCTTTCTGTGACAGTACATTCTATCTAACTTCGTCCCCTGATTTAATATTAGGGGGCTTCTTTTTTATCAATTTTCAAGCAGTAACATTCCTTCTTTGCTCTTGTGATAAATCCTTGATTTTCCAACTCATCATATACAAACTGAGGAACATCTTCTGAAGTGTGAAATTCATACTCACCACCGATTACTCCATAAAGTGTATCGTTTAGACACCTATAATCAATCACATCAGAACTGTTTTCCAGTAAGATAGCTAACGTGCCATTATAAGCATTCCCTGAGTAACTCAGCGTATCATATTCATTAGTAATGCCATCTGTTTCGATGATGATTGGCATCGTCAAGTTGATTGTTCTCATAATCATCGCCACTGCTATATAAAATGTAGAATAATATAGAATGTCGAGTACCTTATTCTATATTATTAGAAAGATTATATAGTTTTTCCTTTCTTAATTTTATTCACTATCGTCAACATTAATATTCCCCACATTCTAATAAAAGAATGCAGACATTGACCAACTCTTATAGCTTTCTAGAAACGACTGTTTCTAAGGGCATACGTCTTAACGAAACATTAAGACGTCTATTAATAGCCATGCCCACTTAATAGATTATTTATTGCGCTAATGCAAGTAAATTCATCACCGCATTAACATCACGGTCACAGACGAAGTTGCATTCATAACAAATGTATTCATTGTGCTTAGTACCGTGTTTTTTATTACCGACAAGAGTAATTTTATCCTCACCAGTTTTAACGTGTCCACAATGGGAACAGCGTTGAGTACTAGGATAAAAGCGGTCGGCTAAGATTAATTCCTTGCCATACCAGTCACATTTATAGCTCAAAACTTGTTTGAACAAGCCAAACATTGAACGCTGTAAACCTTTGGAGGCCACATGGCTCATTTGCATGCCTTTAACATTTAAATCTTCAATCACAATGGTATCGTATTGACCAACCAATTTAGTTGTAAATTTGTGCATCAGGTCATGCTGAATATTGGCTACTTTGCGGTAATCACGTTGCAACTTGGCTCTCGTTTTAACGTAATTATTTGATTGTGTAGCTAATTTACCATTAGCGTTCCGCTTACGAGCTAATAAACGCTGATAATGTTTGATGCGCAAGTAAAGTTTTTCAAGTCTTTGCGGTAAAGTGTCAATGACACCTTCGGTGTAATTAAGGTGTCCAACATTAACGTCAACTGCCGTTTTCTTACCAGTTTTACCTTTTTCTTGAACCTCAATTTTAAAGGGCAATGAAGCATAATATTTTCCATTTTCTCGATAAACAGAAACCACACCTAATTTGCCGTTTAAGGTTTTAGCTCCTTTAAATTTGACTGGTTGCCAATCTTTTTTAGAAATATCAGCATAATGTGGTCTGTCTAATAACAATTTATTTTCGATAATTTGTGCTCTATCAGTTTTAAAACCTTGTCTAGGAGCTTTCTTAGACTTAAATTTAGGCATGCCCCAATCTGGCTGAGCCTTATTAAAGAAATTAGCCCACGCTTTACCTAAGTCACTAATAGCTAATTGTAAACAACGTGCTGAAAGTTTATCTTGCCAATCTTGTTTTTCATTAACCATAATATTCCTAACATTTTGAGCGCTAGGACTAGGACACAATTCAAGCAAGTTTGCTTCTTTTGAAGTAAAATCAATGCTTTTTCTTTTGGCTTTAGGCTTTCTTAGTTCCTTTGCGTATAACTGCAATTTTTGTTTAAGCTCATCAGAAAACATAACTTGTCGGTTGAAATACAAATCTTGCCATAGTGCTAAGCCTTGATTCCAACAATAACGACGATAGTCACATAAATCATCTAAGACCTGTTGCATTTGAGGACTAGGGTATAATCTAACTTTTTGTGTTCTAACAACCATTATTTTCACCACCTTTCAAAGATTTATCAATAACATATAATTCAATAAAATGACACTTTATTCTACTTTATCGTTAACAGTTAATTTCTCCTTATTTTAGGGTTATCCGACTAATTGTTGTGTTGCTTGCTTTTTCTTTTCTTCCCTAATCAAGTACTCCATGTACCAGTCAATCATTTTATGTCCAATAGTTTCGGGAGTTGCTAAGAAGCTACCCGCTTTATCCTTCACTCCGAATTTCTTGATACTCTCCTCGTTGTTATCAAACATGAACTTAATTGTTTTATCTGAGTAATTAGATACTTTTAAAAAAAGGGTTGTTTGTCTGCGGTATTCCTTTTCATCTGCTGTCATAAATTTGTTTGCTTTTGTCATATTCTTTTTTCCTTTCCATACTTTCTGGCCTAATCATAACAGTCTATTTATTAATAGCAAGCTATGACACATTTTTAAAACAAGAAGCTGACCGCAAGCGATCAGCAATAATGAGTCGTCTACCGACATCGAATTACGTACTTGTTCTGGCACGAGTATTCGCTAATCTTTAGATTTCTCTTTGTTCTGATTGCTTATTGTTACTAGCCTTCCCGTTGACCCAATAAGCTATATCATTATCACCTTTGACAATGATAATGATTATCGGCATTTCGATAGGGCTGCCATCCCATAAAAAGTATGATTAACTTCCTATAATCACATCAACTATCTTATCTTCACTATCGAGAAAGACAAGTATTGACAGAATTTAGTAATTGGCGAAGAAATCAGTATTTGATATCTTACTTTCGACATTTTCATCTTTCGCTGATTCATCTGTGATTAAGTCCCAAATATCACTTCGCTTCATCCCCGAAACATCACGGTAGACAGGAATTGTCATCTCCTTATCGACAAAGTGGTATTCATCTACAATCCAAACACTTTCATCCGTATCGGTATAAGTAACCATCACAGAAGCCATCTTATTTGACGTAGTTTCAGCTAACGAGTTTCCGTTGGTATTAATGGTGAAGTAACCATCCATAGGAAGGTTCTCTTCTAAACGATATTCAACAGCAACAGACAGTTTTCCTTTAATTGTATCGTTAATATAGTTATTAATTGCCCTAGCACCGATATTTTTAGCATCTTTACTTATGATATCTTTAGCAATCATGACAGATACAATATCAACATTATTAAACCGTTTAAAGTCTAACCCGTAGTTACTCCATTCCTCAGATGTTAAACTTTCTGGAATTTTAACATCAAAACCTAACTCTCTTTCTTCATCAGCAAACTTATTCAGCTTTATATTAGCGATTGTTGCAAATGAAGTAGGTTGAAGTGGGAAGAATGGAATAATACTAAACCGTTGTAAAAATTCAGGAGGTAGTCCGTTATTTTCTCCTTCATTCCCAGTAACTAAGGCATTTTGAATATTCATTGATTGATCTCGCCATTGTTCTTCAAGGGATGCTGTTAACACATCCGGTGTATCAATTTCATCTAAGTGCATGGCTTCAGCTGACTTAGCAATTTGACTCGCACCCAAATTAGAAGTTGCAATAACAATACATGAACTAAGTGAGCGTTCTACTCCGTGGCTATCACGGACAATACCATCATCAATTAGTCGCATACACGCCTTGGCCATATTTTTATCAGCTTTTTCAATTTCATCGATTAAGATGATTCTTGATTTATCTGTTTGCACACTATCACCGATAAACTGAGTAGCTTCTGTGACCGCTTCTGGAGTTAAGTAATCACCACCATTGAGCGTTAAGATTGCATCCTCCCGACCGAAAATAGCCTCAGCTAAAGATTTAACCGATTCGGTTTTACCAATCCCAGTAGTTCCTACTAATAGTAGCGTCATAATTGGTTTACGATAATCACGCTTAGTAAACCGAGCTTTCCGAGCTGTACCAACCATAGTATTAATTGCTAAAGGCTGACCTTTAACTCGTCTTCTGATAACTTTTTGCACGTGTCTTGAATTAATGTTTAAGTCAATCTTGATTCCGACTCCCGCAAAAGCTTCTACTACATCTTGATGAGTAACATCCCTTTTTTCACCTGTACGGTGGTATTCTTCACGACAAATTCCACAAATGGCATCCATGACAGCTAATGACTTAGCAGGCTGAGGTTGATTGCTTATCAATTGCGTTGATAACGTGACAATTTCTTTGATAATCCCGTCACTGAACTTAGGAATGTAGTCCCACTTCTTGGTGAGGTCTGCCAATTGACTCTTTACGATTTGAACTGTAACCTCATCAGTAGGTGGAACTAATACAACGTTAGAGAACCGCCTTTCAAACGCTCCGTCTTTTGCAATACTATTTTTGTATTCATAATCAGTAGTAGCGGTGATAAGCTTAGCTTTACCACGAGCCATCCCTTCTTTGAGGGCGTTCATTGCCCCAGAAGATCCTTGCCCTTTTGCTGATTCCCCATAGTTATTTAACTTGTGAACCTCATCAATAAAAATGGCCAAGTCATACCGATTATTAATAACAACAGAGCGTGTGTAGCTTTCAAAATTCTCCTGATTATGTTCTTGTAAGGTTTCTAGTGCTTTTTTAGATAAACTCTTACCGTCAAGAGTAAACTTACCATCCTCTTCTTTTACGGATAACGAAAAAGTATCTGTTTGCACCCTTTCAGCTGTGGGATTTTGTTTAAGTAATACATCAATTTGCACATCTGATAAGACAGATAAATCAATCTGCTCATTTTCGAGATGTAACACATCAGTTTGTATTCTTTCCCCTTTATTATCTATTAAAAGGTCTTTGATTTCTTTTGATGATAAACCAAGTAAGCTAATTTTATTAGCTTTGAAAAACACTTTATCATATACGCTTACTAAAGCATGAGGTGTACTGTTTATAACTTTTTCAACTTCAGTTTCAGTCATTCCCGTTACATCTATTTTTTCGTATTCATCATAGTTTGAAATCAAAGTTTGATATTCAATTTTAACTAGATCCCGCATTAAACTTTCCATTCGAGAAACCATTGTCCTACCGGGTAATGCACCAATGCTTTCAATAGCAACCCTAATCACTAACGCAGGTGTCTGTGATTGTAGGTGATCATACGTAAATTTCTCAACAGTGGCTGTTTTACCAACCCCCTGTGGCCCAACCAAAATAATATTGCGAGTCATAACTTGTTCTAGTTTCTGGTTAATTTTCAGTAAAGTATCTTCATAACCCACTAAAACATTAGAGGCTTCAACCTTTGACATCGAATAATTATATTTTTCATCAATATCTGCAGGAATTACTAGCCTCAAATCATTCATCTCTTGTTCTACATCGTCTGATTTTTTAATCTCTGTCAAAAATTTCATCCCTCTCGCAATCTAACAACTTAAAGCATAGCTCAGCAACTTCATTGAATTGTTTTAAACCTTCTAAGTCTGCTAGACATATATTTTGCACAAAGTCAACTGTACCATTGTCTAGATGAACAATAACGAGTGTAACATCATCTGATTTAACATGATACTCAGTGCCTTTAGCAATTCTTAGTAACAAGCCTTCTTCAGACTCACCATCTACAGTTGCTTGACCGCCGTGAACTAATTCAATTTCAAAACCTAATTCTTCTAGCTTCTTTTTAGCATCTTCTCTCATAAAACCCTCCATAGTTTTCGCAAACCAAAAATTGACATTACAGACATAGCAACAAGAATTGAACAAACTAAAAAACTAGCAATGCTTAAAGCACCTTTTAGTGTGAAAATTGCAATTATTGATAATACGGTAAAAACAAAGAAAACAATACTAAAAGCAGTCATTAATGCAGTTATAGTTTTAGCGTATTTAGCGTAACGTTTACCGTTTTTATCATGAAAAATTGCCCTAAAAAAGAATTCATCCTCATTGCTATCAAAAACAATAATTAAAAACAACCAAATGAAGCTTAAACATATTCCTAAATTTAACAACCAACTAGGGATGCTAAACGAAGTGTTTTTTGCCGTTTGACTTAATTCTGACCAATTAGGCAATACAAGTCCAAACAATATTCCCGAAAATAAAAATCCCAAAAAAGATGTGGCTATAGTCATAGTACTAACAACAACTTTACTAATGTTTTTTTCATAAGCATCACCCTCGTAACATATAAAAAAGCTGACTTCTTTCTATTTTTATTTATTCCATAACGTATCTTTGTTCGGAAATACTGGTGTTACACCAATTGTTTCTATGATTAATGAATTCAACATTAGACAAGTTTGTTTGCTTGTACGTATTGAGAGTCAGATAATTACCAAGACAATCCTTGACATAACAAGAACTCCCTGTAAAGCCACTAATATAGCCTTTAAATTTACTGTTCTTGATTCTGACATAATCATTAAGCCAAAATCCTTTAGCAAATTTAGTATTTTTAGCATTCCGTTTACTGGTTATGTTTTTGGCTTTACGTCCTTTACGAGCAGTTGCTTCATGTAAAGAACGTTTCTTTTTCCTAAATTGCTTAAACATCACAACGCTAGTAGGCCTAGAATTAATCTTCTTGATGCCACTAATAGCGATTGCGTCGTTGTAATGCGATTTAGATAAGCTTAAATCCGCTCTTTGAAGTGTGGTAAATGCTCCGTATTGGAAGTGAGCTTGCGGAAAAGCAGTCCACAACCGTCTACGTAAGATATTCATAAAAGTTGCACCTTTCAAAGGCTTAGTTACTTTCTTTTTCTTCTTACATAATTCATATAATTTACCACCTTCAGCGTGATTCTTAGCTGTATGACAATCCGCACAGACTGTTAATAAATTCGATGGTACATTAGTACCACCTAAGGAGCGGTAAATAATGTGATGAATTTTTAGTTTGCCACCTTTTTTCTTGCAGACTTGGCACTTATATTGGTCGCGGGCTAAAACATATTGCTTAACCGTTTGATAGCCGTACAAGTCGCCTTTTCGATAGCCCTCACCTTTAATGGCAGGGTCTTTCATCTTTTGCATATCGAATTTACCAATTTCGATGTGTAATTCAGGGTTTGGTAACACCGATAACAGGTGTTTAATCCAGTTAATGTTGTTATTAACTTTGCTTTGTACGGACGGTGGTAGCCAGTTATTTTTCTTAGTTTTAGTGCGATTTAAAAACCTTGCTTGACGGTATCTAGTTTTACGATTTCGTCTACTTCTACGATAAATACGTCTAGTATCGAGTAATTTCTTAACGTCTTGGCGTAATTCAACTTCACTTTGAAAGAAGACTTTATCTTGACTTGTTACCGCAAGCCCAATATGCCGTTGCCCACTATCGACACCTAGCTTAACTGGTTGCTTATATCCACTTGCACCATATAATAATTGAATGGTGAATGGTTCTTTCTTGATCGGTTTAGCCTTACCGCTTTGTAATAACTTTCTAGCCGTTCTTGGCTTACAAGGCATTAACGCTTCACCATGCTTATTAATAACAAAAACTCGATTTTGCATTTTTTCTCCTTTCATTTTTTATAAGGTAGTTATGACCTTATCACGTAATTATCAGAGAACTAATAATTGCATGTGGTTACCCTTCGACAAGGTTATTTTAGCTTATTAACAAGGTTGACTAGGACGTTAACCTCATCCTTGTTTACAGAGCCTCCATAGAGCTTAGAACTAGGGTATCATTCCAAGGTATGATGACTAAAATAACGTAGTTACATAAATAACTCAGTCTAGACAATAAATTCTGAATTGCTCCAGAATCCTCATCAAAGTGAGCAGGCTTAAAATTTTCATTTCAAGCCCCTTACTTTAGTGAGTGGTTACTGTTGTCTTTCCATTCTATCTAACTTCTTTCTTCTATTCTTTTTCTAAAATTTCTATCTGTGCCAGTTTTTCCTGTAACTCAGAATAGGCTTTTATTTTCTTTTTCAACAGTTCGTTACTTTTCTCGACCCGTTTACTTCTTTTCTTCCAATAATCAGCATCCTTAGAGATTGTTTTCTTATATTTAACCTCATCGAGGACTGCTCCAACACGTTCAACGACTTCTTTTCCATAGCGCCTAGGTTTGGAGCCTGAACCTGATTTTTTAAGAAGGCCTAACTTGTTCATATAGTAGTATACAGTGCCGACTGGTGAATCATATTTGACGGCTATTTCTTTGACTGTCAATCCCAATTTACACACCTACTTTTTAAAAATTAGGTAAACCAATACCAATAGTGCTTTCGTCTTTCTTGACTTTAGTTTGTTCTTGTTGCATATCTGCACGGAAAGTCTTTGAATTATTTCTATGCACACCTGTTACTTCTAGTGGTTTAAACTTAGGCAACGTTCTTTCTAAAACATCGGTATGAATACGGTCTACTTCTTCTAAAAATTCATCATAGTTTAGAGATGGATTTTGTTTGAAAAAATTTTTCAACTCAAGATACATCTCATCTGGAGTGACTTTGTTTTTTTGCATAACACATTTTCCTTTCTTGTGAAATTTAACCGATTATACGGCTTTTAGAGGGATGCTAGGAATCGAACCTAGAAAACTCACCATGAGCATCCCTAATTTTCGCTCTTGCCCTAATGCCTACTGCTCAATATCAAGGGATGAAACTGAGAAACGGGTAAACTTAGTTTGTTCAGGATCAAGAACGTCTTTCTTAATGACGCTATCCTGCAGTTTCTTAATTGAAGCTTGATAGGTTGCAACACTTGCATTCAAATCATTAAGGGTCTGATTAATATCTTGTAATTGTTCTTGTGCAATTTCGTCATCAGGGTTTTCAGCTAAACGACGATTCATTTCAACTACCGTATTTTTGCCTCGCTTAATTTTCTTTTTTAAAGAAGCCAATGTCTTTTTCTTTTTAGAAATATTTTCCTTTATAAATAAAGAGTTAACAACGTCTCTGTCGTTTTTCCAATTTTCTTTTGACCTCTTAGCATTGTGAGCGTTTAAGCGCATATAGAAAATAGGCGGAGTAGTTTGAGATTTACGTGTTGTAGTAGTTGATGATTCTTCATCATCTCCTGCTAATTGTGCTGTAATAGACTTGTCAATATCCGATTCACTAATCGAATCTGTTCCTTCTCTCAAATCGTCTGAAGTAACTAAATAACCACGGTCAACTAGCATCACAATAAAAGCTTGATTTTTAAAACCTCTATCACTGTGTATTGTAAGTACCCCGCTACTGTCAGTACCAAACATCCCGTAACGTAGCTTAACACCCGGTAAATCATTCTCTGGTGTTGTAACTAAACGCAAGATATAACGTGTACCAAAAGATGATAGCTTCTTGTGTGCGACGTCATCGTACTTAATTTGAACTGCCAAAGTTTTACCATCTTCACTTAAAACGGTATTACCTAAGGTCAATTTCCCATCTGTACTTCCCCCCACAAAGGTAAATTAGAACCTTTAACCATGGATGAACGTAGTACTCTAGCGTTATAAGACGATATGTTAGCCCTAATCATGATGAATGAGGCCATTATACCGACAACAGATAAAGCAAGTATAATCGGCATAACCCAGTGCAGTTTTTCATCAGCAGGTTTTTTATACTTAGGACGATATCCTCGCTTCCCTTTCTTTTCCCTATCTTTCGATACCTTTTCTTCTTTTTTCGAGTTTTCTTTGGATTTTTTGGACTCTTTTTTTCGTTTTAGTGTAAACAAAAACAATTATTTTCCCCCCAAACATAAAAATGAGTGCGATTATTTGATAGGTAATCAAATAATAAAGTGACTGATTCATTAAGTTAATATCACCATATTTATTAGTGTTAATTATTATTTTTACAATTTTAGGGCTATAATCGCTATAACCTGTTAATGTAGTTAATCCTGCAATCGTAATTGCAACTTGATTTAGAACTGCAAAATAAGGAATACATACGACAAAAAGCCACCAATTAGTCTTTTTTAACATTTTCTTAGTAAGAAAAGCGCCCCATACAATGCCGACAACACAAGTAGCTACCACCAAATAGTTATAAACATAGGTAACGTTAACCATATGGATAACTGCCTTAGTTGTAACCTTTCTAGATGGATACATCATGATCATTCCAATCCAGTTAGTTGCTGTCATCACTGTTAAGAAACTGCCTAAATATTTTGTGTAAATTGACATCTCCCTTTTTTTGACTATAAAAATTGTAAAAACAATCGCCACAATTAAGCTGACAGCCATCCCAATTGTTAAAACCCAATCAGGGGATGTTTGTAGTTTTAGTGGCGTAACACTAGATGGTTTATTTTGTACCAAGGAAAGTCCACCGTAGACAAGCATAATAAGAGTTGTAGTAGCCAACGTTGCAACTGTACCCGGTAAAGATTTCGCCGAAAAATTAGCGAAAGTAAAAATAAAATAATTTTGTTTATTTCTTTTTTTCATACCTCAATTATAGCAAAATTAATAGTAAATTTAAACACTTGCAAAAATAAATAATTAGTTTTTGATAAAACTTATTGAACGTTAAAAAACTCGGTAAAATCAACGTTTACCGAGTTTTCTTATTTATTTTACTCCTTTGATATTTTTAACTGCATCAGTTAACTTTTGAGTATCTACTTGATCCATAGCGTTTAAAGTTTTCACACTATCTGTAATATCACGAGTAATGTTTAATCTTTCATTAGTGTTATTCGCAACATTTAACTTGTCAATTAAGGTTTTAATATCAGCGTTATTAGATAAGCTACCTAATGAACTTTGAACTTGTTGTGCAAAATTAGCACCTAAATTTCTATTATGTGTTTGCGACATAACATCTAATTGTCGTCTAAGTAGCGAGGCGGTTTCGTTATTACCATCTGCATCTGTAGCTTCAATAGCACTTGCCATGGCCTTTTGAACTTCGTCATAGTTAATAGCTGTTGGAGCGGAGGTATAATTACCCAATGCACTGTTAATACCTCTAGAAATATCTTCTCCAATGTTAGGATTATTCGTTACAGTTTGAGTGATTTGTTGCGCTTGCGTTTGAACACCTGTCGCTGATATTTTTTCAAACTGCTTACCTAATTCATTTGCAAGGTTTGTATCGCCATTGTTGTATGCTTCTCTTTGAACTTCCTTAATGCTTTGTTGAGCAGTTAATAGGTTCTCGGGAGTTGTGTCCATTTGGTAATCAGTAATTTTGCCAACCATCTCTTGAACTTTAGACTCTGAAATACTTGTGCTATCACCTACTACTTGTTGAATATTATCTCTAATCGAACCGATTTCTACTTGATCTAACTTAGAAGTGATATTGTTAATCGTTTCGATTTCTTGCGGATCACTAAGAGTTTCTTTAGCATTGTTCAACATACTTCTTACACCTGAAAAATCAGCATTTTCAGGGTGTAATGTTACATCGTTTAAATCATTAGATAATTGTTGTTTTGCACTATCTGATAATCCGTCAATATTGTCTAAAGTCCCGTCAAAGTTAAGGTTATCAAGTGAGCCGGCATTAACATCGAGGGATGGAATCTTTAATCCTTCAAGTTGACTAATCTTTGCATCAATGTTACTCAATTCTGCAGGAGATGCTCCACTTTCTAACATAGCGTTTCTCAATGTCTTCATACCATCAATGGAGTGATTTAGGTTTTCAGATGTAGGATTTAAGCTGTAATCAGCTAAGGCATCCCGTACATTATTTCTTAATGTATCTCCGTTAGTAATATGAGATAAGTCAAGATTATCTAATTCACCGTTAATTCCTTCGATAGATCCATGATCAATATTTGCTGAAGGTAATTTCAACCCTTCAAGTTTACTAATTTGTGCATCCACATCTTGTAATTCCACAGGAGATGCGCCACCTTCTAACATAGCATTTCTCAACGCTTTCATACTGTCGATTGAGTGGTCAAGATTTTCGGTTGTAGGATTTAAACTGTAGTCAGCTAAAGCATCCCGGACGTTGTTTCTCAAAGCATCTCCATTAGCAACGTTAGATAAGTCAAGGTTATCCAATTCACCATCAATACCTTCAATGATACCATGGTCAATATTTGCTGAAGGTAATTTCAGCCCTTCGAGTTTACTAATTTGTGCATCCATATCTTGCAATTCTGCAGGAGATGCACCACCTTCTAACATAGCATTTCTTAATGCTTTCATGCTGTCAATCGAGTGATTTAAGTTTTCGTCTGTAGGTTTCAAAGTGTAATCAGCTAAGGCATCTCGTACATTATTTCTCAATTTATCACCATCTGTAACGTTTGATAAATCAATACCTTGTAATTCATCGTCAATTTTTCTAGTAACATCTGACACATTAACAGTAGTTTCAGCGCCGTCACCAGTAACATTAACATCTCCAATACCGTTCAAGTTACCAATAGCTCTATCGATTTTACCAAGTTTTTCTGGATCGATACCATCAACTTCCATAGAATCGTGAAGTTTTTGTAGCTTATCTTTCAAAGTATCGTAATTTTCTTGAGTTGGATCATCATTGTAAGCTTCAATAGCCTTCATTACTTCATCCCTATTGCGTATTGAAGTATCACTTAATTGTGATTCATCCACACCCATTAAGTCCTCCGTAAGGTTAGCTAACCCTTGTTTACGTGCAATTTCATCAGCTGATAATGGGCGAGTGCCACCTCTACCAAAGAGACGACCCGCTTGCTTAGTGATACCTTGAGATAGCTTGGAGTTCTTGATAGCTGACACGTCATCCATGAGGTCATCCTTAGCATCAGACCAATTTCCGCCGGTTGAAGTCTTTAACCCTGCCTTACCGCCAAGGAAACGAGCCGCTTTTGAACCTAAGTTATCCGCTTCCCACTTCTTAGCACCTTTTGAACCTGCGTTAACACCTCGTCCACTTGTTCCAATCGCTCTTCTTTCCCATTGCAAGCCGTATGCTTTTGCCGTTTCCCAAGGGAAAGAAAAGACATAAATTAAAGCGGAACGTGCGTTGTTAACATCATTTTTGATTACATATACTAAAACAAATGCTAAAATAGCGGATGCAATCGGAGCTAAAGACGTCATCATCATCATTGCATCACCGGTTAAATTGGTTTTTGGTACTGCAGAAGTTGATATGTTTTTGAGTATTGTTGCAAAAACATTCGGTAATGCTATCCCTAAACCAGATATAAGTTTGGTTGCTAATGAAAAGACAATAATTGTTCCTACTACACCAGAAGAGTAGATAATATATGCTATACCATACTCGAAATCTCCAATCGTTAACCATTTCAAGGCTGTGATAATCGGTTTCACGTTCATTTCAATCAAACCAACTGTTAAAACTGCTAATAATGCCACAAACCATAGAACAAGCGAAATAAGCACTGTACTGATAGCTCCAATAGCAGAAATGAAAGGCACACCTACTAATGAGAATGAGTAGTAATTTACTCGGCTACTATCGAATAAACCACCGATACTTGGCATCCCACGAGCTGGCCCAGATAAGTAGTATTCACCACCTGTTGAATTAAATTTAGTTGACAGAATTAAGTACATACTCTGGTCTGAAATACTTTGAGATCCGTCATTACCACTACCTACAGCGTTGACAATTTGTTCAAGGGATGGTGGAACTTTATTGTAGTAGTTGTTCAAATTTGCACCAGACGTCTTAGAACCATAAATAAAACGTTCTCTCCAAGCTCGAGCAGGAGATACTGCCAAGCCAACACTTGATGTGTTGCTACTACTATTTGAACTAGAGTCAGAATCGGAACTGGAATCTGAGTCAGAATCAGATGATTCGCCATCATCTTTGTAATCATCAATAGCTTTTTCAAAGTTCCAGTCGCCTTTTTGCTTTTCATCATCAATTTTTGTTGGGTCTTTACCTGACTCTTTACTTGAGTAGTAATTATTATCGGTATTTACAATCCATGGTGCAGATTCTCCTCCACTATTTGATTGGGGAATTTGAGCCCAGTTTTGAGCGTAATTATAGTATGATCCATAAGAACCGACAGAATCATTTGTTCCTTCATACTGAATGTATTGTTCAGCTGAAAAAGTATCTGATAGCATATACCTTAATGCGACTGCAGAGTTAGCAAAACTAAAGTTTGCCCCCATATTATCATTTGAAAAGTAGTCACTATTACTGTTGATGGATTTGATTCTATCGGTAGCGGTAGATGAACCATAAGGAACAAAATCATTATCAACATAACCTTTACCGTTATTAGCACTAATACCGCCTGTTTGTCGGTCATTACCATTAGGTGCAAAATTTCTCTTTTTAGCCCAGTTTTCATCATCAATCAAGTAACTTGAATATAAACTGGTATCTTTATTATCACTTGTAAAAGTCAATGCTGTAACTTCATTAATTGCATAAGCGGATAATGCAACTCCAATAGGAACAAGGCCAACCGCTAAAAGGCGACCAATAAGCTTATTTCGATATTGTCTACTATGCCTTCGATATCCGCCTTTCAAATATCCCCAAACACCGAGAACAATAAAAATTGCTAGGATAGTAAACATTGCTTCGATAACATTTTGAACTGTACCCTTACTTATCCCCAGAGTATCACTTAATGATTTGCCTAAACTTTTATCATCTACTACGGAAACATTAGTAAGCCAATCCGCCATCAATGGAATCAAATTAAATTTAGCAATCAATGCCGGAATTGCATAAATTACAGCAGAAAAAATATCGTAGGCAAAACCAAAAACTACAAGTAAAATCCCCAAAAGAAATCTACCGATCATTGGTAAAATGATATTAAACCCTTGGTTTTGCGTTGTGAAATAATTAAACTTTGAATAAGTAGCCATCATTGCTACAAAATTTTTAGCCGACGATTCATCCCCATAATCTTTCCCACTATCTACAATTGAACCGTAAGCAAACGTACCTTGCGCTCCGGGATTGTATTTCTGGGTTAAAAAACTTTTTTGTGAGGTCTGATTCGCTAAGGCGTCGCTTTTATCATTCAATAGGTAATATTGATAAACTGTACCGAACTTGTAGTTGATACTAGCGCCGTCCGCAACATTTAATGCTTGTGAACCACCAAATGATAAGAAGCCTAAAATGACAGCAATGACCACAAATTTACTGTTAATCACTTTCCATAATTTCTTACCTAACAACTTCAATCTGGATAAAAAGACTGCTTTATCAAATTCGGCAAAAGCAAAGGACGCCTCAGCCTCTTAACTAAAGAAATCAATTTAATTCCCCCTTTTTATTTATATTTACTTTATCAGTATAACATTTTTTATTATAAAATAATCAAAATTAATTTGTTTTTATTTTTTGAAAATATAATAAAAAAAGAGCATACCGACCCATTTTTACATGGGGGCACGCTCCTTATTACTAATTTGACAATATCGTTCTACACTAATGCCATCTTCAACAATGTTTCGACGCTTGTATTAGGGTTTTCGCCGTGTTGACTAGCATATTTCGTAATTTTTTCGTATATATCAGCATCAATCTCAACGTTAACATTTCCTTTTTTGTGTCAGAAGAAAAAATAACTTGAGTATCATATCCGATACCACTAGCGTAACGTTTTAATGTCGCTAGACTAGGAATCGAGTCAACCGATTCAATTTTTGCTATTCGGGGTTGGCTCATCCCAGTTCGTTTAGCTAATTCTTTTTGTGAGATACCCAGTTCTAATCGTTTAGCAACTAAGAATGCTAAGCTATCAATCAGTTCCATTTCTTCTGACGATGAACTACACCGCCACTAAAGTGACGGGTTTCTGGGAACACTAAGTAGTGTTTAGGATGTTATATGGTATTCCAAAACCTAACTCACAGAACTTAGCTATCTTACCACGGACAGTTCCTGCCCTACTGGATATTTAATTGTTTTAGACCACGATTTAAGATATTTAAACTAGCGTTTATATCTCTATCGTGGTTTTTGTGG
>NZ_BAMI01000036.1 GCF_000615765.1 Ligilactobacillus equi DSM 15833 = JCM 10991 | reverse complement strand
GTTTAAATCTATTTTAACGAGATAATTTTCCCACAGATAACTCAACCATAGAGAAAAAAGGCAAAAAAAGTATGCTAAAGCTGTCACCAAAATATAAGCTACTTGCAAGTTACGACTGATAAGTGCAGTTACTAAACACACTAAACTGACAATACCAGCTAAAAGATAGCTTAAATTCCGCGTTAACTTAAAATTATCTATTTCCTTCTGTTCAACCTGTACATTAGCTAAAGCATAATTAATATACTCTTCACTTTGATAACGTTGCATTTTTAAGCGATCAAAAATCGCATAGTGCAACAATAGTAAGGCGACAATGCTCAATAAATAAATGAGTAATAGTCCACTATAATTGAGACTTAAATACTTAATTAATTCCATTGTAGAATCCTCCATCGACCATCATAGCATATTTTTAACATGATAACATGTTCATAAGTAATTTTTAAAAAACAAGACGTTAAACTTATCCACAAAAACTGTGGATAAGTTCGCATCTTTTGGGTGTATAATTACAGTATCTACTTAGATAAGGACGTGAAAATATGACAGAACTTTGGACTAACCTCCATCCCGAACCGATTCCAAATTTAGCTTTTCAAACGACTACCCAGCAAGGTCATGCTTTAGGAACTAATATTACCCTCACCATCTATGGAGCCCACGATTCCCAAGTATTAGAAGCTTCTTTTGACCTAATTAACTATTATGAAGACCTCTTCACAGTCAATCGTCCCGATTCTGAGGTAATGGCTGTTAATAAACAAGCCGGGCTCGCTCCCGTACAAGTTTCAACACCTGTGTATAATCTTGTCAAATTAGCGGTTATGGAGAGTCGGCAAAATTTTGGTTTCAATACAGCCATTGGACCGTTAGTTAAACTTTGGAAAATTGGGTTTGATGATGCTAAGGTCCCTTCACCAGGTGAAATTGCTGCTAAAAAAGGCTTAATTAATCCTCATGCAATCCAACTTGATGACCTCAATCAAACCGTTTTCTTAACTCAAAAAGGTATGGAACTAGACCTGGGAGCTATTGCGAAAGGTTATATTGCCGATCGCATTCAAGACCTTTGGCTAGCACATGGAATCACAGCTGGTATCATTAACCTTGGTGGTAACCTCCTTATGGTGGGTAATCCTCCCCACCGGTCTGATGGACTTTGGCGCATCGGGGTTCAAGACCCCTTTGCCCAACGGGGGCAAAATATTGCCACTGTAGCTTTAGGTCCCTGTTCTGCTGTAACTAGTGGGATTTATGAACGGCACTTAGAAACTAATGATGGTCATTCTTATCACCATATCCTCGATCCCCAAACTGGCTATCCCCATGAAAATGATTTAGCAGGGGTTACAGTCTTCACTAAAAAATCTGTCATAGCGGAAATCGAAACTACCCGATTATTTTTTACAAATGCTGATTTAACGGCCTGGAAACAGCGCAAACGTGACGTCTACGGAGCTATCTTTGTAACCAAGGATCGAAAAATCCGCGCTCTAGGTTTTAAACCTGAAGATATTTACATCGTTGATCCCTCCTACCAATTTGAAATCTAGTTTAGATTTAATCATATTTATTTATTTTTTACACTTTTAAAGTCATTAAAGTTTATATAATAGTATTTTTATAAAATAGTTATAGCAAAAAAGCTAGGTTTTTAGCCTAGCTTTTTTATAATATTAATGCTTATTTTCGCTTACTCTTTAAGGCTTTTTTCTTCGCCTTGTTAAGCTTACGTACCCGCGCTTTTTCAGCTGCTTCTTTAGCTTTCCGCTCTTCAATAATCTTGAATGGATTGTTTATTAAAAGCGTTTGTCCTACTGAAAAAGCATTGGAAATTACCCAGTAAAGTGACAAGGCAGCGGGAACATTCAAGGCAGTGATGAAAATCATAACTGGCGCAATATATGTCATACTACTTGTCATCGCATTTTGTTCTGGTTGAGACATCATACTCAACTTAGAAGTTGCATAGGTAAAAATTGCAGCCAAGATTGGCATCAGGTAATATGGGTCCTTGTCACCAAGTTCCATCCAGAAGAAATGCCCTGTTTTCAGGGTTTCTGATCTAAAAATGGCTTGATACATGGCAAACAAAACCGGCATTTGAACTAAGAGTGGTAAACACCCTGCCACTGGATTGACTCCTGCTTGTGCATAAAGCTCTTGTTGCTCGCGCTGTAAGTTTTGACGAGACTCCATATCCTTACCAGGATACTTAGCTTGCAAAGCCTTTAATTGTGGCTGTAATTCGCTTGTTTTACGGGCACTCTTCAACTGGTAAGCCATTAGAGGTAAGATAATAATCCGTACAATAATCGTAAAGACTACAATCCCCCAACCATAGCTATTACCGAAGATATGACTCAAAGCCTCAATGGCACGAATAAAGTTCCAAACAACATAATGATCCCAAAAACCAGTACTATTAGCATCAACTGTAGAAGTCGCGCTACAACCGGCTAGAATCACAGCTAAACTCACTGACCCCAATAAGGCCAGATTACGCTTCGTTTTCTTCACTGTGTCCCTCGCTTTCCTTTGGTCAGAAAACTTCTTAATTACTTGTAGTATCAAGAATATGAGCGAGCTTCAAAACATGGGTAAGATGTGATGAAACCTCACTTTTTTCCATCCAGGCAGTCCCTGGACGAGCAATAACGATGAAATCGCAATCTTGTTTTAATTGCGGTTTTAATTCTGTCAAGGTTTGACGAATCCGTCTTTTAACCCAGTTTCTGGCAACCGCACGGTTCCCTACCTTTTTGCCGACCGAAATTCCCACACGAAAATGCTTTTGTTCCGGCTTTTCTAGCATGTAAATAACGAATTTACGGTTGGCAACTGATTTACCTTCCGTAAAAACCTTTTGGAATTCATCTTCTTTTTTAACACGATATGATTTACGCATATTTTTCCGCTCCAAATAAGAAAAAAAGACCACTGACGGTCCAGTGGCCTATGCAGACAATACTTTTCTACCTTTACGGCGTCTACGTGCTAACACATTACGACCGTTACTTGTACTCATGCGCTTACGGAAGCCGTGTACACGTTGACGGTGGCGCTTCTTAGGTTGGTAAGTTCTCTTCATGAATTTACACCTCCTTTATCAATAATTCACTTTAACAATGATACTCAATATTCTACTAGAAAATATCAATCATGTCAAGATTCCCTACCCGACTATAATACCACACCAATTAAGAGAATAAAAGGTTAATTTTAAATTACTCTTTGGTGATTACTAGCACCCTTTCAGATAAAAAACGCCCTTATTACAACTTTTTATTCCCGCCAGACCTCCTTTGGATAATCAAATTAGAACAATTTTAAAACTTAATGTACTTATTCCTACAACGAGAAAATCCGTTTCAGGAACATTACTTACCCATTCCTATTGAATTTACCGTGTTCCTCTCTTCGTTCAAATTTTGTATGCAAAATAATCTTTTTAGGCGTGATTTCCGCCACTTTTTTATCCATATAAAATCACGTTCACTTTTCCACATTTTACTTTATTTTATTTTGAATTTTTTCACTGTCCACAACCTTATCCACAATCTTATCCACATATCAACAATATGTTTAAAACTTTGTTTTTTGATTGTTGATAACTTGTAAAAATCTTACTAAAAACTTATAAAACCAGAAAAAGTTATGCACATGATTCAATGTGGATAACTTTTTGAAAATAAAAATAATCCACATCAATTTTTATTTGTGGATATCTTTATTAACACCTTGTGGATTTTGTGGATAAGTTTTCAACAAGCTGTGGAAAAAGTTGCTTTTTTGTGGTAAACTTTATTTTGTTCTCAATTGAAATATTTTTGTCGGGGCTTAATTTTTGAAAGGAGGGAGAGCATGCCTAATTTAGAAGATATTTGGAAAGAAATTTGTCAGCATTTTAAGCCACTTTATGAAGTAACTTCTTTCGATACCTGGTTTAAAACCGTCGTTCCCGTGCAATTACATGAATCAACTTTAGTTTTACAAGTTCCATCTACCTTACATGAAAATTATTGGAAAGCTAAATTACTACCTACGGTCGAAGAACACTTGAAAGAAACTTACCATCATCATTATCAAGTCATGTTAATTACAGAAGGGCAACAACGTCCATTCGCTGAAAGCACAGATTCAAGCCCGAAAAAACCCGAGTTAATCAACTTTGATCATTCAACTCACTTAAATCCGGCTTATAATTTTGAATCTTTCGTGGTTGGTCCCGGTAACATGATGGCCCATGCAGCAGCTTTGGCTGTTTCCGAAGAGCCAGGTACCTTGTATAATCCACTTTACTTCTATGGTGGGGTAGGATTAGGAAAAACTCACTTAATGCACGCCATCGGACATCAATTATTGAAGTCCAATCCCAACGCCAAGGTTAAATATGTCTCCAGTGAAACATTCACTAATGACTTTGTTAACTCAATTAAAACCAAGCAACAAGAGGAATTCCGTAAAGCTTATCGCAATGTTGACTTACTTTTGGTCGATGATGTGCAATTCTTCGCTAACAAAGTCGGAACAATCGACGAATTCTTCTATACCTTTAGTGATCTTTACGATAGTAAAAAGCAAATCGTTATTTCAAGTGATCGCATGCCCAATGAAATCGAAAACCTCGGTGATCGTTTGATTTCACGCTTTAGATGGGGATTAGTAGTTGATATCACACCACCAGACTACGATACACGAGTTGAAATCTTAAAGAAAAAATCCCTGGCAGAAGGCTTTGAATTACCAGAAGATGCCTTAGGTATTTAGCCGGTCAATTTGAATCTAATGTTCGTGAGCTTGAAGGGGGCTTAACCCGAGTCCGCGCTTTTTCACAGTTAAAGGACGAACCTATCACCGCTTCGCTTGTTACAGAAGCCTTAGGCAACCTTAGTAACGAACCACAAACTAAAACAGAAAACAATGAACTCAAAGCTAGTAGCATTTTAGCGGCGGTTTCTAAATATTATGACGTCTCAATCGCTGATTTAAAGGGGAAAAAGCGTCTCAAAAGAATCGTTGTGCCACGCCAGATTGCTATGTACTTGATGCGTGAACTTACTAGCATTTCCTTACCAAAAATCGGAAAAGAATTTGGTGGTAAAGATCATACCACCGTCTTGCATGCCTGTGATAAAATTGGTGAATTAATTCGCAGCGACAGTCAACTTAAAAAGGAAGTTGCTGAATTAAAAAAGAACCTTTCATAGCGAGTGTGGAAAAGTGTCGACTTATCCACAGTTTTATCCACAGGTTTTTCCACACCTTTCGGTATTTTCATACCTTGATACCTGAGGGATTTTATAACTTATCCACAATATCCACAACCCCTACTACTACTACTAACTTTTATATATAATATTATGATATTAACAGGAGGAACAATTTATGAAATTTAGTATCCAACGTCAAACTTTCCTCAAATACCTTACTGATGTCCAACGTGCAATTTCACCTAAAGCTGCTATCGATATTTTACATGGATTTAAGTTGGAATTATTCCCTGACGCTTTGAAGTTAACTGGGAGTAACGCCGATATTACTATTCAAACGATTATTTCGATTAGTGATGAGAAGGCTAACTTACAAATTTTTGAAGAAGGTAGTGTGGTTTTAAGTGCCCATATCTTCAGTGAAATTATTAAGAAATTACCTGCCGATGAACTTGAAGTCAGTGTTGATTCTCGTTTACAAACAACCATTACTTCAGGAAAGGCGGAATTTACCATCCTGGGTCAAGATGCGGATATGTATCCACATCTACCTGAATTGTCAGCTCAATCATCATTAGTATTATCTAGTGATATTTTGAAGAAAGTGATTGATCAAACTTCCATCGCGATTTCAAATCAAGAAAGTCGCCCTCTCTTAACGGGTATCCACTTGTTGATAACTGATCAAAAACTTTTAGCGGTTGCGACAGATACTCACCGCTTAAGTCAACGCACTATTCATCTGGGCGAAGCAGCCGGTGATGCCCACTATGACTTAGTAATTCCAGGGAAATCTTTAAAGGAATTAGCTAAGATGTTGAATGACGATCATAGTGAAGTAGAAATTCAAATCGCGGATAACCAAGTACTTTTTATTTTAGGCCACACTTCCTTTTACTCACGACTCTTAGAAGGAAACTACCCAGATACAAAGCGTTTAATACCACAGACTTCCGAAACGACGGCTACTTTTAATGCTCAAAGCTTATTACAAGCCATTGAACGTTCATCCTTAGTTTCTCACGCCGGTCGCAACAATGTGGTTAAGTTTACTTTAGACGTGGAAAACCAAGAAGTTATAATTACGGGTAACTCACCAGAAGTTGGAACAGTGGAAGAATCTATTTCTTTTAGTGAATTAACAGGTAAGAACTTAGAAATTTCTTTCAATCCAGATTACATGCGGGATGCACTACGTTCTTTAGGTAACACCGAAACAACTTTGGAATTCACAATGCCATTACGGCCATTTATTTTGGTACCAACTGAAGCAGAAAATGATTTCATTCAATTAATCACGCCCGTACGAACAGCCTAAGAACTGATATACATGTAAGCTACTCAAAAATTTTGAGTGGCTTTTTTGCGTTTTTAAGGCCAATAGCCCCCAGGAAGGTATAAATCCCTTATTTCGATTGAAAAGGCCTTAAAATTGAAAATAAGGGGATAAAAATTGTTTTTACCGTAAAAAAAAGGTATAATTAGAAAGAATAAGTATAGAAAAGTGAGGGATGTTTTTTGGCACAAGAAATTAAGTTAAAAACACCTTATATCACCTTAGGTCAGCTCTTGAAAATCGCTGATGTGATCTCTTCTGGTGGTCAGGCCAAGTGGTTTTTGCAAGAATATGGTGAAGATATTTTTGTGAATGGTGAAAATGATTTTCGGCGTGGAAGAAAACTATATCCAGGAGACAAAGTTGAAATTGAAAATGTCGGTTCTTTTATCATGAAAGAAGCGTAAAAAATGTATCTGAAAGAAATAATGCTGGAGAACTTTCGCAATTACCAAAAGTTGCAGCTAGAATTTTCTGAAAACATAAATGTTTTAATTGGTGAAAACGCGCAAGGCAAGACTAATCTCCTGGAGGCCATTTATATGTTAGCCATGGCTTCCAGTCATCGGACCAATAAGGAACGCGAGTTAATTTTATTTGGTCAAGAAAACGCCCAGATAAAGGGAACGATTGGTCGCGCACTCGGCGACTTAAAATTAGAACTCACCTTAAGTTCTAAAGGTAAAAAAGTTAGGGTTAATCATATCGAAAGAGGGAAGTTGTCGGAATATATCGGACAACTAAATGTGATTTTGTTTGCGCCGGAAGATTTATCGCTTGTCAAAGGTACCCCGAGTGAACGTCGGCGCTTTATTGATCGGGAGTTTAGTCAAATTGATGCTTTGTATCTCCATCATCTAAGTCAATATCGCCGGATTTTAAAGCAACGTAACCAATATTTAAAGGACTTACAACAAAGAAAAACGCAAGATGACCTTTATTTAGACATTTTATCGGAACAATTAGCGCAATTAGGAGCGAAAATTATCATGAAAAGGCGCGCATATTTGCAAAAGTTAGGTCAATATGCAAATGAAATTCATGGTGGCATTACCCAAGGAAAAGAAAAACTTTCATTCCAGTATGTAAGTGAAATTGAAAATAGCCTGGAAAAGGAAGTAGAGGTACAAGCCGAACTCTACACCAAGTTAACCCAACAAAAGCAAACGGAAATTTTTCGCGGGACGACCCTCCATGGGCCACACCGTGATGATTTAGCTTTTATTGTTAATGAAAAAAATATCCAGATTTACGGTTCACAGGGTCAACAAAGAACAACGGCCTTAGCAGTGAAATTAGCGGAAATTGAGTTAATGAAAGAAGAAACGGGCGAGGCGCCAATATTATTATTGGATGATGTTTTGTCTGAACTTGATGGAGTGCGTCAAACGCACTTATTGAAAACAATCCAAGACCGAGTGCAGACCTTTTTAACAACGCCTGGTTTAAGTGAAATTACTCGGAAGCTTATTAAAGAGCCGAAACTATTTAGAATTAGTGAGGGAAAGGTTTCTGTCCAAGCACCGACAGAAATTTTTTATCCTCAAGTTGAGCAGCAGTAAGGAGGCACCAAGGTGGCTACAAGCGAAGAAAATCCTAATTTGGAAGAATTAGAAGAACAAATCGAAGAAGTTAAAGAATATGATGCGAGTCAAATTCAAGTTTTAGAAGGACTTGAGGCCGTACGTAAACGTCCCGGGATGTATATTGGTTCTACCAGTTCCCAAGGTTTACACCACCTGGTATGGGAAATTATTGATAACGGGATTGACGAAGCTTTAGCAGGCTTTGCCGATGAAATTAATGTGACTGTAGAAGCAGACAATAGTATTACCGTCATAGATAATGGGCGGGGGATTCCAGTTGATATCCAAGCTAAGACAGGCCGGCCTGCTCTAGAAACTGTCTTTACAGTGTTACACGCCGGAGGTAAATTCGGCGGTGGTGGTTATAAAGTGTCTGGTGGTCTCCACGGGGTGGGGGCTTCGGTTGTTAATGCCTTGTCCACAGAATTAGATGTTGAAGTCCGGCGCGAAGGTAAGATTTACGCCATGGACTTTAAGTTAGGAAAAGTGGCCCACGAGATGCACGTGATTGGTGAATGTGGTGAATTTGAACATGGGACTAAGGTGCACTTTGTTCCGGACTCAGATATCTTTACCGAAACAACTATCTATGATATGAAAGTTTTAACTACGCGGATTCGGGAATTAGCTTTCTTGAACAAAGGGTTGAAATTAACGATCGAAGATAAGCGCAGTGAAGATGATACTTACACGGAATTCCACTATGCCGGTGGGATTCGTCATTATGTTGAATTCTTAAACAAAGGTAAGGAAGTCTTATTTGAAGAACCAATCTATGTTGAAGGTGAACAAAAAGGGATTGCCGTTGAAGTAGCTCTTCAATATACCAACGACTTTTCTTCACAATTGAAGACCTTCACTAACAATATTCATACCTACGAAGGTGGGACCCATGAAGCTGGGTTTAAAACAGCTTTGACACGGGTGATTAATGATTATGCTCGAAAGTCGGGGATTCTCAAGGAAAATGATGCTAATTTAAGTGGAGAAGATGTGCGGGAAGGTTTAACCGCGATTGTTTCCATTAAGCACCCTAACCCTCAGTTTGAGGGACAAACGAAGACTAAGTTAGGTAATTCAGATGCGCGGACAGCGACCGATAAGTTATTCACAGAAACTTTTACCAAGTTTATGATGGAAAATCCAACAGTTGCGAAAAAGATTGTGGAAAAAGGGGTTGTCGCAGCCAAAGCACGGATGGCTGCCAAGCGAGCGCGGGAAGTTACTCGCAAGAAGAACGGCTTGGAAATTTCGAACTTACCAGGGAAGTTGGCTAACAACACAAGTAAAGATCCGGAAATTTCAGAATTATTCATTGTCGAAGGGGACTCCGCCGGTGGTTCAGCTAAGCAAGGTCGTTCCCGTTTAACGCAAGCGATTCTACCAATTCGGGGGAAAATCTTGAATGTGGAAAAGGCCAGCTTGGACCGGATTTTAGCGAACGAAGAAATTCGCTCTCTCTTTACTGCCTTAGGGACTGGTTTTGGGGATGAATTTGATGTATCCAAGGCTAACTACCACAAATTAATTATCATGACCGATGCCGATGTCGATGGGGCCCACATTCGGACCTTGTTGTTGACGCTCTTTTATCGTTTTATGCGGCCAATGATTGATGCAGGCTATGTTTACATTGCCCAACCACCTTTGTACCAAGTACGACAAGGTAAGGTAATCCGTTACATTGACACTGATGAAGAATTAGAAGAATACCTCGGTCAATTAACGCCAAGTCCTAAACCTGTAATTCAACGTTACAAAGGGTTAGGTGAAATGGATGCCGAACAATTGTGGGAAACAACGATGGATCCAGACAAACGACGTTTATTACGCGTTGAATTGTCAGATGCTGAAGAAGCCAATGCAATTTTTGAAATGTTGATGGGTGACCACGTTGGTCCACGTCGTCAATTTATCGAAGATAACGCCACCTTTGTGGAAAACTTAGATGCTTAGTGTGGAGAAAATAAAAGAGGTGTAAAAACGTGGTTGATTTACCAGATAGAATAAAAAAAGTTGACCTATCACGAGTGATGAAGACATCTTTCTTGGATTACGCCATGAGTGTCATTGTGGCGCGAGCTTACCAGATGTACGTGATGGGATGAAACCAGTGCACCGTCGGATTTTATATGGGATGAATGAACTAGGGGTGACCCCGGATAAACCATATAAGAAGTCGGCGCGTATCGTGGGGGAAGTTATGGGGAAATTCCACCCCCACGGGGATGCGGCCATTTATGAATCCATGGTGCGGATGGCTCAAGATTTCTCCTACCGATACCTTCTTGTTGATGGGCACGGGAACTTTGGTTCGGTCGACGGTGATGGCGCAGCTGCTATGCGTTATACCGAAGCACGGATGAGTAAGATTACCTTGGAAATGTTACGTGATATCAACAAAGATACGGTTGATTTCCAAGATAACTATGATGGCACCGAAAGAGAACCAGAAGTCTTACCTGCGCGTTTCCCTAACTTATTAGTTAACGGGGCGACAGGGATTGCGGTCGGGATGACGACTAATATTCCACCACACAATTTAGGGGAAGTTATTTCTGGTTTGCACTTATTGATGAACAATCCAGAAGTAACAACTACTGAATTGATGGAAGTGATTCCGGGACCTGACTTCCCAACTGGTGGGATTGTCATGGGTAAATCTGGAATTCGTAAAGCTTACGAAACCGGACGTGGTCAAATTACCTTACGGGCTAAAGTTGATGTCGAAGAATTAAGCAATGGGCGCCAACAAATTATCGTGCATGAATTGCCATACATGGTTAATAAGGCGCGCTTAATTGAAAGAATTGCTCAATTAACGCGCGAAAAGAAACTAGAAGGTATTGTTGATATTAAAGATGAATCCGACCGTGAAGGGATGCGGGTAACCATTGATGTGCGGCGCGATATCAGCGCCTCTGTGGTTTTAAATAACTTATATAAGTTAACAGCTATGCAAACTTCCTTTGGTTTCAACATGTTAGCGATTGTTGATGGTACACCAAAAGTCTTAGGAATTAAAGAAATTTTATCCCAATACTTGAAACACCAAGAAAGCGTGATTCGCCGGCGGACAAAATTTGACTTGAAGAAAGCTAAGGCTCGGCTCATATTTTAGAGGGGTTACGGATTGCCTTAGATCACATCCAAGCTATTATTGACATTATTCGCAATTCTCAAAGTGGGGATATTGCCAAGGATCGTTTGATTAACGAATACAGCCTGAGTGATAAGCAAGCCCAAGCTATTTTAGATATGCGTTTGGTTCGTTTAACTGGTTTGGAAAGAAATAAGGTAGAGGCCGAATACCAAAAGACCATGGAGGCTATCGCGGATTACCAAGACATTTTGGCACGACCAGAACGGGTCCACCAAATTATTTATGAAGAACTTTTAGACATCCAAGACCGTTTCGGAGACGATCGTCGGACGGAGTTAATGGTTGGGGAAGCCTTAAGTATCGAAGATGAAGACTTAATTGAAGAAGAATCCGTTGTAATTGCTTTAACGCACAATGGTTACATTAAACGGGTTCCAACCAGTGACTTCAAAGCCCAAAAACGTGGGGGCCGTGGGGTTCAAGGGATGGGGGTTCACGATGATGACTTCATCGAACACCTCCTAACCACTTCGACTCACGACATGTTGCTCTTCTTTACCAACAAGGGTAAGGTTTATAGCATGAAGGGATACGAAATTCCTGAATACGGGCGGACAGCCAAGGGAATTCCGGTAATTAACCTAGTGGAATTTGAATCTGGGGAAAAGATTTCCACCGTCTTAAATGTTACCACGACTGAAGATGTGGATATCAATAAATTACGTCTTTTCTTTACCACGAAGAATGGGGTTGTTAAACAAACTAGTGTGGCTGACTTTACTAACATCCGTAAAAATGGGCTCAAGGCCTTGACTTTACGAGATAATGATGAATTAATCAATGTGTCGATTTTAGACCAAGATAGCACTATTATTATTGGGACACACCAAGGTTACGCCGCTAGCTTTGCAAGTTCTTCTGTCCGGGTTATGGGGCGAGCTGCTTCTGGGGTCCGTGGAATTAAACTTCGGGAAGATGACTACGTTGTTGGTACTGGGGTCTTAACCTCTGACAGCAAGGTTTTAGTTATTTCCGAAAATGGTTATGGTAAATTAACCAAGGCTAGCGAATACCCCGTTAAAGGTCGGGGAGGTAAAGGGGTTAAAACAAGTACCATCACAAGTAAGAATGGTCCTTTAGTTGGCTTTACCACGATTAACGGTGACGAAGATATCATGGTGATTACCGATAAAGGGGTCATGATTCGTTTCGACGCCCAAAACGTTTCTGAAGTTGGCCGTTCAGCAATGGGAGTACGTTTAATGAACCTTAAAGACGGTGGCAAGGTTTCTACCATGACCGTTGTCGCCAAAGAAGAAGTTGAAAATGAAGAGATAATGAGTGAAAACTAAAAAATAACTAAAAATTACTTTTTGAGATCAAAAAATAAATTTTTTTGCGTATTTAATATATAGAGGTAAAAAATATACCAGAAGCTTGTATTTCAGAATTTTTAATGCTATAATCAATATTTGTGAGTATCTAAGCTCAAGCTTTAGATTCTCCTTGTTCTGATTAAATAAGAACCAATAGTCCATAAGGAGGTGCAACAGTCATGACAAACTACGAAATTACTTACATCATCAACCCATCATTAGATGAAGCTGCTAAGAACGAATTAGTTGAACGTTTCGACAACATCTTAGTAGACGGTGGTGCAGAAATCGTCGACTCAAAAGACTGGTCTAAGCGTCGTTTTGCTTACGAAATTGCTGGTTACACAGAAGGTGTCTACCACATCGTAAACATCAAGGCTGCTAACGCAGACAGTATCAACGAATTTGATCGTCTTGCAAAGATCAACGACGGTATCTTACGTCACATGATCGTTAAGCGCGAAGCTTAATAAAATAAAGAAGATAACAAGTTTAAAAAGGAGGAGTATGCTTTGAATAATGTCGTTTTAGTCGGTCGTCTCACCCGAGACGTCGAATTACGTACAACTGCTTCTGGTACTTCAACTGCCTCATTTTCAATTGCTGTCGAACGTAATTTTCGTAACCAACAAGGTGAACGAGAAGCGGACTTCATTAATTGTGTGGCCTGGCGGGGAACAGCGGAAACGTTGGCCCGTTATACCCACAAGGGAGCTCGGATTGCAGTGCAAGGTCGGATTCAAACCCGGAATTATGAAAATCAGCAAGGTCAAAGAGTTTACGTGACGGAAGTCGTCGTGGAAAACTTTGATTTAATTGAAACACGTGCCGAATCAGAAAGTTACCGCCAACAACATGGTTATGGTGGTAACCAACAAGGTTATACTCCTAATCAAGGTCAGGCAAACTATGGTGGTCAAAACCCATACGGCAACCCCGCAGGTGGTAATAACATGGGTAATGGCAGCTTTAATGGTTTTGCTGGTCAAGGACAAGGTGGTTTTGCTGGTAATAACGGTGGTGGGTTTAATTCTACCTCTGAAACACCTGTAGCCCCAAGTCAAACGCAAGTATCAGATGCTAACCAAGACTTCAATGAAAGTCCTTTTAAGGATGATGGAGAACAAGTTGATTTAGCAGATGATGATTTACCATTCTAATAGGAGGAAATTAACATGGCACAACAACGTCGCGGTGGTCGTCGTCGTCGTAAGGTTGACTTTATCGCAGCTAACCACATCGAATACATCGACTACAAAGATACAGACTTATTGAAGCGTTTCATCTCAGAACGCGGTAAGATTTTACCTCGTCGTGTGACAGGTACAAGCGCCAAGAATCAACGTCGCTTAACAGTTGCTATTAAGCGTGCACGTATCATGGGCTTATTACCATTCGTTGCAGAAGACTAATCTGTAAGTCGAAAGTCCTTTCTTACCATCAGGGTAGGAAGGGGCTTTTTGATTTCCATAATCCAGAATGGATTCATAAATCTACAAAAAAGGTCACGTAATACATCATATCGAGTGGATTACGTGACCTTTTTGATTTATTTTAAAAGTTTCTTAATGGCACTAACTTGCGCTTCTTTGATATAGGCTTGTTGGAGCTCAGCTAATTGCATCTTATCAAGTTGTGGGTTGGCTTTTACGGTTTCTGTTAAGCGCTCTTTAACGTCAAGCGCAATTTGTCTTTGAAGGTTATCGCCTTGTTTTTGGAGGATAACTGGTAAAGTTTGTGCTTGTTTAGCAGAGAGCACGAGCCATTCTCGATTAGTATAGAACGTGTATTCTTTAGCTTTGGTACGGTGGTTATCACCTAAGATGCTGAAGAAGAGGCGACTAAGTTGGTTCTTGTAGACATATTTTTCTGTCTTAATTTCAACATAAGCATCCTTAGTAGTTGTTTTAACTTGACTCTTGACCTTTAAGTCTGCTTTAGTTGTGAGAGCTTTTTTTTGATTAGGTGAGGTCTTATAAATAAAGAGTTTTTCTTTACCAGCACTACCTAATTTTTGGTAGACCAAAATGTTGAGCTTATCCGACGTGGAAACCAATTTTTGAGTAGTTTTGCTCACGGTAACTTTCATACCGTAGTGGTAGTTGTCATTAGCAACAATTGCTAGTACTGAACCCCCTAAGAGGAGTAAGGAAATTATGATATAGATAGCCTTACCTTTGAGGTGAGGGGTAGCAGCACTAAAGTAGAAAAAGCCTAAGGCACCTAGAATTAAGGTTACTAAAATCATTATTAGTCAGCTCTCCTTTCTAAGTGGTCAAATTGTTTGGTTTCTCGAGCGCGGTTCCCCTTCTTTAAGTAGAAAGCTAAGCCTAAGGCGACAATTGCGAAAACAATAGAGGCAAAGAAGGCTGCGTGGAAACCAGCTAAAGAAGCATTAACGGCGTGATCTTTATAAAGTAAAGGTTGTTTAGCTAATAAAGATTTAGCTGGCATTTGTCCTGTAGTAGTGGTTGATAAAATTGTTGTCAAAATTGCTGTTCCAATGGAACTAATCACTTGCCGGAAAGTGTTATTAACTGCAGTCCCATGTGACATTTGATTTAATGGTAAAACGTTCATACCAGAAGTTGTTACCGGCATAAAGACCATGGAAACCCCGAAAAGTCGAATTGCATAGAAAATAACAATTGAGATGACTGGTGTTTGAGCCGTCAAGGTGATAAAAGGAATTGTCCCAATAGAAAGTAAGGTCAAACCCGTGATAGCGAGGTAACGTGCCCCGAATTTATCAAATAGTCGCCCAGTAACAGGGGACATAAATCCCATCATTAAGGCTCCAGGTAGGAGCATTAAACCAGAGTGGAAAGCTGATTCCCCCCGAATATTTTGAATGTAGAGAGGTAAGAGCATTTCGACTCCAACCATAGCTAAGTTCGAAACACTTGATAAAACAGCTGCCAAGGCAAATTCACTGTGCTTAAAAACTGAGATATCTAAGAATGGGTCTTTAAGTTTAATTTGGCGGTGAATAAAGAGGGAGACAAAGATAACTCCGACGAGGATACAGCCAACTACAATACTACTAGTCCATCCTTCGCTTGAGGCTTCAGAAGCCCCGTATAGGAGAGAACCGAAACCAATTGTGGAGGTGATAACGGACCAAACATCTAATGGTTGCTTGTGAGCATTGATTACTGGTCGCATCAAGAAGAAGGCTAGAATAATCACAATCGCAACTAAAGGAATCATGAGGCCAAAGAGATCGCGCCAAGAGTAATGATCCACGACCCAACCAGATAAGGTCGGTCCGATGGCAGGAGCTAACCCCATAGCAATGCCCACAATTCCCATGGCAGACCCCCGTTTATCAGGTGGGAAGATTGAGAGCATAATTGTTTGCATTAAAGGCATGGAAACCCCAACTCCAAGTGATTGAATAATCCGACCGATTAAAAGGGTTTGGAAGTTAGGCGCTACAAAAGCCACAATAGTTCCTAAAAGGAAAGTTGACATGGCAACAAGATACATAATACGTGAATTTAATTTGTTAATTAACCAAGCAGAAACTGGAATCATAATCCCATTAACTAACATAAAACTAGTAGTCAACCATTGTACGGTTGATGTATTGATATCAAAAGATTTCATGATTGAAGGGTAAGCCGTTGCTAAGAAGGTCCCCGTAAGCATGGTACAAAAAGAACCGATAGTTAGAACGGTTACTAGTAAGGTACGGTTATATGGTTTACCGTTGATATCGACAATTTTTTCTTTTGTCACTTCAAAATTTCTCCTCTCATAATAATAAAATAAGTAAAAATTCCAAATTAAAGAATACACCTCCAAGATTTTTTTGTCAACAAAGTTGACAATGCTGTTAAAAAAATTACAATAATAGATGGAGAGTATGTCGAAAGGAGATTTTATTTTGGAAAAGAACCCAACTTTTTCCATTGTAGAGAATTTAAATATTAGCATTGGTGATATTAGTGATTTAACCAAAGTTTCCCCACGTCAATTGCGATATTGGGAAGAAAAAGGTTATATTCATCCCCAAAAATGTAGTCACGAATCAAAACAAAGAAAGTATAGTTTATACACTTTAATTAAAGTGTTTCACGTGAAACAATTTTTAGATGAAGGTTTCACCCTTAAGGTAGCAGTCCAAAAGGCTGAAGAAAAAAAGCAAAAGCGGATGGCTATCGGTAGTTTTTTCAAAGAGCGCGCTGAAGTGGAAGTAATTACGTTGGCAGATCAAAGTTACCAAATTGATTTTGGTCTTAGTGATGATGGGGAATATCAAGTCTTAGGGATTGTTAACCAAACAGGTGTTAGTTTGAAAGTTCTTCCGAGACAAGAAAATTGACAAAAGTTAAATTTGAAAGTATATTAAAGGTAATCATTCTTATCAGAGATAAAGTAGTCAAAGTGCTTTGTCCATGCTTTTTGTAAGTACTTTCGTATGAAAGGAAAGGCGTGGAGTAGGCACTTTTTTCTATGGATTTATAGGGAGGAAATTGTGAATACAACAGAATTTGATACTATCGCTGCCATCTCAACTCCACCTGGAGAAGGGGCAATCTCTATTGTCCGGTTAAGTGGTGAAGAAGCTTTAGCCGTGATTTCACGGGTCTTTAAAGGTAGAGATTTAAACAAAGTAGCAAGTCACACCATTAATTATGGACATATTTATGATCCAAAAATTGATGAAATTATTGACGAAGTTATGGTTTCAGTGATGCGGGCACCGAAAACTTTCACCCGCGAAGATGTGGTAGAAATTAATTGCCACGGTGGGATTGTCGCCACTAACAAAATTTTACAGTTATTATTAGTGAATGGTGCTCGTTTAGCAGAACCAGGTGAATTTACTAAGCGTGCTTTCTTGCATGGGAGAATTGACCTGACTCAAGCTGAATCCGTAATGGATTTAATTCGGGCTAAGACTGACCGTTCTATGAAGGTCGCTCTTAGTCAGTTAGATGGAAATTTATCCCACCTAATTAATAACTTACGTCAGGATATTTTGGATGTGTTAGCCCAAGTGGAGGTCAATATTGATTATCCTGAATACGATGATGTGGAAGAAATGACTACTAAAATGTTGAAAGAAAAAGCCCAAGAAGTTAAAACGCGGATTGCTCAACTGCTACAAACAGCAAGTCAAGGTAAGGTATTACGTGAAGGATTGGCAACGGCAATTGTTGGGCGACCTAATGTCGGAAAATCCAGTTTATTAAACCATCTTTTACATGAAGATAAAGCTATTGTGACTGATATTGCTGGAACGACGCGGGACGTTATTGAAGAATATGTTAATGTGCGTGGTGTACCGTTGAAGTTAATCGACACCGCCGGAATTCACGAAACAGACGATAAAGTAGAAGCTATTGGAGTGGAACGCTCCCGCAAGGCGATTGAACAAGCTGATTTAGTTTTATTAATTTTAAATAGTAGTCAAGCCTTAACTAAGGAAGACCGTGAATTATTAGCTGCGACGAACGATAAGAAGCGATTGGTAATTTTAAATAAGACGGATTTACCGCAAGCTATAGAATTAGATGAAGTAAAAGCTGAGGTTGGTGAGGACAATCTCATGTTGACTTCAGTTTTGAAACAAGCTGGTTTAGTTGAATTAGAAGAAAAAATCGCTGAACTTTTCTTTGGAGGGATTGAAAATTCTCAAAGTACAGTTTTAGTAACGAATGTCCGGCAAATGGCACTTTTAGAAAAAGCTGAAAATTCATTAGCAGCCGTTTTGGATGGAATTGAAATGGACTTACCGGTGGATTTGGTACAAATTGATATGACTACGGCTTGGGAATTACTCGGAGAGATTACGGGTGATACCTACCAAGATGAGTTGTTAGATCAATTATTTAGTCAATTCTGTTTAGGGAAGTAATAGAGGAGTGAAGGAAAGACAAATGGAAGTAAAGCAATATCAAGGAAATGATTATGATGTAATCGTAGTTGGGGCAGGTCATGCTGGAAGTGAGGCAGCCTTGGCTTCTGCTCGCATGGGCAACAAGACCTTATTGATGACAATTAACCTAGATATGGTGGCATTTATGCCATGTAACCCTTCAGTTGGGGGGCCAGCTAAAGGAATTGTGGTCCGAGAATTAGATGCTCTTGGAGGGGAAATGGGTCGCAATATTGATAAGACCTATGTACAAATGCGGATGCTAAATACCGGGAAAGGTCCGGCAGTACGTGCTTTACGGGCTCAAGCTGATAAGCATGCTTACTCAGCTGAAATGAAGCACACAATCGAAAAACAAGAAAATCTTACTTTACGTCAAGGAATTGTTGATGATTTGATTGTTGAAAATCAAACGGTCAAAGGAGTTATCACGAATACGGGAGCGCGTTACACAGCCAAATCCGTGGTTTTAACCACAGGAACTTCTGCACGGGGAAAAATAATCATTGGGGAATTAATGTACTCTTCTGGTCCGAATAACTCCCAACCAGCAATGAAGTTATCGGGTAACTTGGAAAAACTTGGCTTTGAATTACAGCGTTTCAAGACTGGTACTCCACCACGAGTGGATGGTAATACTATTGATTACAGTAAGACGGAAGAACAACCAGGTGATGAACAAGCTAACCTCTTTAGCTTTGAATCCGATGATGCTGACTATTTGGAAGTAGCGAAGCAATTATCTTGTTGGTTGACATACACTAATGAAAAAACACATGAAATTATCCGTGAAAACCTCGATCGGGCGCCAATGTTTTCTGGGGTGATTGAAGGAGTAGGTCCGCGTTACTGCCCATCAATCGAAGATAAGATTGTACGTTTTGCTGATAAAGAACGTCATCAACTTTTTTTGGAGCCTGAAGGACGCAATACTGATGAATACTATGTACAAGGTTTCTCAACTTCAATGCCAGAAGAAGTACAACAAGATATGTTACACTCGGTTGCTGGATTAGAAAATGCCCAAATGATGCGTCCAGGTTATGCGATTGAATACGATGTAGTTTCACCATATCAATTACGTCCAACTTTGGAAACTAAGTTAATCAAAGGCCTTTACACGGCAGGACAAACTAATGGAACTTCAGGTTACGAAGAGGCTGCGGGGCAAGGTATTTTAGCTGGGATTAACGCTGGTTTACACGCCCAGGGTAAGGAAGGTATTACTTTAAGCCGTTCTGATGCTTATATTGGGGTCTTAGTTGATGACTTAGTAACTAAGGGAACTAATGAACCTTACCGTTTATTAACTTCTCGGGCCGAATATCGCTTAATTTTACGGCACGACAATGCTGATTTGCGTTTAACAGAAATTGGTCATCAAGTGGGTTTGATTTCCGATGAACGCTATCAAGCCTTCTTAGAAAAGAAAGCTTTAATCGAAGAAGAAAAGCAAAGATTGGCTAAGATTCGTATTAAACCCAATGCAAAAGTTGATGCTTATTTAGAAGCGCATGGTGATCGTCCTTTGAAGGATGGTGTATTAGCTAGTGAATTTTTGCGTCGTCCATACGTAAGTTATGCAGACTTGTTGGAATTTGTTCCTGCGGCGGAAAAAGCTTTAAGTCGAGCTGTTAAGGAACAGGTGGAAATTCAATTCAAATATGAAGGTTATATCAAAAAAGCCGAAGAAAAAGTTGCCAAGTTAAAGCGAATGGAAGCCAAGAAGATTCCTGCGCGAATTGACTACGCTGCGATTGATGGTTTAGCTACGGAAGCGCGCCAAAAGTTAACGAAGATTCAACCGGAAACATTATCACAAGCAAGTCGCATTAGTGGGGTAAATCCGGCTGATCTTTCTATCTTAGCTGTTTACATTGAACAGGGGAAAATTGCTAAGGTTGAAGCCTAGTCAATAATATAAAAAATATAAAGTGAGTCAGCTTTGGGGCTGGCTCTTTTTAATTAAAAAATGAATAATTACTTTTCTTTATACATTATGCAAAAAATGCCTAGTAAAGTTCGGTTTTTGTTGAATTAAAAAGTTTAATTTAATGATAAAATTCGTTAAATAAAAAATGATAAAAAATATTCCGAAATCCCTTGACGAATAAGGAAAATATCTGTAAGATTAAATACGTTGTTTGAGATAAAAACAAAGAAATAAAAAATAGGTTGACAGATACGGCAAAATATCATATGATATATGAGTTGTAACTTTTAATTGATACAAAGGAATTTTTATTCAAAAAAAGTATAAAAAATTCTTGACAGTTTAGACATGATTTTATATAATGATTATGTTGATTGATTAAAAAGTCAGCTGA
>NZ_BAMI01000037.1 GCF_000615765.1 Ligilactobacillus equi DSM 15833 = JCM 10991 | reverse complement strand
ATGCAACAAAGCAACGTTTGGGGAAACAGTATTTCTGTATATCGATACTTTGGTGGGGGTGGAAAACGATGGCTAAAGCGCAATATGGTTTTGAATGCAAGGTGGTCGTTACTACCAAGAATTCAAGGTTAACTTACGAATACAACAAAGGTAGCAAAGCTATTGAGATACATTTCACGGTCCCATTTTCTACGGATACAGAAAAGCAGATTACCGAAATCACGTTATATAACATCAATCCCGGCCACTTCAACTCTATCAAACAAGGAGATAAAGTTGAGCTTTATGCTGGATATAACGGTGATGTTGGTTTGCTGATGAAAGGAACTGTCTTTAGGACTACTAATCCTGTCTTGGATGATGTAGATACTGCTTATACTTTGCGGGTTCTTGAAGGGACAGATTACACTAAGTTACCAAAAATTAATGTAACTTACGCCAAAGGTACAATGGCTTCTACGATCATTAAAGATGTCGCCCGTCGCGCTAACATTAGCTTGAATTATATGAATATCAATCATGATAAAGCTTATAACGACGGCTACACGGCTGACGGTCACCCTTTAGAAGTCTTAGAAACCGTTGCAGAAGAAACTAAAACCAGCTTGTTTTACTTGCGTGGCCAACTGACTTTCGCCTTTATTTTTAACGGAAGAAATACAGAGGTTTTCAATCTTAATACAGGAACTGGTTTGATTGGCAGCCCGACCTCAGCTAGTCGGGATGATGACTGGCAAGATTATGACGACAACGACGGTTTAGGTAACTGGAGTTTTGAGGTTGAAAGCATTCTTAACTATCGTTTGACAACTTTTACCAGAGTTGAACTTAAAAGTAAATACCTTAATCATGGCATGTATGTGATTAATGGTGAGCACAGCTTTGATGGAGAAGAAGCTCGTACAAAGTTTGAAGGGATAGAAAATTAATGGCAATAAGAAATAATGACACGAGATTTGTCAAAGAATTAATTGAACGCATACAATGGTCCGTCAACGTGGCTCAATTAGCGCGAGTAACATATCTGAACGAAAATAAAACGCAGGCAAATGTTCAACCGATGGCGCTTAATTACAAAGATGATAGCAAACGAAGCCTTTTAATTAATGTTCCGGTTGGCAAAACTTGCCAGAACTTCATAGGCATTAATTCAGTAGTGCTAGTTACTTTTTTAGACCGCTCAATCAGTAATTGGGATGGAACGAATAAGGATTTTAAGTTAGATAGCAAAAGAATGCACGACTTGAACGATGCAGTGATTACGGAGGTTTTACCATGAAAGATATTAAGTTGAATAGTGACGGGGATTTCACATTTGCTGATAATGACATTCAAGTCGTTTCTGACCTAGAAGAAATTGAACAAACTGTAAGTTTGGTGGTAAAGACCCGAAAAGGTGAATTTTTTGCCGATGAAAACCTAGGAATGGACCAATCATTTTTAACCGAAAAAGGTGCAACAGATACGTATATAGCTAGTTGCATTACTGACGCGCTAAGTCAGGAAGAACGGGTTATCAATGCGAATGTCACTAAAATTGAGCGCAATAATCGTGATTTAACAATTGCTTTTACGGTGAATCTAAATGATGGTCAGATGATAGAAAGCGAGGTTAGCGTTTAATGCTTGATGAAAAAGGATTTACACGACCAAATTATGACGAAATCGTTGACGATTTATGTTTGAAATGGCGAGAACTTTTTGGTGAAACTGCCCAGACGCATACAAGGTCTGTAGGCGGAATTATCATTAGGATTTTAGCCTTTTGTCTAAATCAAATTTACATGTTGGCTGAAAAGGTCTATAACTCACAATTCGTTGATAGCGCTAGTGGAGCCACTCTAGATCAGTTAGCAGCTAACGTAGGATTGCACAGACTGCCTGCACAGGTCGGCATAGGAACTATCACTATCTACGGAAAAGCGGGGTACACTGTTTCTTCTGGTACGCTTTTCAAGACAAAAGATGATTTAATGTACGTCACTACCGAAGATATTACTCTAGAGGATAGTGGAGAAAAATCTATGAGTATCCCTGGATATGGGACTATCAGTGCAAATGAAGGTAACTTAGGAACGGGAGTTAGCCACTTGTTATATGCAGATAAATTAGGTGCTGATTACAACAAATCCGGGGAATACACTGCTGAACAAGTAACACCCGTAGAACAGATATTGTATGCGACGTTGACTGATGTTATAGGTGGTACAGGTATTGAAACAGACGATAATTTAAGGAATCGAATTACTCTAGCTAATAATATGGACAGCTCTAGTCCGTATAACGGGGTAATTACAGCCATTAGAAAAGTTAATGGTGTTAAAACAGTAAAAATTATTAGTAATGATACTATGGAAAATGACCCTAAAACTAACACACCCGCTAAAGCAATCCACATCTATGTAAACGGAGGATACAAAGACGATATTGCTGAAGCTATTTTCAAATCTGTAGCAGCCGGAATTAATACCGCTGGTCAACAGGTAACGAAAGTAACGGACATTGCTGGGATTAACCATGTGATTAAATTTGATTTCCCGACCAATAAAGGTATTTATGTTGATATTCATTTGGAAAAAAATAGCATGTATCCTAGCGATGGAGATAATCAAATTTTAAATATAGTTAAGCAGTATTTAAACTCGGTGGATATGGGTGAAGTGGTTAGATACACTAAATTTTACCAGTTAATTTATAGTAATGTTAAAGGCGTTGATGTAGCTGATATCAAAATTGGCTTATCCAAAGAAGAGGTTAAGGCTCAAGACATCGTCCTATCTACTTTAGAAACAGCTGCGCTTGCAGACGGGGGGCTTACAATATCGTGAATTTCTTTGATGAAATAAAAACGCGAATACCGGCCTCGATTAATGCTGACTATGGAAGAAATGTAAATAAACTTATCCAGTTTTTGGCAACGGAGCTTGCAAATATACAAGGAATTTTTAATTTGATTGAGTCTTACAGAGACATCAACAACGCAAAAGGTGAGGTTTTAGACCGATTAGGCGAAAAGTATGGGCAAAGTCGAGGACAAGCCGATGATGATTTTTATCGTATTATGCTTAAGTCCAAAATTGCTTCGCGTCGTGGAGATGCAACTGTGAACGGAATTATTAGAACGATTCAAAATGCATTTAATATTGAACCTAAAAATATTCGCGTTGAACCTTTAGAAAACGAACCACTAGCAATCAGAATTGTTGATATTCCAATTGAGTTAGCAAAGACTCCATGGCAACAAAAGTATTTGCTAAAACGGGTTGAAGAAACATCTGCGGCAGGAATTAGGGTAGACCAAATTCGGTTCGTGGATACATCGTGGAATACTGTTAAAGTCGTCTATGGTACACGCAGTGCTATTATTTCGGTTAATGGTCCAAAATAAAGGAGGTAAATTGTTAATGAGTGAAAAATTTAAAACGGTTATCACAAATGAAGGCTTTCGCTATACCGAGTTAGTAAAATCGGATGATAAACCTAAAATTTCCTTACTAGATCCTATCGCATCTAACACGGCGTATTCAGACGCGCAATTAGAAAGATTAACTTATACAGAAGTCATTAGTCAAGCTAGTCAAATTCAAACTGGAAAACTTACCAGCAAGAAAATTAATGGGCAAGCAATGAGCCTAGAACTATTATTTGATGGTCGAAATGTAAAAAATGACTATACTTTAAATACAATTTTTATTTATGGGCAAGTTGAAGAAAACGAGCCTTTTTTATTTGCTGTAATCAAGGCTAATCAGCCTCAATATATTAATGCTTATAGCGAATCCGGGTTGACCAATTTGCAAATTAATGTCGGAGTTAAGCTGGCTAACATTAACGATAATGAAATCGAAATCGTAGTTGACCATGCTGCTTTAGCCACACAGCAAGACGTTACAGATTTAACGGACAAATTAGATAAAGAAATTGCTCGAGCAGATAATGTAGAAAAGAAGTTACAAACAGCTTTAACTGGTGAAATTTCAAGAGCGAAACAATCCGAACAAGACAACAAATCTGCTATTAGCACCGAAATTACTCGTGCTAAGGAAAAAGAGGGTGCTTTACAACAAAAACTTGACAGCGAAATTGCTAGGTCTACAAAAACAGATAACGACACGAATGATGCCATTAATAAAATTAAAGCTGATGCAGAAAGTAGTCACTCTAGCTTACAACAATCACTAACCGGTGAAATCAATAGAGCTAAACAAGCCGAACAATCAAATAAAACTGATATCGATTCCGAAAAAAACGCGTGCAACTAATAAAGAAAACGAGTTGAGCACATTAATAGGAAAAATTCAAACTACTCTAAACCCGTTAGTCAATTATCCTGTTTACAGTGGAGACCTAAACAATTTTAGAGAAAATGGTACCAGAATCATTTATGGGAACGAGTCGATAAATGAGATAAGACATAATCCTCAAGGTTTAACTAACGGATTAATGTTAAGCATTAAAACCAGTGACGTAGTATCGTGTCAGGTAGTAATTAATACCGATACAAAGAAAATTTACATCCGACAATATTTTGGTAATAACGGTTGGTCTGAGTGGGTTGAGAATGTAACCTATAGTGAACTTAGGCAAGTTGTAGAGGATTTATCTGGTTCAATATCTGAGATGTCAAGTGAAATCTCAAGAGAAAAAAGTGAGATTGATAAAAAGATTAATATTGTACAAAACACCGCCAACACTGGGGTTAATAAAGCTAATACTGCCCAAAGTACGGCTGATGGTGCGGTAAGTAAAGCTAACAACGCACAGAATACTGCCAATACTGCTAATAGTAAAATAGATAATTTATCTGTTTCGGGTAAAAATATTTTACGAAACACTTTAAATTTTGGCGGGAGCCTTAAAGAATATCAAAAAGGCGGTTCATGGGACCAAGGTGAGTGGCGGACTGGCGGACAAGGGTCTATCACCAATATAACATTGCAAGACACATCGGTTAGTGTTAATGGTTTTGTAGCTTCCAAAAAGATTGAAATAGCAAACAACCCTACAATAGGCGCTGATGGACATTTATTTGTGCAAGATAATGTGCCTTTAGTTCCTAATAAAGACTACACATTGAGTATCTATGTAATGCCTAGTGAAGATGTAACTATTACAATGAGATTAGGTATTAATAATCGAAAAGATTTTACTGTGAAGGCAAGTAGTGATTGGACAAGAATAAGTTGGACTACACGTTGGGGTGGTGTAAATAATTCAGTATATTTTGGTGTATTGAATACGACTAAAAATGTGTGGTTTATTCTTCCACAACTTGAAGAGGGAACAGTTGCCACTAAATATCTACCTAATCCAAGTGACCAATCAGAACAGATTACCGACCTACAAAACAAGACCACACCACAACAGTTAATTAAGACGGTTACAGATACTAGTCAAGCTGGGCATGCGGTGCCAATCAATACACTCAACGATCGACTTAAGTCTTTAGAGGATAAACTTTCATCATTGATTAACGAAATACGTGAAGAAAGCACGCTTCATGCATATGTTTCAGCATATCGTACTGAATCTGAAGAATTGAGGAGTATGACTTTATATTATGAGGATGAGAATAATCAACCAAAAATTAAAAAGGTAAATTTGGAAAATATTAAAAAGGTCAGTGTTCCAGCGGTTTCCTTTAATGAACAATATAAAGCTTTTCAAACTGATTATGATATCTTTTATGAAATTAAAGAGGACAATCTTGACAAAATTACTATAGATTTTGCAGAAATTAACGAAAATGTCATTTGCGACTTTGATGGGCAAGACCACTGGATAGATTTACAAAAAGAATATGGAAAAGACTGGCGCGAAAATCGGGAGAGGGTAACAGAGTATCATCGGGGATTTATTTCAGCTCCAAATAGAGTAGGTGACTATAAAGTGATATCCGATCGACTAGCCAGTCTTGTATACTCTGTACAATGGAAAGACTAACAAGGAGGATTCTATAAATTTCACTCAATTCAATAGTACTATTAAATTCGTGCAATAATTTTAAAAATGGTATTAGGGAGGTGATGCAATGCCACACAGCATTTTAGGTCTTGGATTTTCGGATTGGGTGGCGATTTTTACCCTATTTGGCATAGGTTTTGCCTGGCTAAGAGGAGTAATTAAAGACTCAGCACGAAAAGCTACAGACGATGAAATTAAGGAATTGTCGCAAAGATTAGTACAGTTCACTTACGATATTAAAGATTTACAAAACTCGATTAATCAGCTTAAGAGAGTGACCACACGACTTGGGAAGCTTGAAGAAAGCCACTCTGATTTGGTTGAACGGGTGATTAGACTGGAGGAACACATCAAATGATGAATTTAAAGGTCCGGATGAAGAATCCGGTTTTTGTTGTGCAATTAATTCTATCAATTTTAACGCCAATCCTAGGATATGCTGGGATTAGCGCACAAGAACTCACTAGCTGGCAAACGTTAGGGACGGTCCTGATGGAAGCAATCGGCAACCCTTATGTTTTATCGCTAGTCGCTGTAAGCTTATGGAATGCTCTTAACGACCCGACTACACATGGATTATCGGATAGCAAGCAAGCACTTGAATATGTTCAACCAAAAAAGGATGTGAAATAATATGACAATGTACACAGTAGACGTTTATAGCGGTTCAGACGACTCGATTATTAGAGATAGTCATGCTCAAGGTGTTATCGTCAAAGCTACACAAGGGACTGGCTATGTCAATCCTAAGTGCAATCATCAAGTAGATTTGGCTAAGTCGCTTGGTAAGAAATTGGGCTATTATCACTATGCGGGCGGAGGCGACCCGGTAGCGGAAGCTGATTACTTCTTGGTAAACATCAAGAATTACATCGGCACCGGCATGCTAGTTGTTGACTGGGAGAGCTACCAAAATTCAGCTTGGGGTGACACAACGTGGGTTCGGCGGTTTGTTGACCGTGTGCACGATAAAACCGGCGTATGGCCGGTTATTTATGTGCAAGAGTCTGCAATTTGGCAAGTCGCAAACTGCGCTAAGGATTGCGGTTTGTGGGTGGCCAAGTATGCAAGCATGAACTGGAATTCTTGGACAGTGCCCAACATGCCGGTTTCCTCTGGTGCGTTTGCTGCAATCACCGGCTGGCAGTATACCGGTGGCGACATGGACCGGTCAATCTGGTATATCGATGAAACCGGGTGGGATAAGTTTGCTAAGGCTAACACCGTTAACCCGGCGCCTCAAGTGCAACCTAAGCCACAATCTAAGCCGGTATCAGCACCTAAAACTTGGACGGATGATTTAGGCGTTGTTTGGCACGAAGAAAAGGCCACTTTCACGCTTAACACCGCCATTAATCTACGGTGGGGGGCAACAACTAAGTCTGCTTTGATCGCAACCTTACCCGCTGGCTCTGAAGTTGAATACGATGCTTGGGCCAAATCGGGAGGTTATATCTGGATTAGACAGCCACGAGGCAACGGTCAGTTTGGTTATCTCGTATGCCGTGACGGCAACGGCCAAGCTTTCGGTACGTTCAAATAGCGAACAAAAAAAGTTGGCCACTTTCGATAGTTAGTAAAAATCACTAACCTTTAAAAGTGGCACAAAAAAATATACGTTTTTAGCTCACTTCCCGTTTGGGAGGTGGGCTTTTTTGTGTGAAAAGATAATTTCAAGCGATACTTTTATCTTCCGAGAAAAATACAAAGAGCGGATAAGCCTTGATATATCAAAGTTAGTCTATCTTCTTAGAAAATTTTTTGATGAAAAATCGTTCGCTAAATCAGAACACCTAGTTACAGAAAACTTCTAAAAATAAGGTCTCGGATTTTCCGAGTTTTTTTATTTTCACTCAAAACTGACAACGGATAAATGAAGATTAGTGAGGTTTTATGAAGATTTGGGTAGTTAAAACCCGCTTGTTTCAGAGCGTATGAGGCGCTATGATTTTGTATGAGAATTGGGAAAGTTATTATGGGGATAGCGATACGGGATTTTTCGATAAAATTGCTCCCATTCTGATGAGTTTCTTTACTTTTTTCTTTGTTTTCCTAATTTCTGGAATGGCACTATTAAAGGAAAGAACCTCTGGCACGTTGGATCGTTTATTGGCAACGCCAGTTAAGCGAAGCGACATTGTTTTTGGTTATATGTTAGGCTATGGAGTTTTAGCTTTGTTACAGTCTACTTTAATTTCTACGGTCGGAATCTGGATTCTACATTTAGATGTTGTGGGTAACTTATTTGATGTTATGGTTATCAGCGTCCTCTTTGGTTTTGTGGCCTTAGCATTTGGACTACTGATGTCAACATTTGCATCATCGGAATTTCAGATGATGCAGATGTTACCATTGGTTATTGTTCCTCAGACCTTCTTTTCGGGGATTATCCCACTAGACTCGATGGCAACCTGGGTTCAAATCATCGGTAAAATTTTACCACTGACATATGCCGGGAATGCCGTTTCAGGAATCATTATGCAAGGTTATAATTTGGCGGATGTTTCGGGCGATATTATGGCCTTACTGATTTTCCTAATAGTTCTTTTAATTGCTAATATTTTGGGTCTCAAACGGTACCGTAAAGTTTAAATGAAATAGTAAAAAGTGCTAGAAATCACGTTCTGAAAGCGTTAATTTCTAGCACTTTTTTGAATTTTAAGATTTCTTGGTCCGGTTTGTCGCGGTTAGGGCTATCAATTTTTGCCGGATTGCGCCTAGAACATCATTTTTTTCCGCTGTACCTTGAGGAATTTGCTTGAGCGCTTTAAGATTACGGCTGACCATAATTAAAGCTAGAAGCAACGCAATCACTCCGGCTTCACTACCTAAAGCTACAAAGGCGTAGCCAGTAAAAACTAAGGTAATAACGACGGCCCCTAAAGCAAGATATTGGCTGATAAAGACTGTCACCATTCCGATTAGCATGGCTATTAGACCGTAAAAAGGGCTAAGGATAAAGTATCCCACACAAGAGGTAACAACACCTTTTCCTCCCTTAAATTTAAGCCAAAGTGGGTAGTTGTGCCCCAAAGTTACACCTAAAATAGCATAGTAGAGGGAAATTTGGCCTAATGAGTAAGAATGTTGGCCTTGAAAATGGCCAAGATAAGACCAAAAAGGATGGCCGTTAGCCTGACCATAAAAGAAATAAACGGCTAAAACAACAGCTATTAAACTTTTAACAATGTCTCCGATAAGTACAGTTATCCCGGCTTTAAAGCTAAATGAGCCATCACATTAGCCATCCCGGGATTACCAGTAGTTCCGAGTTGACTGCAAGGTTTTCCTGTTAATTTACGGGTAACAACTTCCGCAGTTAAAAACATGCCACAAAGGTAAGCGAGACTTAAGATAATAAGTCGCGGTTCCCAAAAATTAAAACTAAGAATCATTCTTTCTCCTTATGCTTGATAGTAGTGATAAAGGGCTTGTGTTCCTTGATCACCATAGCCCATCGCTTGGACCTGTTGACATTCCTGGCGAATGGCTTCCATGATTTCAAGCTTGAAATTGCGCTGTTGGCTTTCTTCACTGGCGATTGTTAAATCCTTAATGAAGTGCTTCATGTAGAAAGTAGCGTCAAAATCTTGCGCAATTATTTTAGGCATGAAAGCTCCATTTGGAAACTTCCGGCGGCACCAGTGCGAATGGTTTGATAGGTTTTTTCTGGATCAAGCCCAGTTTGTTTAGCATAGTAAAGGGCTTCGCAGACGCCAGCTAAAGCTCCCGCGATAGCAATTTGGTTAGCCATCTTAGTGTGTTGACCACTACCCGCGGGACCTTCATAGACAATATTGGTACCCAGTGCTTCCAAAATTGGGAGCGCCTTTTGGAAAACCTCTTCCTCACCACCGACCATAATTGCTAATTGTCCACTTTGCGCGCCGGCCTGTCCGCCGGAAACTGGTGCATCTAAAGCTTGTAATCCGCGGTCTTTAGCCGTTGAATAGATTTTGGTAGCTAAGGCTGGGCTGGTGGTTGTCATGTCGATGAGTACCGTGTTGGCACTCACACCAGCAAAGATACCTTGCGTGCCAAAGTAAACTTCTTCAACATCCTTAGGATAGCCAACAATGGTGATAACATAGTCAACATCCTGACTACAAGCTTGTGCAGAAGTGGTCCAGATGGCGCCTTTTTCTACTAAGCTCAAGGCCTTTTCCTTGGTCCGATTCCAAACTTGGACTTGATGGCCGGCTTTTAAGAGATTAGTTACCATCCTTGGCCCATAAGGCCGGTGCCAATAAAACCAATTTTTGCCATAAAAATTCCTCCTCGTATTTTCTAATTATACACCTTTAATAATAGCGAACAAAGAGTACGATGGCTAAAATAACCGCTCCGAGGGCCACAATCCGCTTCATGATGAGAGCAGGAATCTGGCGGGCGATGATGGGGCCGAGCAATCCTCCTACAAAAAATCCTAGAGCCATGGGGATTACATAGTTCCAGGGGATGGTAACCTTGTAAGCATAAATAACCATTGAAATCAAATTGGTTAAGCCCCCAGCCGCGTTTTTTAAAGCATTATTTTCAGCGAAAGAGCTTTGAGGATAAAGGTTAAGCAGGCAAGCTAAAATGAGAATCCCTGAGCCAGCACCAAAGTAGCCCATATAAATACTAATTAAAAAGAGACCGATAAATGAAGAAATTTTGCTTTTAGAAGCTGTTTTCTGAGTCTTTTTAGTAGGATGTAACATCATATAGGCAGCCAGTAGCATAAAGAAAGGAACCAGTTTTTGAAAAATTTCGCTCGGAATCATAAAAAGCAAAAATGAACCTAGAACAGCCCCAATAAAAGTTATCGGTAAAATGGCTTTAAGTTTAGGGGAGTGTCCCTTTAATTCAGGTAAAGAAACCGCTAAAGAGGAAAAAGAACTAGTAATTGAACCAAATGTGTTGGTTACGTTGGCCATGATGGGGCTTAATCCTAACGCTGTTAAGGCGGGATAAGAGACAAGCGAGGCTAATCCCGCTGCCGTTGAAGTAATGCCAGCAAGGATACCAACGATAATTAATACAAGAAAAAATAACATAAAATCAACCTTTCTTTTATTTAGTATACATAAAAAATATGAGAAGAAAAGTTTTTTTAAAGTTTACAAATGTAGACAGAGGTGTTAAACTAAAAATAAAGTTTACAAACGTAAACAAAAAGGGGGGATAACATGCCAGAAAATATTTCGAGTGCGGAGTGGGAAGTAATGCGAGTAATTTGGACTTTGAACTCGGCCTCATCGCGCCAAATTATCGACCAGCTTCAAACTAAGATGAACTGGAGTCCGTCAACTGTCAAGACCTTATTACGGCGCTTAACCGAAAAAAGTTTGCGATAGTCATAAAGGCCAAATTTTAACCCAGTTAGTAGCGAGGCTCCTTTAAGCCAAACAGATATTTCTGCGTTACAAGAAATTTTAAATAAAAAGCAAAAAAAAGCGCCACTTAAGGTGCCTTGCAATTGCTTACCACACCAATGTTAGGAAGTGAAGAAAATGTTAGTTAGTCAAGGGCTTACCTTAGTGATAGTTGCTGTTTTGATTGTCTTGATTGTTTGGTGGTTTTTCTTACCTCACGATCGCGGACAAGTACAAGCGACAATCCAAGGAGGAAAACAGGTCGTACAAGTAACAGTCGATGGTGGTTACCAACCAGAAACTGTTGTACTCAAACAAGGGATTCCGGCACAAATTCAATTTGACCGACGTGATCCTTCGTCATGCTTAGAACAAGTGGTTTTCCCTGATTTTGGGATCAACCAATTTTTAACCGAAAAAGCGATTACCAAAATTGACCTCGATACCAGTAAGCCAGGTCAATACACCTACGCCTGTGGGATGGATATGTTCCACGGCCAAGTCATTATTAAATAGGAGGAATTTCTCATGGGATTATTTTCAAAAACACAAACTAATAAAATTAAAGTTGATAAAGGTTACCAACCAAGTACGGTAACTTTCAAACAAGGTAAACCCGCTCAAATCATCTTTAATCGTACAACTCCTTCATCATGTTTAGAGAGAGTACACTCTGATAGTTTAAACTTCGATAAAGTCTTACCCTTAAATGAAAAGGTAACCGTTGACATTGATACCAGTCAAGTGGGGGAATTTGAATTTGCTTGTGGGATGGATATGTTTAAAGGAAAGGTTGTCGTGAAATAATATGTCATACACGAAGCGTTTTATCTACGCTTTTATCCTCTCACTTCCTATGCTGGTAGATATGGTGGGGATGTTATTTGGTTGGATGTTACCTTATTACAACTGGGTGGCTTTAATTACCACGACACTAATTATGGCTTTGTCAGCTTGGCCTTTTTGGCGTAGTGCCTATGCAGCTTTTAAAAATCATCATGCCAATATGGACACCTTAGTGGCTATTGGAACAGCAGTGGCTTATTTTTATAGCGTGTATGCGATGGCGACTGGCCGAGAAGTCTACTTTGAAAGTGCAGCTTTTGTAACGGTGTTTGTCCTTTTAGGGCAGGTTTTAGAAGAAAGAATGCGGCATAACGCTTCAGCTGCCGTTGAAAAGCTCCAAAAACTTCAAGCTAAGGAAGCTCTAGTAAAGCGGGCTGGGGACTTTGTAACCTTGCCAGTAGATCAAATTCGAGTCGGTGATTTAGTTAAAGTTCTGCCTGGTCAAAAGATTCCCCTCGATGGTGAAATCGTGGCTGGAGCAAGCAACATTGATGAAGCCATGTTGACCGGAGAAAGTCTTCCCGTCAGCAAAACCGTGGGGCAAAAAGTAATCGGTGCAACCTTAAATCAAAATGGAACCTTTGTCTTTCGAGTAGAAAAGACAGGACAAGCAACGATGCTGGCGCAAATTGTGGACTTAGTTAAAATGGCGCAAACGAGTCGTGCTCCAATTCAAAAGCTGACTGACCGAATTTCGAATATTTTTGTTCCAGCAGTTTTGATTGTGGCACTTTTAACCTATGCGGCTTGGTATGTCTTCTTTGGTGCGACGGCGGTGCAAGCGATGTTATACGCAGTGGCAGTCATAGTGATTGCCTGTCCATGTGCTTTAGGTTTGGCTACCCCAACGGCCATTATGGTTGGGACTGGCCGGGCGGCGCGACTTGGCGTGCTTATCAAAAATGGCGAAATTCTTGAAGCGGTCGACCAAGTGCAAACTGTTGTCATGGATAAGACGGGAACCATTACACAAGGGCAACCAGTGGTAACAGAAATCATTGGAAACCAACCGGAAATTTTACGTCTTGCTGCTAGTCTAGAAGCGTCCTCTGAACACCCTTTAGCTAATGCCATTTTAGCCAAGGCTAAAGCTGAGAAAATCCAGCCTCAAAATGTGACTGATTTCCAGGTTCTTGAAGGTCAAGGAATAACTGGTAAAATTGGGGGGCAAGAAGTTTACCTTGGTAACGAAAAATTAAATGCAGCCTATCCGCTTGATGCAAACCAAGCACAAAGTCTAGCGCGATTACAGGCGGAAGGAAAAACCGTGGTAACTTTAGTTGCAAATCAAAAAGTTTTAGGTTTAATTGCCATTAAAGACCAAGTTAAACCGGATGCCCGCCAGGCAATTAAGGCCCTAAAAAAACGCGGTTTAAAGACTGTGATGTTAACTGGGGATAATCAAGCTGCTGCCCAAGCAATCGCCCAAGAAGTTGGGATTGACCAAGTAATTTCCTCCGTTTTACCTGCGCAAAAAGCAGAGAAGATTCGAGAATTACAACACGAAGGCCCGGTAGCGTTTGTAGGTGATGGCATCAATGATGCGCCGTCATTGTCGACGGCCGAGGTTGGGATTGCTATGGGATCTGGAACTGATATTGCCTTGGAAGCAGGGGGAATTATTCTGACTAATAACCAACTAATGGGTGTTGTGCGGGCCTTAGATTTGAGCCAAAAAACTTTTAAACGTATTAAGCTTAATTTATTTTGGGCATTGATTTACAATGTGATAGGTATACCGTTAGCGGCGGGGCTTTTCAGTACTTTAGGGCTAGTTTTAAGTCCTGAATTTGCTGGTTTGGCAATGGCGCTGTCCTCGATTAGTGTGGTTGGTTCTTCATTGTTACTAAATCGTGCTAAAATTGCTTAATTATAATGAATACATTAGGACTAGCGTAAATGTTAGTCCTTTTTGGTATGCTATCGGCTTTTTGTTGTTAGCTCAGAATTATTATTTATAAGTGTGCTTTCTTAAATTTTGGAATTTTTAAAAATCAACTAAATTAATGTCAACTTTAGTAACATAGTATGATAGAATAGACTTATATTGATTTTTTTAAGGAGACAATTTTAGAATGGAATCACATTCAAATGTTACTAAGGGGATTATTGTAGCAGGCTTTGCTTCACTTAGTTGGGGGATTTCAGGGACAGTCCTACAGTTGATTTCACAAAATTTAGCTATTCCAGCGACTTGGATGTTGTCAACGCGGACTTTCTTCACTGGAGCAATCTTATTATTGGTTTGTGCCGGTATTTATCGGGGACAAATTTTTGATGTTTTTAAAACTAAGGAAAGCCTCTTTTCTGTTTTAACTTATGCCATCTTTGGTTTGGGTCTTAATCTCTTAACCTTTTACTATGCTGTACAAACAGGAAACGCATCTACGGCAACAATTTTACAGTACCTTTCGCCACTCTTTATCGTTTTAGGTGCGGTTGTTTTCCAACATAAATGGCCAATGCGTACAGATATTATCGCCTTTGTCGTCGCTTTAATTGGGGTGATGTTATGTATTACCCGTGGTGATATTGCTCACTTAGCGGTTCCCACAGTATCACTACTTTGGGGGTTAGGTTCAGGAATTACCGCTGCTTTGTATGTGGTGTTACCAAAGAAAGCAGCGGCTAAAAATCCACCGTTAGTGGTACTTGGTTGGGGAACGATGATTGCTGGGATTTGCTTTAATTTGATTCATCCTTTTTGGACGAACACTCCTGAAATCTCAACGACATTAGTTTTATCTGTATCGACGGTAATTTTATTTGGGACAATCATTCCTTTCGCGATGTTACTTTATGCATCTCGCTTAGCTCCGTCAGATGTGATTAGTATTATGGACGCCTTACAGCCCATTGTAACAAGTGTTTTAAGTGTATTTTTCTTCCACTTAAAATTAAATGTTTTTGAAATTGCAGGTATTTTGGTGGTAATTGCCGCCATCTATATCCTACAATGGGGTCGGCGGAAAACTAAGGAAGCTGAGAAACTGTAAATGAAAAGCCGTATTTAAATAATTAAGTTTAAAAAAAGTGAGAGCAGCTCACTAGTGTGCAAGCACAACATAGCGTCTTTGCTTCTCGGGCAATCCCTCTGTATACTGGAAGAAACAGAAAGGAACTAGACGACATATGAGTGTTTTTGAAACACTCACTTTGATGTTTGCGTTCGGTACATTCTTATTAATATTGCTCGAATATATTGATAAACACAAATAAAAAGCCCGTCCCAAACTTTTGGAAGAGTGAATGGACAGGTTTTTTAATTTGTTTAAGTAATTTGACCACCGTCTTTGAAACGGTCCGAAAGCACTTGCGCCAACAAGTGCTTTTTTATTTACCTGCATTCTAACATAACCAATAAATAAAAGAAACTTAAATGAACATATTTTTAACGGATAATACTGTATAAGCAGGGCGAACAATATCTTCATATGATGATACACCTAAAGCTCCTTGCCACATACGCATAGAATTATATGCAATGTCCCCGACATCTACAAGTTTGTACCTAGATTTATCGGAACTAGAATTATCTTTTCTGCCTAATGAATCTGTTAAAACAACTCCTGTTTTCCCAGTAACCGAAAGTAAAGCTTCTGATCCATTTTTAGACCGGATTGTCTTTTCAGAAAATATTTCTCTTAACCTACGTTGCTTCCAATCAAATATCTATTTAGTAATTTATGATAGTAGGAAATGTTACTTTACATCTCACTTGTGATGATATTTTAAAGCGTATCTGCTGATATCATAACTAAAAGGAATGGAACTAGCTTAATAATAAGTATTTCAGTTATATTCTTTTTCATCTTATAATTAAGGTAAGATGTAGAAAATGAAAGGAAGAAAATTTTATGAAGGATGCAAGATTTGAAAAAGCTGGTCAAATGGTAATTGAGGATATTCCTAAGCCAACTATCCAAAATAATGATGATGTAATTATCCGGACTGTTAGAGCGTGCGTTTGTGGCTCAGATTTATGGGCATATCGTGATTTTGATCACGGGACACCTAACTCAGAAAACTCAGGTCATGAAGCAATTGGCATTGTTGAAGAAGTAGGTAAGGATATTACCACTGTTAAGCCTGGTGATTTTGTAATCGCACCGTTTACTCATGGTTGTGGACACTGTGCAGCATGTTTAGCTGGCTTTGATGGCGTCTGTATGAATCATACTGATAACTTTAGTGATGGTAATCAAGCCGAATATATTCGTTTTCAACATGGTCAATGGGCATTGGTGAAAATTCCTGGTAAGCCAAGTGATTATAGCGAAGGTATGCTTAAGTCATTCCTTACTTTAGCCGATGTTATGGCAACCGGCTATCACGCAGCTCGTGTAGCTAATGTGAAAAAAGGTGATACTGTTATTGTTTTAGGTGATGGTGCTGTGGGTCAATGTGCAATTATCGCTGCAAAAATGCGTGGAGCAAAGAGAATTATCTCAACTTCACGTCATGCGGACCGTGCAACTTTAGCTAAAGAGTTTGGTGCGACTGAAAATGTTGCTGAACGTGGCGAAGAAGGTATTAAAAAATTACTTGAAATAACGAATGGTGGTGCTGATGCTGTTCTTGAATGCGTTGGTACAGAGATGTCTAGTGATGAAGCAATGAAGGTTGGTCGTCCCGGTTCAATCATTGGGAGAGTTGGTCTTCCTCACGGTAGTAAGATTAACCCTGCTGCAACTTTCTATCAAAATAAAATTTTAGCTGGCGGTCCAGCATCAGTAACTACTTATGATAAAGAAATCCTGCTTAAGGCAGTCCTTGATGGTGTAATCAACCCTGGTAAGGTGTTTACCAAAGAATATAGCTTGGATGAAATTAACGATGCATATCAGGATATGGCTACTCGTAAGACTATTAAGTCATATATAAAAGTTAGTGACTAATGTAATATTTGGGTAATTAAAAGTTCCTCCCTAGCTATTCTTGAAGATAAGATATCGAAAATTAACGTGGTATCAGTAAAGGTTAAGTATTATCTATTTTAGCTGTTAGAAACGTTTATATATCAACGTTTAGGGACTTTCACGCTAAAAAGGGTAGAGTAGTTATTGAGTTAATTCAGCAAGCTTATCTAAATAAATATCAACCGCTTCTAGCTTTCGATTTGGATTATGCCGTCGTGAATCTAAATACTTAGCAAAGAAATAGGTACGTTCAATAATGAGACCTAGTAGATTGATATTGTTTGCTCGTGCATACCAGACCAGTTCTTCAAATTCTGTAAAGTCGTTCTCTTCGATAATATCAACCACTTCATGAATAAAATCTGAGGTTTTCACTTCCATTAAGAATTTATTCAAATCAAAGCCACAACCAACTTCAATATCTTCGATATTGTAAGGGGTCTTGTCAGGGCTTTCTGTATGTGTAAAATAGTCAAATAAACCTGTTGGAGACATAACAACCTCGACATGTGCTGGACCGTTTAGTTTATCGCTGATGATATTTGATACTTGGGAATAACTTTTTAATGAATCAAAGAAGAATGCACCATGTTTGTGTGATTTTTTGAACTCTCCTGTTTGTCTATTGATATCCTTATCGTGCCACGGACCAAGAATAAAGGGGATATGAAGTTCCTCTAAGATATTCAAGTAGTCTTCTGGTGCGCTTTCCTCATAGAAGAGAAATGTCCATTTGGTTGAGCGTTGTTCTTTTACCATAGGCAGTTACCTCATTTCTTTTGGTTCTATTACTAAGGAGAAATGACAGGTCAAATGTAAAGCTTTTTTTGAAAATTTTGTGATTATTGATTATTAACCTATTGGGGGTCGTAGTAACCCCAATAGGTCATGATAGAATAGAGTATAGAAAAGGAAAAGGGGACTGTTTGGCTTTTGCTTAACGCAAGCCACAGCCCCAAGGGATTAACGTTTTTGCCCAGTGAAGCATAATTAGTTACGAACTCGAATAGGAGAAGAGAAATAATATTCGCCGTGTTGGCTAACAATCTCTTCTTTCAGTTGTGCGTCCATCTCTTTTAGGATTTTGGTCTCTAGGGACTTTTAGAAATATAACGATGGTATCTTTTCGTATATCTACGATACATTTACGGACAGCACGGTTAAATCCGTTATGGATTGGATTGATAGTGGTAACGGTCTGGTGTTCAAGGTTACTTATCTTCTGTACTCGTTCATGCTGGAAAAGGAAGTGTCTTAATAAAAAGGTACGATAGACAGATTGGCAGTAATTCCAAAGACTGTCTGTTTTTAATCGTTGTATCATCTCTATCCCAGCCAATAATAAGGCTAGTAGTAGAGAAACAAGAGCAAATCCGTGACAAGCAGAACTAATGGTATCGGTAACGTTTTTAACCGTATCCAGATTGACAAATGAGATATTGGTTAATTGAACGGAAAGAAAATTGAACAACCAACCGAACATAGAACAGATTGGGGCAATAAGTAGTAAGTATAATATGAGATTGAAACTTCTCATGAAGTAGGTTTTAGTGGTCATAGGATACCTCGCTTGGTGTAATAGGTTGGACATAGTAAGGGTAGGACTTGATACGGGTGTTCATTGTCAATAACCTGAATGATTCCTGTCCCATGTCCTGTTGGAATCACAATCCCCTCTGGGTCTAGGTCTGGAAACAAGGATTGAGTGGTCTTCTGATTGATATTTCCGATTTGTAATAATACGTTTAGCTGTTCCCTTACTGAAATGGGAATGGTATTGTGGTCAAAACGCTGGCTTACCAAAAAGAGATGGAGATTCGTAGCACGTCCCAATAAAGCAATCTGTGAGAGTAATGAGAAAAAGGCTTCTTTGATACGCCAAGTATGACAAAAGGCACACCAAAAATATGGCGGAACAATACAGTGCAGAATATGACCACTACTGTCATATCTTCATATCTGTTTAGTTCCGTCCTTTTGATGCGTATCAATTTGGACTGTAATTAAATTTTAGTTATCAAGATGTTTTCTTGATACGTTCAGTATAGTGCAAAAACTATCGAAATTTTTTACTCTCCGTTTTTCTATGAAATCCAAATTTGTATAAATGAGTGTAAAAAAAAGACTAAGCATTAAAGCCTAGTCATTAGAGTGCAAATTTTCTTATCTCGTCCTCATTTAATAAAGGCTTGCTGAACCTTATCCAGAGAGTAAGCCGTTTCAAGTAATTCTTCGTTTAATTTCTCTTGGAAATAGTGTGTTACTTGTGTATTGTTCGTTAATAAACCTTCAATATGGCGAGAGACACTTGTATTGTCTAAATTAATGTCATAGAGGTCAACTAAATAAATAAGTTCGATGTCATTTATTCCCTGAGATGCAGTTTCTTCTATTCTTTTTTTATCCTATCCTCTAGTGAAAATCTTGTTGGCTCTATTTGAATAGCAGATCTTTCCTGAATTGGTCTTGTTGCATAAGGGTTAGAGACCCAACCGATTATTTCATCAAAAGTTCTTTCCTCAATCCTTTCTATCACTGGATTTATGAATGCGAATACCTATATTTGTTAGCTCTTCTTCAGAATATTTTTGGTACAAGTCTGTGATGTCTTTACCTTGACTTACTAACTTCATAAAGTCATTATTTATCTGTAAAGATTTTAATTCATCTATTTTTTGACTTCCAATCACATTCAACGAAAAGTTGACCTT
>NZ_BAMI01000038.1 GCF_000615765.1 Ligilactobacillus equi DSM 15833 = JCM 10991 | reverse complement strand
TTTGTCAATCTCAAATTAGCACCCACCCATTTTTGACAGGAATTATGGGAACTGCTACAGCTGTCCCACCCATTGGTATAGGTATTAGTTCAATAATTTTCAAAAATAAATTTCCATCTACTGAAAAGAAGATCGGTGTAGCTGCAATCTTAATGGGATTTTGTGGTATTACCGAAGGAGCAATTCCTTTTATCGCCTGCAATCCCATACTTATTATTACCACTTCTACATTAGGTGCAGCAGTTTCTGGGATAACAGCCTCACTTCTTAATGTCATTAATTATGCTCCATGGGGTGGAATAATCGTTTTACCTGTTATTGAAAATAAACTCGAATACTTAATTTCAATTATGTTTGGTGTTTTAACTATCATTATCATTATTGGCTTAACAAATAATGACTATGAAAAGCATAAAAATATTAAAAATAAGCATAGCAAAAGACATCAATTTAAAATCGAAATTATAGAATAATATTATGGAAGGTGATTTTTATGAAAATTGTTGGTGTTACATCTTGCCCAAGTGGTGTAGCTCACACCTATATGTCTGCCGAGGCACTCAGAACAGCTGCTTCTGAACATAACATTGAAGTTAAAGTTGAAACACAAGGCCTTTCTGGAATAGAAACCGAACTTACTCAAAATGAAATCGACGAAGCAGATTTTGTTGTATTAACAACTGATACTAGTATTTTGGGTATTGATAGATTTAAAGGAAAGAAGGCTATTAAAATCAAAGCCCGAGAATTAATTGATTACGCTGATGACCTTATTGAGCAATTAATAGACACTTACCAAAATAAACTATAAAATTTAACATAAAAATAGTGAACAAGAGCGTATGCATACTACATTGACCCTTCTTCACTATTTTATTTATTCTACTGCATATTGACCAGCCAGGCGACCGAAAGTCAAAGCGTGACTAGCGGTCAAACCTGGCACATGATCAGAATAAGCTCCCCAAAAGAAACCACCCGAACAGTTACCTGCGGCATAAAGGCCTTCGATAACTTTGCCTTGTTCATTAAGTACTTGCATCTTGGTGTTAACTCGTAAACCATCCAAAGTCGCTAACAAACGACCACCAACAATGGCTCCATAGTATGGCGCTTGGTCAACAGGTTCTAAACGGTAACTTTCCTTCCCAAAATCGGTATCTTGCTGGGAAGCTACCATTTCATTATAACGTGCAACACTCGCTTGTAAATTAGCTACTGGTAGGCCGAGTTTTTGAGCAAGTTCTTCAACTTGTATCGGCTTTTTGAACTAAACCTTCTTCCAAACGTTGCTGCACACCTTCACGCGCTTGGTCACCATTAAAAATCCCAGGGAAACCTAAGCGCGAACAACCTAAAGTGTGGTATTATCCCAAGCTTTCATCTGTCATCGTGGCTTCTGTCCAAATCATGGCACTCAAGTAGCCTGGTTGCTTAGCCGCTGCATTCATTTGGAACTGGTAAGGAGCACTCTCATTAAAGAAACATTCCCCTTCCAAGTTAACTTTTAACATTGGATAAAATGCTAGCCACAAGTAACCAGGATAATCTGGTGGCGTTAAACTTGTTTCGTAAAAGTCTTTGGCATTAGTTCCAACCGGTACCGCTCCTCGGTTAAAAACTATTGATGCCGGTTCCTCATCTTTAGCTGCACCAATTTCCAAAGCAGCTAAAATTCCAGAACCATCGTCGCGGTGGCTGTCATTGTAGACATTAGTTTTTAAGCCCCAAGGATTCCACTTCTGCATAAGAGCTTGGTTAGCACCATAACCCATATGCCAATACTGACCGTGTTCTGCCGTAACTTCATTTCCGGTTGAAAAAGCACGGTTACGCTCTGTTTCATAATATGCATCAGCAGTCGCTTGCATATAAGCACCATGAGGACGTAGGACCTTCTCATCAATCCAGTCGACTGTTTCAGAAGAATGATCCGCCCAGGTGTTCAAAAGGCGTTCATCCACATTACCTTGTGCAAAAGTAGAAAGATAATTTACCAACTCATTCTTATCAATTTCAACTCCCGCCTCCTTCTGAACTTTACTGTGAATCGAGGCAATTGTTTCTCGGTAAAGAAAGTTTGTATTGCGTGATTTATCAATCACTAAACTTTAGCTCCTTTTTCAGCAGCTGTAGCCGCGGCCATTCCTCCAGCATTACTAGCCCCAATAACCAAGACATCATATTGTACTTTTTCCATGGTTACCAACTTCTAAATTATTCTTATACATATATCTTAAGATATTTTATATAATTTTAAAAGCGTTTTCCATAAATTAACTTCATTTGGTTGCACTTAAGTTTAAAATAGTTTAAAATTAAAATTAAAGTTTAAAAGAGTTTAAAATAAGGAGGATGATTATGTTAACAGAAAATCCATTCAATCCAACTTTTGGTGACATTCCCGAACTTTTTCTTCAAGCAGAAACTAGTCCGCATGAAATCACTACTTTAATTGAGCAAAGTAAATTTGCCCGCTCCTTTTTCATCACCGGTGTCCGTGGCTCAGGTAAAACTGTTTATATGACTAAGGTCGCTTCTCTACTTAGCACAGAACAAAACTTTGTCCACATTGACTTACTTAATAACGAAAATATTATCGAAAATTTTTCTAGTAAACTTTATTATGCAAGTAATTCAAAGTTTGATCAAATTTTTCCTACAATTGAATCTCTATCCGTTGCTGGCCTTTCTTTTAAGTTTTCTGACAATCAATCAGATAATCCAGAACTCCTAATTGAAGAACTCCTAAACGTCTTAAAATCCCAGGGTAAGAAGGTTCTCATTACCATCGACGAAGTTGATGACTCAAAGGCAATCCAAAGATTTTCCCAACTTTTTGCCGCTCTAAAACGCAAGCAACTCCCTGTCTTTTGCTTAATGACAGGACTACCTGAATTAGTGCTTAACGTACAAAATAATAAGAAGCTAACTTTTTTACTACGCTCAGAAAAAATCTTCATGTCCCCCCTAGATAATCTGGCCATGGTGCAAACATACCAAAAAGTTTTTGCTTGTTCAGTTAAATTGGCCTCTCAAATGGCCCAACTAACAGCTGGTTATTCTTACGCATTTCAGTTACTAGGTTACCTCTGCTTTGAAAACAACCCACAACTCGAGGAAACCAACTTTGCAACCGTCAAAGAACTTTTCCAACTAACCCTATTCGAAAATGCCTACCAAAAAATTTTTGAAGGTCTCTCCGACCTAGATCGCCAATACTTAATTGCCATTCAGGGACAAAGGAAACTTGAAGAAGTGTGTCGGATTATGAACAAAGACAAGGTTTTTGTTTCACAATATCGTCGTCGTGCGTTGGAACGACGCTTAATTAGACCAACTGGTCACGGTACCGTTGACTACACCTTACCTCTTTTTTCCGAGTATATTAACGCCATCCAAGACCCTGATTCCCTCTTTTATCTTGGTTACTAAAAAGTGAAGCTCCCGCAAAGGAAGCTTCACTTTTTGTGTTAATCTGTAATTGAAATAGTAGTGCCGACCTTGAATTCTGGATAGTCACCTTCAGAGACGTAAAGAGTTCCTGGTAATTCTGGTTCCGTCAAACCTGTGAAGGATATGGCAATGTGCCCAAGGTTAGTCAAGTTCGTTTGCACTTCACCACCAACCGCCGTAATCGTGTATTCTTTGTCATCAAAGTGAACTTTCATCCCCTTCTTAATTTCGGCGCTGACTGGCTCAACATTGATAATAAAGCATGAGGAACGCAGGGCATCTGGGGCTTGGTTTCCGAAAAGAATTGCCATGGCAATTTCCTTAAATTCCGGGGTATCCGCCCCGATTTCCACAACTTCTGTTTTAAAAATTTCTGACATAGTACTAACCTCCGAATTTTATTTGCCGTATAGACCAAAGCTGGCTAACCAAGCAACGAAGACCCGTGGCACCCCATTGATAAAGCGACTGTAGAGTACGGATGGCACCCCTACTTCAACGGTCTTGGAATCAGCTTCAGCTAACCCTAACCCTACAGGAATAAAGTCACAACCATTTTGGGTGTTGATGGCAAAGAGCGCTGGCAAAGCATATTGTGGTGGAATATTACCTTTCCCGATTTCCACCCCAATTAAAGTCCCAATAATTTGACCAATAACGGCCCCGGGTCCTAAAAGTGGCGATAAGAATGGCAAAGAACAAATAAATCCTAAAGCCATCAAACCCCAAACATTTCCTGCTAAAGGTTTCATAGCCGTGGCAAAGACCTTCCCAATCCCGGAACCATTGATAATCCCAATTAAGAGGGCAACAAAGGCCATAAAAGGAATAATGGTATTAATCACGGTTTGTACGGCATCCTTAGCGGCTTGGTTAAAAGTTGACACAACCTTCCCAGCTCCAATCCCGATCCGGGTTAAAATTCCAGGATTTTCTTGTTGAGCGGTCAACGTCTTGGTAGTGTCAATCCCTTCATCAGCTGCTTCTTTAGCGACGGCTTCAACCGTAGTAGTTTCTGTTACAGCATCATCATCTGAAATCAATTCAATTTGATCCAAACCAACTTTAGAAACATAGATATCTTCTTTGATAAATTGAGCTAAAGGACCACTCTTACCAGTTGGTAGAACATTGATAGTCTTGATACCTTTCTTAGGGTAAATTCCACACCGTAAGGTCCCCCCACAATCCACAATAGCGAGAGCTGTTTCCTCATCTGGAATAGAAGTTTTGAAACCATCTACGGCCTCCATTCCTGTTAATTGCGCAATTTTATCAACAATATCTGGCTTGTTGCCACCTGTTACATAAATAAATTTGTGCTTTTCTTCTGTTGGAGTAATGGTGATAGGTCCACCCCAGCCCCCAGTACCTTTTACAACACGAATACTATGATATTTCTTTGTCATAATCGTTGCCTCATTTCTTCAATCTTATTACATTTCTACTTCTTTAGAAAGGGTAACCCCTTGTTGCTTGCAGACGTATGCGGTGGTGAAGTCGGTAATCCAACCACCAATGAAATTCATTAGCAAACCGACTAACATGTAGCGGATAGCCAAATCCATGGTGTTGAAACCTAACTTTTGCACCCCTTGCGCAATCCCTAACCAAATAAAGTATTCCGAGGGATTAATGTGGGGGAAAACCCCATTACTAGTGTGACAGAATTGAGCGATAGAGGCGTACCAACTTGGCTTGTAGTATTCAGGTAAGAATTTACCCATAGAGTGTGCCATTGGATTTCCTAGCATAAAAGCGGATACAAAAGGTAAGATTAAATAACGGGTCACAGGTTCTTAGAGGAAGCCCGGGCCAGCTTAGATATTTTTTTATCCCCAACAAAGGCAATAATAGCATTCATTAAAACTAACAAAAGTAAAACTGTTGGGATAATAGTAGTCATCCAACCTACGAAGGTTTTACCCCCGCTTTGGAAAAGCCCCATAAAGTCTGAGGCGAATTCTGTAACAAATTTCATTTTAGTTACCTTCTTTCATTTTTCTAGTTCTAAACCGATAGTAGACAGACTTGGCCTTTTCAACCATTGGTAGGGACCAAATCTTAATGCTGTCGTCAAAGTCTGCTTGGCTCATTTCTTTCGTCCGGTAATTAATATAGGCCTTGTAAGCATCAAGGAAGCACACACGGTTAATTTGTCGAATTTTCTCAAAAATTCGTGGTCAGCTGCCAATTCCGCAATATTTTGGTTACGTAAACTTTTAATTTCTTTGAATTTAGCAAAGACTGTCACACCTTTCATCATTTGCGCTTCTAAAATTGTACCTTCAGCGTTGACTGCTAATAACATCAAAGTCCCGGAACGAACTTTCTTGGGATTTTTACCGATTGCTACCGGAGCTTGCAGGCGTAAACGGTGAAAGGTCGTGGAGAAGTCCTTAATTTGTCGAAGTCCGAATAACCCCTGTAATAAGAAGGCTCCTACCAGCATTAAGCCAAAATAAATCATCATTTTATATCGCCTCCATAATCTGTATAAATCCACGGTTATCATCATAATTTTTCAAATTGCTAAGCATATTAGCATTGGCTGCCATAGTATTAATCGCATCATAAACATTGGATAAGGTCCGCGTTAAATTATCATCGAGTTCTTTAGGAATGGCCACGAGAAAGACCACTTTAACCTTCCGACTTTTATAAGTCACAGCTTTGTCAAAAATTCCCGCTTTGACTAAAATACGATGGTGACCACTGTCGTCAATTAAGTGAGGTATCGCAATACCGTCCCCGAAAATATTAGACTTTTCAGCTTCCTTTTGGCGCCAACTTTCTTTGAATTCTTCTGTTAAGTTACCTTGCGCAATTTCTCGATCAATCAAACTAGCCACTTCATCTAGGTACGATTTACTAGTCTTAAACTTAGTAACGCTAAACTGACAAAGTCCCGCTTGAATTGCTTCATTCACCAACAAGATACGCATTTTTTCCTGCAGGCTCCCTTTATTAAAGGCAGTATCCAATTTAACCACTGGTGCTTTCCTATTTAACTGATCATCTTTAAAATAATCGTTGGTAAAAGTTAATAGGTACTTGGCTTGGCTGGCTTTAAATTCTTCTTCAGAACTAAAGGTATCAACAATCACTTCTTCATCAAAAAGTGCTTTGATTTGTTTAGCAATAAATTTATTAATGCTAGAACCAGCAATATTGACCACTGCAAAGCGGTGCAAATTATTTTGTGGCGTGGCATCTAATTCCATCTGAAAATAAACTGTTAGATAACCAATCTCTTGATCCCGAATATTTTCGGCTAGTTTCTGACTAAGTAAGGTTACCATTTCTTTAGCCAACTCCAAGGCCAACGGATACATCGTTAAAATTTCATCTGAAATAAATTCGTTAGATTTGATATCAAAGGCTGCACGATTAACTAAGAAAACCAAATGATACTTGATTTCCATAAAAAAATGGCAGAAATCTAAATTAACGTCAATTTTTTTCTTCAAAGCTGGGATTAATCCTTGACCCAACTGAGATAATTCCGCAACGGCCTCCTCAAGCTTACTTTCTTCTGTTTGTCTTAACTTGGAGATATTCATCGGACTGGTGATAAATAACCACTCCGTTATATTTAAAGGGCTTTCAAAAAAGTTAGCTAAGTATGTTTGCAATGCTTGACAACTACTTTCTTTCAATAAGAAATAGTAATGTGGCACTGGTGCTTGCATGATGATGCCTTGCTGACGCAACCAAAGAACAATTAAGAGATTCGTTTTGAACTGACGGGTAACTTCCTCAGTCACTCCAAATGTAGCCAAAATTTCTTCTAACTCAAGTCCTTCTTGAGCAGATAATTGAGGCAGCTCACAGTAACGGGCGACCAAACTCTTAAAAATTACCGCATATTTGTAGTCTTGAGGAACAAAAAGTTTTACGCCCCGGTTAGTTTTTGTTTGAATTTCCGCCCCGAAATAGTTCAATTCGGACCTAAGAGCCTGAATATCCTTGTTAATTGTCCCACGACTGCTTAAGAATTTTTCTGCTAAATCATCTAAAATCACATATTCATCATGTTTTCGGTAAAGTTCCTTGAGAATTAAAGCTTGGCGCTTGACCGGATCATTATAATCAAGGTCCTCTTTCAAAAAGGAAGTTTGAATGCTAGTCAGCTTTTCATAATCTTCGATTTCGATAAAGAAAACCCCGTTGCGAAAGATGATTTGTGCAATGCCGGTCAACTCAGCATTTAAAGCTTGAATATTTTTACTGATAGTTCCATGAGACAGGCTAAATTGGGTCTGTAACTTGCCGTATGTTAATGTATCATTGATAAGAAAATACCGCAGGATTTCATAATTTTGTCTGTCCAATCAGCTCATCTCCTTCTAGCCGCGAGATTTACCTCCGGCAACGTTAATCGTAACCCCAGTAATATAGCTGGCTTTATCTGATAAGAGATATGTCACAGCATCGGCAACCTCAGATAATTTACCACTACGACCCAATGGCGTAGTTGAAGTACTCTTGTAACCGGCACGAATGTCATCAACCGTCTTATGACGCGTGTAGGCCAAAGCCTCTTCGTATGATAAAGTCCGTAAACCTGTGGCTTCCATAATCCCAGGAGCCACACCAACAACACGAATATTGTGTTCCCCTAGTTCCTTAGCCCAAGAGCGGGTAAATCCATTAATAGAAGCCTTAGTAGCAGAATAAACACTTTGTCCTTGAGAACCTTCAAGACCGGCTTCAGAAGACATGTTAACCACAACCCCGTACTTTTGCTTGGCCATTTGACGTACGGCAGCTTGAGAAACTAAGAAAACACTCTTCACGTTGACGGCAAACATCTTATCAAAGTCCGCTTCGGTAAACTCATACTTGCTTTGGTCAGCTTGAGCATCCACTAATAACCGTGGCAAATTAATTCCGGCGTTGTTCACAACCCCGTCAATCTTTCCTTCATTAGCCACCACTTGATCAACCATGGCGTTAACTTCTTCATGGCTGGCAACGTTGGTCTTTACGAAGTGGAGGTTTACATGTTTGAGATCGCCTTCATTTAAATCCGCATTGTAAACAACAGCATCATTGTTTAAGAGTTCTGTCACGATAGCTTTTCCGATTCCAGATGAACCACCAGTAACAATGTACACGCGACCAGCAATATCTAACCATTTTTCACTCATAATAAAACACCTCATGTTTTCTTATTTTTCTTTACGGTTTTATTATATGTGTATGCGCTTGCAAAATTAATACAAGGATTTGCGCATTTCTTTTTCAAAATGGTGGTTTAATTAATTAGAAAGCCATATTCATATATGGCAGATTTACATTTATTAATTTAGCCTTCTCAATTATTGAACTTTTTTATCTAACTTGTCAACTCAAATATTCAATGTTTAAAATGTATTGATATCAACAAGTCAACTCATGAAAAAGTACAACTTAGGTTTTAAGTAAACTCTCTACGGTGGACTCAGGTTTACTATGCGATATGTAAGCAAAGACCATAACTCTGTAACATAATAATACAGTACAATGTCACAAAATATTGCACTCCTCGTCCAGCCGGGCGGGGATTTTTTTTCGTAAAAAGGACTAACTTTTACGCTAGTCCCCTCTCAGCTTCACAAAATTTTTATAGCAAAAAAGAGCTAATCAACCGATTAACCCCTTAACACTGGTGTTTTGTGCTCTGCGCAACTCTATATTTTCAAATCAGCCTATATTTCTGCCAATATTCCTTCGATTGCAGCTAGAACACCTTCGTCATCATTACTTGGTACCATCTTGGTTGCCACTGCTTTAATTGGCTCTTTAGCATTCGCCACTGCATAAGAAGTCCCCGCGGCTTGCATCATTTCCAAGTCATTAAGATTATCGCCGAAAACAATCAAGTCCTCTTTATTTAAATGATAGTGTTGTAAGAGCTGTTCTAGCCCCCAAGCTTTATGGCAGTCACCATGCACAAAATCAATGGCTCCATGACCGCCCTGAACTGCACGCAAGTCATCTCCGTGACTTTGGTTATATTCAGCAATCAAGCTATCTACTTCTGCTTCAGGAACCATGGCTGTTACCTTAATAAATTCGTCTTGATTGGCCACTTGGTCAAAACTTGCAACCTTAATGCCCGGACTGAACAATTTCACCCAATCAGCTGGCATCAAACCTTGATTAGCTTGTTCCTGAAGATCACCAATATAGTACATTTGCTTGGCACTTGAAATTAAGATAAAGTAGTTCTTACTGCGCGATAAGAAAAATTCCTCAAAATCCCGAATTTGTTGGACTGTGAGCAACTGTTTGGCAATTTCTTGACCTTGTGCCCGCACATAAGCCCCATTTTCCGCAATACAATCGATGCGTGCTGAAATATTTTGAAAAATATCTTCCACCATCCAGTAAGACCGTCCACTCGCCACTGCAAAGCGGATTTGCGCTTCATCTAAGCGGTCAAGTAACTTAGTAAAACGTTCCTGATTATAAGAACCATCGCTTTTCAAAAAAGTCATATCCATATCACTAGCAATAATTTTTCTAGGTCGCATTTTGATACCCCCATTTGTTAAGTTTAACATAATTTTTAATGGCGCCAAAAGTAATATAGACACGCAAAAATAATAATAATAAATAGGACCAAATAACACCCGCAAGTCACTTGCTTAATTTCTACCTCAGCCGATACAAACTTGGATTTCGAAGATGAAATTATCTCTCCATTGGCAGATAGAACTGTCATCTCGTGTAGTATATTATCGTACAGTTAAAAATATCCCCTTCTGAAGCTTGCAAGATAAAATTAAACTTCTTCGGAATGATACTTTTCAATGAGATCTTGCTCATATTTTTTAAGTAAATAATCTGTTAAAACATGATAGTCCAAATACTGGATACCATACTTACCCCAATGGATTTTATTTACCAAACGGCTATTGTAATATAAATCCATTGCTTGAGGTAAACTTAGATTTAATTCTTGAGAAATATTCATAATAAGTTTTTCTTCTAAACTTTCTTGATAAATCTGTTCTATCCTTATAATCTTTATTTAAAAGTATAACACGCTCAACAAGCTTATGTTAAATCTTGAACCTAAAATTAGCAGATTTCCGTTGAAATCATCAAATATTATACCAATCAAAAGAAAAATTTCACGAGCATAGAAAAAAGCCGCTCCTTTGAACGACTTTAATCTTTACGCTTACATTTTTATTTAAAAAGCCTACTTACACTAGCTTGACTACTTAACTAGGCTGACAGGCTTTTCGTTACTGTGTCTTATTGTTAAATATATTTTTACATTTTTTAGGAGTATATTATGGCTTAATTTGTCTATGCTTTCACTTGACCAGCCTTAATCGGATCTTCTTTTTCAAGTGTGAATGCACAAATAAGTGTGACCACTGCTACAATAATCCCTAAGATAAGGTATGTGTGTTGGAAACCAACTTGGTCATACATCTTACCGGCAAAGGATGAAAAGAAGAAAACCGATAACTGTTTAGCAAAGTTAGATGACAATGCATAAACAGTAGCATATAACCGTAAATCAAAAGCTCCGGCAATATACTTCATAATTGAAACCAGGAGGATTGGCATTTCTAACCCTGCCAAAAGTCTAAAGATGACGATTAATGTCAAGTTCGGAACTAAGGCAGAACCTAAAATCCGAATTGCTAAAATAACACCGTAGATAATCAAACCGTTACGTGAACCAATTTTATTAATTAACCATGGCATTGGAATCATTAATAAAAACTCTAAAGCCGTTTGGCTAGATGTCATGTAACTATAAGCAATCGTCCCTTGGGAAGCGTTGTCAAAAAATGATTTAAAAAAGATAATAAATTGTTGATCAAATACATCGTAGACTGCAGAAGTACCAATATAGAACAATGATAAAATCCAAAAATTACGTAATTTAAAAATGGAACTCATTTGCTTTAGATCCAATTTATTTGAAGTATCTTCACCACCAGCAGCAGCCAAGTTGTCTAAATTGATTTTATCACTAAAAATCAAAGTACATGTAAGTAAAATCGCCGCTGTAGTACATGCCCAAAAAATTGAATTAGGGTTCCATAAGAAGAGACGACCTCCAACCAACGCAGCAGTTGCTCCCGCTAATGATCCTCCCATCCGCGAGTGACCGAATTCAAAGTTATTTGTCAAACTAGCACGTTGTACATATTGTTCAACTACAGAAACCCCACCGTTTAAAATAAAACTCATGTAAATCCCTGTTATAATGGCTACTGTTGTAGGTCCCATAGCTAGTAGTGGCTTAAATACCCATTGGAAATATGGTCCAACTAAAATCATCCCTACAGCGATTGTGATAATCAGGGTTTTCTTCATGACTAACCTATCTGAAATTACCCCAAAAATAGGTTGGAAAATTAGGGAAATTCCTGACATCATGGAGAACACCAAACCTGCTTGAACTCCGTTAAAACCTGCTTCTTGTTCTAGCCAGAGTGTTAAATAACCAAAAACTATTGCCCAAGTAAAGAAGTAAGAAAAGTGTGTTACAGGGAAACCCCAAAAATGTTTCGTTTCATTATTCTTTTTCATAATTAAATTCCTCCATTAATCTCATTTAGTCATAACTGTAAGGAATTGGCTTCCCAAAATTAGGGGTACCATCTTCATTCCAAGTAAACGGTTTAACTAAGGTATGACGGTTAGGATCGTACAAAGGATCACCTTTAATTTCTGTATAATCACGACAGTGGTAAACCATTAAATCAGTTTCACCATCTTCCGCCACAGTGAAGGAATTGTGACCAGGACCAAATTGATTGTGTTCGAGATCACTTTCGAAAACTGGAGTTGGTGATTTTTCCCAGTTAGATGCATCTAATAGGTCAACATCATCACGCACGGTTAACATTCCCATCGCGTAATTTTCATCAGTGGCACTGGCTGAGTAAGTTAAGAAGAAACGACCATTCCGATGGAGAACTGCGGGACCTTCATTTACCCAAAAAATTTTGGTTTCCCAGTCATATTCTGGTTTAGTTAACATGACTGGTTCCGTTGAAATCGTCCAAGGATTTTCCATCTTAGCGATGTATAAATTAGAGTTACCCTTAATTTCTTTATCCTTTTGCGCCCAAACGTAGTATAAATCACCATTGTGTTCAAACGTGGTGGCATCTAGAGAGAACGTATCCATAGGGGTCACAACACGACCTTTTTCTTCCCAGTATTCTTCACCAGCCATAGGGTCTTCGTTTGCGCATTCAATGCAGAACATACGATGTTGGAACATTCCATTTTCGTCAAATTCTGTGGTGTGTGATGCGGCAAAGTAAACATACCACTTACCTTTAATATAGTGAAGTTCTGGTGCCCAGATTAATTCGCTCATTTCACCAGTACCTGATTCATGCTTTCTCCAAACTGTCCTTGGTGCAGCATGTGCTAAACCTTCTAAGGTACGAGCCTTTCGGATTTCAATTCGATTGTAAGCTGGTACTGATGCTGTAAAGTAGTAGTAACCATCAGTGTGCTTGTAAATAAATGGATCGGCACGTTGAATAATTAGGGGGGCAGTGTAGCTTAATTCTTTACTCATAAATAATTCCTCCAATTATAATAATTTAGTCAATTTCAACTAATTCAATGTCGTACATCTTTGCCAAATCGGCAATTTGTTCATTTGTTGCAGCTAATGAGAAGACAGTGTGGTGACCACCACCATTTTGAATCCATGCAACGGAGCCTTTCTTCAATCCCGCCTTAGGTGTCCACATTTGTTTAGCAACTGGTAAGTATGGTGTTTCTTTTTCTGGCTTGTGACCTTCAACTTCGTATGAGATGAACTTGAAGCCATCACGGAAGTCAGAAAGAGTAACGTCAATTCCGTCGCCTTCTGAGCCAGAGAAGACCAAACGTGCTGGGTCAGTCTTACCACCAATATCCAATGGGTGAACTTCAACCCGTGGTTTATCAGAAGCAATGGTTGGATCAACTTCAAGCATGTGTGAACCTAAGATAGCTTCATGACCTGGACGTAAATCTAATGTGTAGTCTTCCATGAAGACAGTTTGTTTGTTGTGGGTCATGATTTTAAGCACACGGTCAAGGGCAGCTGTCTTCCAGTCACCTTCACCAGCAAATCCATAACCATCACGCATTAACAATTGAGCAGCTAAACCTGGTAATTGATCCATGCCCCAAAGATCTTCGAAGTTTGAAGTAAAGGCAGTGTAGTTACCACGGTCTAAGAAACGTTTCAAAGCAATGTATTGCTTCAATTGTTCCCGTACTGAGTGTTGGTAGTGTTCTTCACTGTTGTTACCTTGAACTAATTCGTAACGACTTGCTAAATCATCGTACTCAGCTTGTACTTCTTCATCAGTTACTTTATTAATTTCTTCAACTAAGTCACCAATTCCGTAGTAATCAACTGTCCAACCTAACTTGATTTGTGCTTCAACCTTGTCGCCTTCAGTCACGGCTACATTACGCATGTTGTCACCAAAACGAGCTACCTTTACCTTAAATGATTCATTGTAGGCTACGGCAACATTTTCCCAGCTAGCAATTTCTGCTTGTACTTCTTCATCTGCCCAGTGACCGTAAACAACCTTATTATTCTTCTTCAAACGCGCATTGATGTAACCATATTCACGGTCACCGTGAGCTGATTGATTCAAGTTCATGTAATCAAAATCAATGGTATCGTAAGGAATGTTGTTTAAAAATTGGGTTGCCAAGTGAAGTAATGGCTTTTGGAGTAATTTAGTCCCACGAATCCAATTTTTAGCGGGTGAGAAAGTGTGCATCCAAGTCATTACCCCAGCAACTTCATCGCGATAGTTAGCTTCTTTCATGAAAGCAGTAATTTCTTCAGCAGTCTTCATAACACCTTTGAAAACAACCTTATATGGTAATTTACCGCTTTCATTTAAGGATGCTACAATTTTTTCAGTATCATTAGCTACATTACGGAGTTGTTCTTCCCCGTATAAAAATTGACTTCCTGCAACAAACCAAAATTCGTAATCTTGAATCTTTAACATCTTAAATTCCTCCTAATTTTCTTCATGCTTGGCATGACTTTGTGATTTAGCGTTATTTTGTCCATAGTATGCATTAGCTCCGTGCTTACGGAAGTAGTGCTTGTCTAATAAAAACTGTGGTAAAGTTGAATCTGCCATGGTCATTTGCATCGTGTGAAAATCTTCCTCTGCAACAACTTCCAATACTTTCGCATTGTAGACCGCCTTGGCTGGGGTAGCTCCCCAAGTAAAGGGACCATGTTGGGAAACCAAAGTCCCTGGCGTTGCTTCATAATCCAAGCCCCGCTTTTCAAAGGTTCTCACAATAGTTTTACCTGTATTACCTTCATAATCTTCTTCGATTTCTTCCTTAGTTAAGGCATCAGCTGCCGGAATGTCGGTATAGAAGGTATCAGCATGGGTAGTATTCATCGCTGGAATATCCATTTTGGCTGCAGCAAAGGAAACCGCCCATGGTGAGTGGGTGTGCACAATCCCCCCAATCCTAGGAAAATGATTGTAAAGGTAAGTATGCGTTGGTGTATCAGAAGAAGGATTATAATCTCCTTCAACAACTTCTCCCTTTAGATTTACCACTACGAGATCTTCTGGTTTTAAGTCTTCGTAATCAACCCCAGATGGCTTAATAACGAAGAGACCTTTTTCACGGTCAATCCCGGAAACGTTTCCCCAAGTAAAGGTAACTAAGTCTAACTTAGGCAACATCATATTGGCCTCGTAGACTTCTTTTTTTAAATTTTCTAACATCTTCTCACCCTTCGTAATTAATTTTTTCGGCCAAACGTTCAACTTCTAACCCAGCCTGGTAATTTTCAATAAAGATACGGTAACCTGCCACCCCAGCTTCTTCAGGGGCCAAGGTCATACTTTCGCTTTGAGTAAAGACCCTGGTATCTAAGTAATCTGGTAAGCTTAACTCATTCTTATCAGTGAGGTAAAGCGCTAAGACCGCCATTCCCCATGGTCCACCAACACTGGCATTATTCATGATTGTAATTGGTACATTTAAGGCGTTCGCTAAGACTTGTTGACCTACAACTGGTGTTTTGAACAGGCCACCTTGAGCAATCATCACTTCAGTTTGGATACCTTCTTCTTTGATCAAAGTTTCCATCCCAATTTGTAGTGGTGCAAATGCTGCATATAATTGAGAAACCATGAAGTTAGCCAAGGTAAAGTGACTATTTGGTGTTCTTACGAACAATGGTCGTCCAGCTTGAACATCAGTAATATTCTCCCCAGAAAGGTAGCTGTAGTTGACCAACCCCCCCGCATCCGGTTGTGACTTAAGCGCATCTAAGAAGAGCGTTTCATAAAGTGTGTCTCCTGAAACATTGATTCCTAAGCGACCCGCAAATTCTTTAAATAGACCCGCCCAGGCATTGATATCAGAAGAACAATTATTGGCGTGAACCATAGCAACTGCTTCTCCATCTGGAGTTGTAACCACATCAATATCACGGTGCACACTTTGAAGTTCTTTTTCTAAAACCACCATAGCAAAAGCGGAAGTCCCCACGGAAATGTTACCGGTCTTCTTACGCACGCTATTAGTAGAAATCATCCCAGTACCAGCATCACCTTCCGGTGGCGCCATTAGGCTACCGGCTAGCAAGTTACCAGTTGGATCAAGTAACTTAGCCCCTTCAGATGTCAAGCTACCAGCCATTTGACCGGCAACCTTAACTTCTGGCAGAATATCTTCTATCTTCCAAGAGTAAGCCTTTACATTTTTCTGATTAGAAAACTTAGTTAACAAATCTTGACGATAATTTCTATGTTTATCAATTGGGAACATCCCGGAGGCATCCCCCACACCTAAGACACGTTCACCACTTAACTTCCAGTGAACATATCCTGCTAAAGTGGTTAAATAGTCAATCTGTGCTACGTGTTCTTCACCATTTAATATAGCTTGGTAAAGATGAGCAATTGACCAGCGTTGAGGTATGTTGAAATTGAATAATTCCGTTAATTCTTCAGCTGCCTGTCTAGTAATATTATTGCGCCAAGTTCTAAATGGCGTTAAAAGTTTTTGATTTTTATCAAAAGCCAGATAGCCGTGCATCATAGCACTAATTCCGATAGAACCAACTTTTTCTAAACTTACATGGTAACTTGAAAAAACTTGCGCAGCTAATTGTGCGTAACTCTTTTGAACACCGTTCCAAATATCTTCTTCGCTATATGTCCAAATGTGATTTTCATATTTATTTTCCCAAACATTAGACCCTGAAGCTAAAACTTCAAAATCTGGTCCAATCAAAACCGCCTTAACTTGGGTTGAACCTAGTTCAATTCCTAAAGCAGTTTTGCCATTTTGAATGATTTGAGAAGCTTTCTTAATATCCAAGTAAAACACCTTCTTTACGAAAACGATTTCTTTTTACATTCACATCATATAATATTTGTTCGTATAATTCAACATAACAAAAAATTCATTCGAATAAAAAATTGTATATAAACATCTACAAATCAATGATTATAATTTGTGAAAATTTTATTTATTTTTTTATCAACAATTTGTAGCTTTAAGTTATTCGAATAAAAATCATTTTCTACTAGACTTTCAGCCAAAAATATAGTTGAATTTAATTAATGAAATATTTACACGGAGGGAATATTTTATGAAAAATGATTATCTAAAAGTTAAGGAAAGTATTAAAAATAAAATTCTCTTTGGAAAATACCAGGCAGAAGAAAAGCTTCCCACTGAAAATGAATTAATTGAACAATTTAAAATTTCACGCTATTCAATTCGTCGTGCTTTAGGAGAACTTGAGCGTGAACACTTAATCTATCGTGTCCAAGGATCCGGTATGTTTGTCCAATCACTTACTAAGAAATGGACTAAAAATACTAGTAATAAGACCATTGGAATTATTTGCACCCATATTGCTTCCTACATATTTCCGCAAATTATTGACGAGATTGACAATATTTTGACGGCACACGGCTACTCTTTACTACTTAGTAATACTCATAATGATCCTACTCGAGAACGCCAAAGCTTAATTAATATGCTAGATTCACAAGTTGCTGGCATTATTATCGAGCCAAGCCAATCTTCTTTGACCAGCCCTAATATGGATATTTTTAACATTATTAAGAAGAAAGAAATACCCATTGTCTTCTTAAATGCTGTCTATGAATCCCTTGATTTTCCTTGTGTTTCAATTAATGACTTGCAAGGAGAAAACCACTTAACGTCACACCTTTTAGAGTTGGGTCACCAACAAATATTAGGAGTTTTTCAAACCAATGATTTACAAGGCGTCAACCGTATGCGTGGTTTTATGAAGGCTTTTCAAGAAAAAAAGATTGATAATTCTAATTGTGATGTGATAATGTACAGTCCTCACGATGATTTTAATATTATTGCCCAAAAAGTCGAAATCTATCTTAAGAGTCCCATTCCGCCAACAGCTATCGTTTGTTACAATGATCAACTAGCAATTTGGCTCACGGACTATCTCAAAAAAAATGGTTATCATATACCAGATGATATTTCCATTGTTGGCTTTGACAATTACGCTATGGCACAATATTTAACACCACCATTAACTACTATTGCTTATCCAACACGTAATATTGGACAAGCAGCAGGTAAAGGTATTCTAGCTTTAATTAACAACGGAGAGTTTAGTTCTAAAAAATACGAACCAAAATTAATTCTCAGAAAATCTACTCAAAAAATTTAATTTTAAATAAGGTCCACCGCTCTTTTTGGCAGTGGACCTTTTGTTCTTTTAAGCTTTGTAAATTCAATGACCACGGGGCTATCCCTCCATGGGTTAAACCCCATGGAGGGATAGTGAAGTGCAACAAAAAAGTTAGACAAAAACAAAATATATTTTAAGTAGCTAAGACATGAATCCGGTAATCAACTGGGCTCATATTTTTGTTTTGTTCGAAATTTGGTCGTTATTATACCAATTGATGTACTTTCTGAAGAGCCATGTGAACTCGGCTATGTCCTTACAGCTCTTGATTTCAGGTAGCGATTCGATTTTGAGAAGGTGGAAAAAACTCTCCATAGGGGCATTATCTAAACAATTTCCCTTGCGGGACATACTTTGGATTGAACCCAATGAATCACTCTTTTCACGATAGTAGTCCAATTGATAGTACCAACCTTGGTCAGAGTGAATAATGGGATTAACACCTTCAGGAAGTTTGTCTTCAAGTTGTTTTAACGTGTCCATAATCAGCAGTTTATTTGGACTTTGGCTGATAGAAGCAGCTAAAACCTCTTTAGAGCCTGGTCCAAGATGATTGACATATAGGTCCAAGTAGAACTGCCTAAACGTATCTGTGAAACGTCAGTATGAAGGACGGTGTAGGGAATAGTGGCATCAAATGTTTGATTCAGTAGATTTTGAGCCACCTTACCAATTTCCTTGATTATTATCTTGATATCTGCGTACTTGTCAAGTTTGTTGGCAATGCGCTTACGTTCATCGTAGTAAGTTGCGCGCTTTAAGTCAACCATTCTCAGAAGCTCACCAATCCCATATCGTTTACTTTTAGGTAAGCCCTTTTGATCCACCCTA
>NZ_BAMI01000039.1 GCF_000615765.1 Ligilactobacillus equi DSM 15833 = JCM 10991 | reverse complement strand
GAATTTATTTGGAGGATTTAACCATGAAAACAACTGTTTTACTTTTCCACCCTAATTTAGCTAACTCTAAAGTTAATGCTACTTTAGCTGAAGCTTTACCTGAAGAAATTGAAGTACGTAATATGTATCAGCTTTATCCAGACTTTAACATTGACGTTGCAACTGAACAGGCTATTCTTGAAGCCAGCGACCGAATTGTTCTACAATTTCCTATGTACTGGTATAGCTCACCAGCTTTGCTCAAACAATGGGAAGACATGGTTTTGGAATATGGTTGGGCTTATGGCTCAACAGGAAATGCTTTACACGGTAAAGAACTAATCATTGCTGTTTCGCCTGGAGCTGATAACTATGATCGTGACAATTTTGCTAAATACCATGTTACCGAACTTTTACGTCCTTTCCAAGCCACTAGTCGTTTAATCGGCACTAAATTTATCAAGCCTTTCATCACGGTTGGTGCTTCTTCAATTTCAAATGAAGTATTACAACAACAGGCCAACGCTTACGCTACCTATTTAACTAGCGATAGTTAGAAGAATTGGGAGATTTTGAATAATGTTCGTTATTGATATTAAACTAACCGCAACTAATATTACCGAAAAAGAAATAACTGCTCACCGCGCTTGGTTCAAGCAATACTTTGATCAAGGTAAATTTTTACTCGTTGGACCGCGCACGGAGATTGATCACGCCGGTATTATTATCGCACAAGTCGATAGTCGCCAAGAACTTGACCAAATTATCAGTCAAGATGTCTTTTATCCCAACGATGCTTCCTATCAAGTTATGAGCTTTAAAGCTAATCTTAATGCTTTAACCTAGTAAACAAAGTCACCACGCTCAAAAAATTATCGAACGTAGTGGCTTTGTTTAGTCTTCTGAAATTTTATATTCCTCAAAATAGCTTTTATCATTTTTAATTTCACCACTTTTATAAAGTGAAATTTTATGTTCTAATCGGTCAATCGAACGTTGCAAATTTTTTTGTTTCAATAATAATTCATCCAACTGTTCTTCCAATAAATGTTGACGTGCAGATAAAGTCTCCTCGCCTTGGCTTAACATTTGTACATAGTCAACCAATTTTTCAATCGGAACATCTGAATGACGAAGACAGACAAGCATTTCAATCCACCCCTGTAAACCCTCATTATAGTAGCGATTACCATTTTTTTGACGAGGAACCGCAGGAATTAAGCCAATACGCTCATAGTAACGTAATGTATCAGGTTTTAGGTTGTATTTTTCAGCCATTTGAGTAATAGTTAATGTAGACATGTTAAATCCCTCCTCAATATCTTATTGTACTACCTTGAGTGTACTCTAGGTAAAATTATAAGATCTATAGGTGCATCTTGAGAGTTAATATTGTGAGCTTCCAACCTATTTTTAACACTGTCTTACTGTTGGCGTTAAAAAAATCACCACTCATAGTGATGATTTTTAGAACTTTATTTGTTTTCTTCAGCCTTCTTTTGTGCCACAAAATTGTTGAAGTGAGCATTAATTTGCATCAACTCTGGAACTTCCGCAAAGGTTTTTGGTTTATTAGGTGTGGTACCTAATAGTGAAGAATCCATGGCTGTGATGTTTTCTAAGAAAAGGCGTTCATTAGCCGCTTAGCATTTGGCATCAAGTCGGTAATAACCGCAATTTGCCAAGATGGTTCTTCAGATACGGTATTATCCACGGATTTTACCAACGCATAACGCCCTTTTTTAGCATATTTTGAATCGTATTTATAAACATAAGCTTTGTGAGATAACCAAATTTGGTCAGCTCCAAATTTTACGTATTTAATTTTTAAAAATTTTTCTTTTCTGCTCACCCATGAAAATTTCTCCTTTACTACTATCTATCTAGCCCATTTTCTCATAATTTATAACGTTACGTCAAACCAAAAATTGTATTGATGACGTAGCCACAAGACCCACTTATTTGCTTAATTCCGTTAAATCATATGGCGTTTCTTGATAGACGGCGTTGACCCAATTACTAAAGAAGACAGAAGCAGCTAAACTCCAGGTCTTCTTAGGAGCATTTTGGGGATTATCATCTGGATAGTAATTAACTGGTAAAGCGGGATTTTTGCCAGCCTTAACATCTCGCTCGTACTCCTCAGCCAAAGTGTTGCGTGTGTATTCCAGGTGCCCAAAATTGTAAACCTGACGTAAATCATCGCTGGCTAAAATAGAAAGTCCCACTTCCGGTCCTGCAGCGAGGATATTGAGTGGACTTTTCTCTAAAACCTCTGAGGCTGTAACCTCAGTATAACGTGAATGTGGCGCCTTAAATTCATCATCAAATCCACGCATCAAAGGATTTTCGCGAAGCATAACTTTTTGAGAGTAAATTCCAGAAAGTTTTTTAGGGAGAAGATACTTTTGAATCCCGTAACGATAATAAAGTCCAGCTTGGGCCCCCCAACAAAGGTGCATGGTTGAGAAGACGTGCGTTTTTGACCAATCAAACAAACGACTAATCTCTTCCCAATAATCAACGTCCTCATATTCAAGTGTCTCCACTGGGCCCAGTAACAATCATCCCATCATAAAAACTATCTTTAACATCTTCAAAAGTTTTATAGAAGTTTTCCAAATAAGTCATGGCTGTGTTCTTAGCTTCATGATCAGCCATGTAAAGGAAGTCAACTTTTAGTTGGAGAGGTGTATTAGCAAGGTGCCGGAGAATGTGGACCTCAGTATTGGCCTTTTTCGGCATCAAGTTAACTACTAACATCGATAAAGGACGAATATCTTGGCGCATGGCCCGCATGTCGTCCATCACAAAAATATTTTCCTTACGTAAGATATCGATTGCGGCTAACTTTTTTTCGACCGTAATTGGCATAGAGGTCATCTTCTTTCTAAATTAATATTTCTAATTAATTTTACATTATTTTCTCAAAAAGACAAGTGTTTTGCAATTTTCTTCACATCAAAAAGCATTAAGCTATTAGGAATAATGTGCTAAGTAGTCATCAAGCTCCTGAGTGGTCTTACGTGCCCCACGAACGGCTTTGACACCTAGTTCTTTCAGTTTGTTAAAAGGACAAAAAGTTGCCGGATATTCTTGGACCAATTGCAGGTGCATTAACTTTTTGGGTGCAACTTCTTCAGATTCAATCCCCGCTTCTAAAACCAAGCACTTATAACATAAAGCTTTCACCGGTGCGGTCAGATAGATATAGACTGTATCGCCAGCCAAGACTTTGGTATTTTGCTTCCAGAAAATTTCTCGCTTTTTCGCAAAAGCTGCGGCAACGTCATAATACTTAGGATTAGCCGGTTCAATCCAAGCAATTGGTTGATTAAGGGGGCGACCGCCTTGGTTGGTAAAGGCGCGGCTTTCTGTTAATAGCTCTAAAATCTCGTCATCACTGACCCGTTCATCAAGCATAATACTAACCCAGTTAGCCCGATTCATATGGTAGGCAGGATAAATCCCAGCTTGGGCCAATAGTTTAGGGCGTTTAGCTTCTTTGATTTTAAGGTTGAGAATTTCGACTTCCTGACCCGCATCTGATTTTTCCTTGGTGATCAGCGCTTTGTCGATGTTCATCACCAAGCCATACCATTTATTGCTATCAGCATTACGAAAAACACCATAAGTAGGTAACTTCTTGAAAGGATAGTCTGCTTTTTCGTGAAAAGTCCTCGCGACCAGTTGACTAAGGCGGTTAGCTTGCGGCGTTAAAAAAGGTTCTTCACGAAAACATTGCGTCGCTACCTCTGCCAAAATTTCACCATAAGCTGCCCGCACGGAACTCACGTAAGCCCCGTGCTGACCTTCCGCTCGTAGCAAAAGATAGGTTCATGGTTATCATTGTCATAAACTTCACCCTTAACCTGGTTTCCTTGCACTGTAATTTGGGCTTGAAACTGTCCCGCTAAGAAGTCAACTTGATAGTGATAACTGTCGCCTTCCTTTCGAAAACCATAGGCTTCCAATTTGGCAGGTTCAGCAAGTTTGCGTTTAAAAATTTCTTCTTCGAGCATATTTTCCCCTTCTTTCATCGCTTTTTATTATATCACATCAATAGTAACCCCATCTTGATTTAGAGGGTTACTACGCTTATAATAAAAGTAAAAATGCGGAGGAATATGATGACTAGCCGAAATAATTTAAAAAAGCTTATTCTAGCGGCCCTTTTGGTCGCCATTATTATTGTTCTTGGACTTCTTCCAGGCATTCCTTTAGGGATTATTCCTGTTCCAATTATCTTTCAAAATATGGGTATCATGTTGGCAGGGCTCTTACTAGGACCACGTTATGGAAGTTTGGCAACCGTGACTTTTGTCTTATTGGTCGCATTAGGTTTTCCTTTCTTATCTGGAGGAAATGGCGGGATGGCCACTCTTGTAGGACCAACTGGGGGTTATATTCTTAGTTGGTTGCTAGTGCCGATTTTTATCGGCTGGTTTACCCGACAAAAAACTAGCTTTTGGCTAACCTTTATTGGGACCTGGCTTTGGGGCGTCCTTTTCGCTGACATTTGCGGCAGTCTCTGGCTTGCTTACCAATCTCATCTGAACTTAGGCGTGGCTTTAGCTTCCAATCTAATCTTTATCCCCGGCGATACCATTAAAGCCTTGCTAGCCAGTTTGATTGCCCACAAACTCAAACCTGTTATCTGGAGGTAAAATAATATGACTACCAAACAAGCTGTCTTATTCCAATTACTAGCGCAACCAGAAACTTGGTTTTCTGGTGATAAATTAGCGCAGGAAATCCAGGTTAGCCGTGAATCGGTCTGGAAGGCTATCCAAGCTTTGAAAAAAGCGGGTCACCAAATCGAAAGTCGCAAAAATCAGGGTTATCGTTACTTGGGGAACCCTAACCTTGACTTGGATAGTTTGAACTTTTATAGTGGTTTTGCTTATTCTGAACAAATTAAAGTTTTTGAAATGACGGATTCCACGCAAATTCAAGCAAAGAACTATCTTAATCAACACACTGTAAACAAACCATATTTATTCGTTGCTAACCAACAGAGTGCCGGTTACGGGCGTCGCGGACGTGATTTTTATTCACCTAGCCAAACTGGACTCTACTTTTCTTTGATTTTGCCTAATCCGAGTCAAGATTTGTCCCAAGTTGGACTCTTAACTACCAGTATTGCCGTTTTAGTGAGTCGGGTTTTAGAAAGATTTTTCCCAGACAAAGACTTCAAGCTTAAATGGGTTAACGACATTTATCTAGGGCAAAAAAAGGTAGCTGGTATTATAACTGAGGCCAACTTGGATCTAGAAACCCAGTCTCTAGCCCACTTTATTGTCGGTGTGGGACTTAACCTTAGTCCGGCTGATTTTCCTGAGAGTCTCCAAGCAACCGCCCAAGCTATCAGTGACGAACCTTTTTATAATCGTAATCAACTAATGGTGGCCCTCTTTACCGAAATTATTGACCACTATCGTGAATATCAATCTCCCAACTTGCTCGCAGAATACCGGCAAAAATCCTTTCTACTGGGGCGACAAGTAACCTTGCAACGTGGAACAGAAAGTTTCCACGGCCAAGTTAGCGGGATTAGTGATGATGGTAGCCTCCAATTAGTAACAGAGGATGAGAAAATATTAGAATTTAACAGCGGTGAAATCACTAAGGTGTATTTTAAATGAAAAAAATCTAATTTTATCCTTGACTTTTAATCTTATCTTCGTTATCCTAAGGTCAACAAGTAATACATGCAAGCACGAAAGGAAGGAAATTGCTATGAAAAACCAAATGACATCACAACAATTTAAGAACTATCGTGGCTTCTATTTCTTTTTTAAGTAGAGGTTTATACTTGCATGCAGGTGTAAATCTCGTTTCCAGACTTTACACCTGTCAAGGATTTAGATTTAGAAGTTCTAGGTCTTGTCAGGATTGATAAGACCTAGGCTTAACCAAACGAAATTAAACCGAGCCTAGGTGCAAAACACCTAGGCTCTTTTTGTACTATCAAGGAGGATTTCTATGAAAGCTAAAGAATTTACCATGAACGTTTTAAACGGGCTCTCCACCGGGGTTGTCATTACCCTAATCCCGTCCGCCCTCTTGGGACAACTGATGAAGGCCCTCAGCAGTGCTTTTCCCGCTTTTACAAGCACCGCCACGACCATCACGGCCATGACTAACTTTACTATGTGTCTCTTAGCTGCCGTGGCGGCTTTCTGTGTCGGGACGGCCTTCAAATTTAACCTAATTCAAACAGGTTCGCTGGCAGCAGCTGCTACTTTAGGTGCTGGCGTTGTAACGCCCACTGCCAAAGGTTTTTTACTTTCTGGGACCGGAGATGTTATCAACATCACAGTTACGATTGTCATTGGGGTTTTAGTTGCCCAATTCATTGGGGACAAGTTGAAAAACTACACCGTGCTCTTAGTGCCTGTTTTAGTTATCTTGATTGCTGGTGGCTTAGGAATGCTCACTTTGCCATACGTTCGTCAAGTCACGACCTTTATTGGGGCAGTGATTATGCACCTCACAGTCTTACAACCTATTTTAATGGGAGCCTTAATGGCTTGGTTTTCGCCGTTTTAATTGTGTCACCCATTAGTTCGGTGGGAATTGCCACAGCGATTTCACTTTCTGGAATTGCCTCGGGCTCCGCTAACCTAGGGATTGTTGCTGGTAGTTTTACCTTGGCCATCATGGGGGCATCCGTTAATAGCCTTGGGACAACTTTAGCCCACTTCATCGGAACACCTAAAATTCAAATGGCCAACATGTTAGAAAAGCCTAAATTATTTATCCCCGTAATGGTTAATGCCGCTATTGCTGGGGCGATTGGAGCCATCTTCAACATCAAGGGTACGCCAATGAGTGCTGGATTTGGTTTCAGTGGCTTGATTGGACCTTTGGCCGCCTGGAATGAAACTAACCAAAGTGCGGGAGCATGATACTTTTAATCATCTTATTCCTTGTAATGCCAATTGTTTTAGGTTTCTTGGCCCGCCAAATTTTTATCAAACAAACTAAACTAGTCAGCCCCGAAAACCTACTAATTAAAGCTTAAATAAAAATTGCTAAATTTTACACGGATTTTTATGTTTTTAATAGTTTTTCTTAATCTTGGCTCGCTATGCTTAAAGTGCAAGAAAATTATTTATAAGGGGGAATTTTTTATGTCAATGAAAAAGTATCTTGCCGAATTTTTCGGAACGTTAATTTTAATTATGTTAGGGACTGCTAGTGTTGTTATCGCCAAGGGGAATGTCTTAACCATTGCCTTTGCTTTCGGTTTAGCTGTAACAATTTCTGCCTACTCTTTTGGGGCAATTTCTGGGGGACACTTTAACCCTGCCGTAACGACTGCCATGCTTATCAACCGTAAGATTGATGCCAAAGACGCCTTAGGTTACATTATTGCCCAATTCTTGGGGGCAACGGCGGGTTCAGCTTTTGTGCTTTACTTTGTTAAATCGATGGGCTTGGCTAGCAACGCTTTAGGTCAAACCGACTTTACCAAGATTTCACCTTTTACCGCCTTAATTGTAGAAATTTTAGCCACCTTCTTATTCGTGACGATTATTCTCTTGGTAACCTCAGACCGCTTTGGTAACCCTGATTTAGCCGGCCTAGTGATTGGTTTAGCCTTAGCCATGTTAATTGTTTTCGCAATTAACTTAACCGGGGCTTCCTTGAATCCCGCACGTTCCTTTGGTCCTGCCATCTTTGCCGGAGGGAGCGCGTTGAAGCACTTCTGGGTTTACTTGATTGCACCAGAAATCGGGGCGGTCTTAGCTGCCTTTTGTGCTCGCTTTTTTGAAGAATAAATTTTAATGACTCCACAAAACCGCTCAATTGAGCGGTTTTTTAGTTATTGCTAGGGAAAATCAGTGTAATTCCTTTGCTATAAATTCCAATGTTCTGCATGATATTTATAGTTGTAAGTAATCTTTTGTAATCGTTTTTATACGTGATATAATATCCTTTGAGGTGATTTGAATGTACAAAGATGGAAAATACCAAGTAACCGTGCGCGGTCACCATTCCGATGTGACTCTAGAAGTTACTTTGACCCGAGACAAGATTGTTAAAATTGACGTTCTCAGTGAAAACGAAACTGAAGCTTTTATCACTGAACTCAAGGACCGAATGTTACCGGAGATTATTGCCAACCAATCCCTTCAAGTGGACGCTATTTCTGGAGCTTCGAAACTTTCCCATGCGGTGATTGAAGGTTTAGAAGAAGTTGTTAATCAAGCCGGTAGTGATGCCCAAGAACTCTTAAACCAGCCACTAGTAGCGAAAGCTCCAGCGGAGGACCGCCAACTCAAGGCTGATGTGGTTGTGATTGGTTCAGGGGGTGCTGGTTTTATGGCCGCCCTCACCGCCGCTAAGGATGGTGCCCAGGTGGTTGTGCTCGAAAAAGCATCCACCCTTGCTGCCGTCAACGGAGTTAAGGTTTCCGGACCTTTCGCCGTTGATACACCGGTATTGCACCAAAAAGGTACAACTTTAACAGCTAACGAGGTTTTTAACCATGTCATGACCTACACGCACTGGACACCTAATTCCTTGTTAATTAAGAATTACCTAGATCACTCCAGTGAAGCCGTAGAAAACCTCATGGAAATCGGTTATCGCTTTGAAGAAGCTGATTTCCGCTTTAAGACGCCTTTTACAGGGCCAAAAGGTGGTTTCCACCTAATTATGACTCCAGTTGACCAACGGGTGAAACTTTGGCAAGCAGCCTATAAAGAATACGGCGTCCAAGTTCTTTATCAAACAACGGCCATACAGTTACTAACCCACGGGCGTAAAGTTACGGGGGTTGTAGCCCAAAGTCATGATGGTGCCCAGGTTACCATTCAAGCCCAAGCCGTAATTGTAGCGGCCGGTGGCTACCTGGGTAACAAAGAAATGTTACAAGCCCACCTTGGGACCAGTCGCGTGAATGCGGCTGCCGGAGGTAAATCGCTGGCCACTGGGGATGGGATTAAAATGGCTCAAGCTATCGGTGCCAGTCTCGATAAGACTTTTGGTTACTGTGGTAGCGAATACGGTGGCACCAACCAAAAAGCTTCCCGGCCAGCCACTCAGGATAAATTCGACCAAAACCTAGCTTTCAAATTCGGAGTTTACGGTAATCTTTTAGTCAATAGCCACGGCCAACGTTTCATGAACGAAGGTCTCATGTGTGACTATCCGATGTCTTATGGTGAGGAACCTACCTTGCGCAATAGTCCTTACTACGCTATTGTTGACCAAGCCTATGTTGATGCCATGCGAGACCAAGGCCTTTATACCTACATGACCGCGCGAGGAGCTAACCACGAGAACTGGTTTATCGGTAACTATTACAAGCAACGTGGACCTTTAGCTAGCCTCGACCAAGACCTCGAGGAAGGTCTACGTGAAGGTTGGATTACTAAGGCCGACACCCTAGTAGAATTACAAGCTAAAACGGGACTAACCCACTTAGTGGAAAACGTCAATCGCTACAACGGCTTCTGTCAAACGGGTGTCGACGAAGATTTTGCTACTAACCCTTGGTACCTGACCTCTGTCTCCCAAGGTCCATTTTACGCAATTGAAAATGAAGTGTCTGCCTGGTCAACCATGGGTGGTATTAAAACTGACGCTAACTGTCAAGCCTTTGATACGCACGGCCAAACGATTCCTGGTCTATACGTTGTTGGCACCGACAATGGTTCTTTGATGTACTCACCTTACTACGATATCCCGGGCTTTTGCTATGGCCTTTGTATCGGTTCCGGGGTGATTGCCGGTCACGCCAGTGCGCAAACTATCCTAGATGGCACTTCAGGAGCTTCTGAATAAAAATTACCTAACCATCGCTCAAAACTTTTAAGCGATGGTTTTTTACTGTTATTTATATTGTTTCTCCAATGACTACGTTAAAGTGCTATATTAAAATGCTATAATAGATAATAAATGTACGGAGGTGTTAAGATGGATTGGTGGCAAATTACTCGTGACTTATACCTAGAAAAGGGCAGTCATGGCCAAATTAAAAATTGGACAGTTAAAGTTGAAGATGAACTCGCCCTTTCACGTTTGGGTCTTTTGGGCAAACTAACCCAAAAGAATGGTACGTATCAAGTTAAGGTCTGGCGTATTTTTAAGCAACTCGGTATCGCTAAAGAAGACATTTTCCCGGAATTAGAAGTACGTTATGGGAAATTACTTTCACAAAAAGACCAGGCGGATCAGATTAACACACAGAGGCAAACAGCTTTTACTAATTTTCTAACTCAACTTGATACTGCCCAAAAAGAGTTTTTCCTAAGTTTAGATGTCAGCCCTAAAGTATGGGAAAAGCAGGCAAACTTCTACCGAAGTGCCCTACAAATGTGGTCTCGCCCTAGCCAGCCAACCTTACTGGCAGCTTATGCTTTAAAAATTTTCAGTAATCCCCATGCTCTTGACTATGGACGTAAGGAAAGGAACTTTTTAGAAAAACTGTTAGTAGCGCAATATGGGCCTGACGCGCGCTTAGATGACCATAACCTCTATCAAGATCAACTAGCTAATTTTGTCGGTACGGCGAACCTTCTCGTTTCTCCACTAAACTTTGACTTAATTTCTCTGGCTGATGTTACCACCGTTGATCTACCACGAGGCCAAAACATCTATCTCCATGAAAATTCCGGCGTCACAACCGTTTTGGCACGACGTTACCCAGATCGCAAATTTGTTTGTACGGCTGGGCAACCAACTTTAGCCTGTCGCTTGTTAATTACACGCCTGTTAGCAGCGAACAATACGCTTTATTATTCTGGTGATTTAGACCAGACTGGACTTAAAATCGCTGATAACCTTTTACAGGACTTTCCCGCTCTTAAATTGAAAAATATGGATTTAGAAACATACCATAAGTACCAAAAACAAGCCGTCGTCCCCAGCAAGGACCGTCACATTAAACAAGTACAACACCCTGCTTTGCAGTCATTGCTAACTGCGATTCAATCTGAAGGCAAAATAATCTTTGAGGAGGCAATTCATGAACTTCTATGAAGACCTAGAATTCACCGACCAAGCCCGCTGGCTCTTTAAACCTGGTATTACCCAACAAATCGTCAGCTTTCTTTATGATCACCAATTAATTCAATACACCCCTTTAAACCTCAGCGAAACTTTAGAACTCGATTACGAAGAAGTCGATAAAGCTATCAAATGGTTATATGACAATAAAAACCTCGAGCGGATTCCTTCAAATCTTGAAGGCCGGGCCCGTTCCATTAAGGAAGCGATGCAAACTTCAGCTTACAAGCTGACCGACCAATCAGTTGCCTTATATACGGCCTTTGAGCAAATTTCTAAACTAGAAACTAAGATTCGAGAATCGATTGAAGTTAATGATGCCATCAAGTTTATGCAAGCTACGGATACCTTAAATGAAACATTGACCAAACTAGCTCACGATCCCAATAATGGTCAGCTCAAGCAAAAGCTTTTTGAAGGGAAAACCACGTTGTTTGACATCTGTTATGGCTTTGACAACGGGATTTACCGTCGTTTCAAGGATCGGATTAATGACTTTTCCACCAACATCAATCAGATGCAACTGCGGGTTTATCAAACCAGTTCAGAAAATCCGGAAATCTTTGCTGATTTAAATATCCTTTTGATTCGTTTAACCAATACCATTAAAGAAATTATGGAACAAGTTAAAGACGCCATTCCTGAGATTATTGCATCTATTAAGCGTTTGGCTGCTAGTCAAAAGGCCATTGGAGCCAGTCGCTTTTACCAGCCTTTAGCCCAAGAAATCCTGGCTTTAAACGCTAACCGTACGGCGGATGAAATTTGTGCGACTATGTTTTCCACAATTGAAGATATTGCCCATGATGAAGCCGGTAGTAATGGACTCTTTGCAGGCTTAATGGGGCGGTTAAATCTCATGTTTGATATGGTGATTGATATCAACCGCCAAAATCGTAATATTACGCGTAATGTCGCCAATACCCAAAAGTACCTCCAATTAGCGCATGAGTTTACTGATGATATGACTCCGGAAGAATTAGCCTTGCGTTTTGACAAATTAGAAGGAACACCGGTAATTCACCACTGGGTAATGTCCAAGCACGCGCGATTTGACGACAACGATGAACGTCTCCACTATGATTTCCAACCTAAAGCCCGCAAAAAGGCTGTACCCAAGGCGGCGCGTTCTATGGAGTTATCGGCGACCGAAAAAGAACTCCTAAAACAACAACAAGCACAACGGGAAGCGGAAAAAGTTCGGCAGCAACAACTTGGCCAGTACATTTTGGAACACGGCCTCAAGGAAACCCTGCCAAATGATGCCTATGAGTGGTTGATGAAATTGATTTCCGAAAGCATCTTCCACTATTACTTTGACCAAGACGGCCAAATTTTAAGCGGAATCGCTCGAACCGGCGCCTACCAGCTTATTAAAACTTATCAAACCAAAAACATGGTGATTCGCTCTGAAGCTAAAACTTTAACCTTATTCAAACAGCAATTGGAGGTGAAACTTAATGAAGACCAGTGATTGGAGTCAAGTCATGCCCCTACTTTTACGGGGCGAAGTTAATGAGCTCATCAAACTTAATGCTAAGGAAATCGACATCTATCTCAAAAATAAGTTTGGCCTCAAACTCGATAATAACTACCACCTGCGTAAATACTCGCGCACACGTCCCTTGGGAATTGCTAGCCCCCGTAATAAATCCGCACTTTTATACCGGGTTTACTTTGAAGTTTTAGCGCGCTTAACTTCCCTACCAGATGATGCCAGTATTCTTTACACTTCCTTACAACAATACGTCCTCACCCAAGAAGGTTTAGATAACTCTGCTTCGGCACAGTTGCAACCCTACTTAAAAGACGTACTCGCCAAACTTTGCCAAGACGGAATTTTAATGCAAAAAGAAGCCAGTGAAGAAAACGTCTTATATGTCAAAGTGCAACATCCAACTCCTCCAAAAGAAATAGTCCTAACAGCTGACAGTCCGGTGGTTAAGGCCCGTCAAGAATTACTATTAAATGGTTTTTACCGTCATGAAGGTACCATGCACAGTAGTACCCTCAAAAGTCTCGAAGAAAGTTTCGAACGCTTTTACGATTACGACAGTCAGACGGGTTTGCGCCTATTGGCCTATGAAAATTACTTTATTTTAGCCGATTACTCCGGCAGTGGTTTCCCCAATACTGTCCAAGGAAACGTCGGGACTTTAGCCGTGGAAATGCTAAGTCAACTATCACAAAAGAGCTTTTGGAGCCCGCTAGAACTCTTCGATTTAGCCAAAACTACAGCGACCTATGCGAATTCGACGGGACTAAAAACCGAGGTTACCCTGAAGAGTAAGGTGAAAGAAATTATTACTTGGTTCACCTACTACGGAATGTTGACCCCACGCGACCACGGTTATGAAATCACCTCATTAACAAGCTTTATTACCAAGGAAAAATCACAAGGAGAAGTACATGGCACATTATAAAGTTAACCAGTTTGGGTTTTATAATTACTTCAACTACCGCAATGAAGTTTTTGATGCTGCCACCCAAGCAATTGTTTTTACCGGTGAAAATGGGTCGGGAAAAACGGTCAGTATGCAGGCCATCTTTCCCACTATTTTCACCATGAGTCCCTATCAGCTCAAAAACGGCCGTAATAGTGACTTTTATACCAAAGCAGGAGAAGCTTCCTTTGCCTGGTGTGAATTTAAAAATGATCAGGCCTCCAAACCCTAGTCCTCGCTTACAGTAAAACTTTAGAGGGCAATGTCAGCCGTTATGGTTGTATTCTTAAACCAGGTGTTGCCGGGACAGACTTGAATTTCAAAACCAACTGGACCGAATTTCGCAAGTTAAACAACCAGCACATTAAGGCGATTTACAACCGAGTTGCGGATTATAAAACCGCCATTAATAAGCTATTCTTTGGTTTCACTAACCTCAAGGATTTCGATGATTATATCGACCATATGTTAAATCTGGGTAAACCGCCTTTGAAATTAACCAACAGTGTGTCAGAATTGGATGAAGCCCTCAAGACTTCTTTACCAGATCTCAGCCAATACGCAACTCCTGATATTGTGGGAAGTTTCATTACTAGTGCTTTGAAGTTGATTAGCGAAAGAAACGAACGCGAACGCTTGTTAAATATCTTGGACAATCTTCACAAAACCAAAGACTGGGCTGACTTATCTAATAAGCCAACTCTGGCCCGGATTAGTCTTAAGTTTGGCGATGCTCACACCGACCTTATACAAGCCCAGGATCGCGCTAACCGCTTGGAAACTGAGTTAGCAACGAAAAACGACAAGATTACCCAATTACAAACAGAAATCATGCAAACCAAAGCTGATCTCAGTAAGAATCAAGGTGAAAAGGCGGCCTTAGATACCGTGATGTCGACTGACATCAAGAATCTAAAAAACCAACTTCAACGTGCCTTAACAGAACAAAAACATGCTCAAAGTGAAGTGGCCATCGCCCAACAAGACTTGACCCGCTTGCAAGCTGACTATGATCGGACTCAAAAGAAGTTCGACCAGACGCAAATGCAATTATCACAAACGCAAGCCAAGTTGGCCAAATTAACGGTCGCCACGGACAGCAATCTGGTTTCCGCCCAATTTAAGGCGAACTATCCTCATCCACAAGAAACCATCGCTAAGCAATACCAGTTAATCAGTGACTTAGAGCAACTCAATATCGCTAACCAAAAACTCCTTTTTAAAGCAGATGAAGTGAAAAAGGCTTTGGACAGCTATGACGAGGATTACTATCTGGACCAGATTAAGCGAGCCCTGTCAGACTTGCAAAGTGCAACCTACGATTGGTTTAAAACCCGCCAATTACCAGTGGAAGAAAGTACAGAATTCACACTCGATGAATATGAGCAACTTGCACACCAAGTTGAACTTTTCCAACAACAATTTAGTCAACAACTGGCACAAAGTCAGCTTGATTTAAGGTCCCAAATCCAAACTAAGCAAGCCTTAACAGAACGTTTGGCTCAATTACAAAATCACGAAAAGCCCGAAACGACTGCCGTTTTCCAAACCGGGCAACAACTCTTTGAACTAGTGGACTTTAAACCCGATGTTCCTCCGGCCTTGCAGCTCAAAATTGAAAGTGCCCTCAAATACTCCAATTTGTTGTACACTTTATTTGATGCTCGACAAGTTGAAACCGGGCTGGAATTTACTGGTAATACAATATCACCTGCTTCCCGTAATTTAGGTCAATACCTTCAAGGAGCAAATGAGCAAGTACAAGCTTTTCTAACAGAAATTGCCTTAGACGTTGAGGATAACTTACTCTATGGTAGTGTCAAAATTACGCACCCTAGTCAAGCGCAGATTACCCACATTGGTGAAAGCAACCGCCAAGCCAAACGTCAAGCTGATATTGCCCAAGTTCAGGCGGAGCTTACAACTTGTCAAAAAGAAATTGACCGCCTGGAAAACGAAGTGCTGAATACGATGATATGTTAAGCCAGCTTTCACGGGCTAGTTTTCCGATGACCTCAGCGCTCGAAAAAGCGCAAGACACCCTAGCGCGAGCTAGCCACACCCACCAAGCTAACCAAGCCGAGTTAGCCCAGCTGCAAACACAATTAGCCACCTTCCAAAATCAAAGAGATCTCCTTCTCGGTGATTTTTGTCCGGACTTACCACAAGAAAATGCAGCTTTACATCACTTTGAAGCAGAATTTAATCACTATCTGGCTCTACTCGCAGAAATTGACCGCCAAAAAGAAGAACAAAAACGCTTAAAATCTGAATTAGCGGAAGCACAACAAAGGTTGACGGAACTTAACTTAGATGCCAGCCAAACTCGCCTCGATGAGCTGAAGCAAAGACTGCTTGCACGGGATGAAGAAGTGGCGCAAATTCAAGCACAAATTCAAGATCCCGATATCCAAAGAAAAATCGCCCGTTATGAAGAATTGCAAAACAGCATTCCAGAATTACAGGCAGATATTTCCTTTAAGGAAAAACAAGTTACAGACATCGCAAATAGCGTAACAGCACTTGAATTACGGTTAGAGACTGCTCAAGAAACCGCAGCTGAGCTCAGTGATGACTTCTTGGAACTTGAAGAATTACTTGAAACCCTTCATTTAGATGAGGCAGTCAGCCAAGCTTCAGCAAATGATTTAAAGAATAATAATCAAAATAAGGCTAATCTGTTAGCGATTTCCTTCACCGAAATTAATGCCAGTGCTGAATATCACGTGGAACAAAGTGAGTTAACTTTTAAGAGTTTTGAATCTAGCAATAGCAACATTGCAGATACCTTGTATGAATTGCAAAATATTAAGACCGTTACCTATCAACGTTATGATAAGGTTATGTCCCTGCCGGAATTAGAAACCCAAATCAATGGCATGTTGAATCTTACTCCGTCACGGCGGATAATGAAGTTCAAAAACTCGGTGAACAGCTCTATACATCTCATGTCTTTGATTTAATTCGCTTCACTGTTGACAAAGCGCGTCAATTAACCAAACAAATCAGCCAATCCATGAAAGCTAAGGAACAAAGTGAGCATATCTCCTTTTATACAGTCTTTGAAGCGCGCCCAGAGTATCGTTCTTCTTACCTCACGGCCTTTGGTGATCAACAAGCAGATGCCCCGGTGGTTCGTGATGCTGTGGACCGTTTGATGCATCAGCTGTGGGAAATCATCGTCGAAAACGTTGATCAACCTCAAGAAGTTTTGATGACCGAATTCTACCGGATGTTCGATTATAAAAAGTGGTTTAACTTTAAGATTCGCTTCAAGCGTAAGGGAGCTTCCGATAAAATGGAAGATTTAACCGACCGCAAACTCAAGACCTTCTCTGAAGGCCAAAGAAGTCGGGCCATTCTGGAACCATTAACGATTGTGCTCTCGTTGGACCAAGAAAAGATGTCCTGCGACCAAGCACCGCGAATCATCATCATGGATGAAGCCTTTTCTGGTTTAGATGCTCAACAACAAGGTCTCCTCTTAGAAAGTTTCTATGAAATAGCCGATAATTTTATCGCCACTGGGCACAATGCTCACTTAGTTATGCCTCAAAATGCGATCGCTGTGTCTTATTTTGAAATTATTAACCACACAATGGGAGAAAACCAAGACGATTTGATTACTATCTCGCGCACCATCGAAACTAATAACTAATATTTAAAAGTCAGGATCAGCCTGATTTTTTCTGGTTCCAGAATAGTCAACATTATGTATTTTATTAATTGACACTTAGACTTTTAAAAGCTAAACTTAGGCTGAAGGAGTTGATTCTATGCGTTTCCAACGAGCACGAACTCAAAAGCAAATTGATTTGCGACTAGAAGAAATCCTCAAAGCCAGTCGCAAACTATTTAAAAAACAAAACTACGAAAAAATAAGTATCAAAACTATTGCCGAGGCAACGACCCTCTCACGAGCAACCATTTACACCTACTACCCCACTAAAGGAGATATTTTCCTGGCTATCCTAGGACAGGAATATCAACAAGTACAAGCAGAAATTGCCCAAATTTTTGCCGCTGAACAAAATCGCGTTACCCGCAACCGTTTCTGCCAATTACTAACACAAGTATTACTTCGACACCCCACCTTCTTGCGCCTCTTAACCCTTCAAAAAACTTTGATTGAACCGCAAAGCACCCCTGAACACCTCACTAGTTTCCAAGAGAGTAGTCAGTCGTTCTTCACACTACTAAGCCAACTTTGCCAACAAGTGTTTCCGACCGGGCGGCAAATGCAACGAGAAATCTTTCTCACCCAGTTGTTAATTTACTTGGCAGGCTTTTACCCCATTCTTGCAAGTCAAAAGTCCTACTTCCAGGTACAAGAAGATATTCCCGCCGACAAGTTGCTTTACAATGCGATTTATAATCTAACTGGTATTTTGATGTAATGGTGATGAACACAACACAAAAAACACTATGTTGATTAATTAGCCAACATAGTGTTTTTAATTATCCTAAGTAGAAAATTTATCTACTGTATGCCTTTCTGGTTGATAACATGGAAAGTCTACTAAAAAATAAGGTATCCAAGCCATTTGTATTTTAGCATTATGTTGTCTTCTAGCTCGCTTACTCTCTAGACGTAGAAAAACTCTTAATGATAAAAAGTCAATCCGCAGACCGACCCTAAGTTTATGCCTTCATCCCTAACAAAGCTTGATAGGCTAAATCATGGTCTTCGAAGTCTTTGAGCCCGGAAACAATCACAGCTCCTACCGTACCAACACCATCAACTTTGATTGGGAAACCGCCACCGTAGCACGTGTAGTCCCCAGCTGACAAGTCATTAGCTCCTAAAAAGGCCACTTGATCTCCCTTGAATTTTGCCTTTTCAATGAAAAATAAAGCAGGAATTCCACGATTTTAATCGTGGGAGGAATGCGTTAGTATCAGCACCGAAAGGTGCTATTTTTTTGTTTTTGGACGTCCTGCATTGCTTTTTGTTGTACGTTGTTCAGAAATGTACTTTTCTACGACTTCTTTACTCATATTACCTAAAGTACTCATGTAATAACTACGTGACCAAAGATTACCTCCCCAGTATTGGGATTTTCGTATTTCTGGATGCTTAGCTAAGAATAACCTTGCACTACCACCTTTTAGGGCTTTAACAACATTGGTTGCAGAGTGCTTGGGTGCAAAACCGATTAACATATGCACGTGGTCGGGCATAATTTCCATTTTCTCAATTGTAATTTCATTAAGGTCTGCAATTCGTTGAAGAATGTTTTTCATTTCACTAACTAACACCGGAGTAGTAAATGTTTGGTGACGATACTTTGTTACCCAAATTAGGTGGAAATGGAAATTATAAATATAACCACGGGCGTAAACGGCATCTTTTATTTTACTCATTAGTAATTACCTCATAACTTATCATTTACTTTTATTTTATCATAAATAATGATATAATGGTAATTAAGAAAA
>NZ_BAMI01000040.1 GCF_000615765.1 Ligilactobacillus equi DSM 15833 = JCM 10991 | reverse complement strand
GTCTTTTTGAGCTAAGTGCTCTGTTACAATTGTTGTAATAACTTTTTGAAGAATTTCCAATTGTTCCACTGTAACATACTCGTATTGACCATGGTAATTGCCACCTCCGTTAAAGAGGTTAGGAGCAGGGATACCTTTTTGCGTGATAAAATTACCATCAGTTCCGCCTCTAAATGGTTGAACGTTGGGAGTAAGTCCCACTTTTCGATAAGCATCAAGGGCAAGGTTCACAATATAAGGATTTTTGACGATTTCATCAGCGATGTTACGGTACTGTTCCCGGAGGTGTAATTTAAACCGTGGCTTATCAAGGTTGGCATTGAATTCAGCAACAAGAGCTTGTAAAAGTTGTTCTTTTTGGCGCCATTTATCATGATCAAAGTCGCGGACAATCATCTTAACTTGTGCATGGTCTACCGTAGCTTGATAACTGTGGACCAAGATAAAACCTTGATGATCCTTAGTTTTTTCAGGTACTTCATCTTTAGGTAATCGTGCAATAAATTCTTGGGCTAAAAGTCCGGCATTGACTAAAAGATGATAGGCGTTACCTGGATGGACGGAGGTTCCCTCAATGTCGAGAATAGCTTCTGAAGCATTGAAAGTCTCATATTGTAGTTCACCAGGTTGACCATTATCCAAAGTATAGGCAAATTCTACCGGGAAATCATGAGGATCAAAGCGTTGCGCACCAATTCCAATTTCTTCATCAGGCCAAAGCGAGGTAAAGGTCACCATGTTCAATTTCAGGGTGCTCTAAGAAATATTTCGCCGCTCCAAGTGCGGCAACTACGCCGGCCTTATCATCAGTTCCTAATAGGGTTGTCCCATCACTGGTAATCAAGGTTTGGCCCTTTAATTTTTTAACCTCTGGAAACTCAGTAACTGAAAGCACAATTTTCTTTTCGGTATTAAGGATAATGTCTTGGCCGTCATAGTTAGGATGGACTTGGGGTTGTACATTTTCTGCTGCAAAATCAGCGGTATCTAAGTGGCAATAAAGCCGATAGCTGAAATCTCTTGATCCGTGTTACTTGGTAAGTATCCAATCGCAAAGCCTGATTTTTCGTTGTAATAAGCTTTAAGACCTAAGTCGCGCATATCAGCGACTAGCTTGAGAGCTAGTTCTTTTTGCCCGGGAGTTGAAGGAGTTAATTGATGACTGGCAAAGTCTGAACGACTATTATATTTTGCGTATTCAATAAACTTATCTTGAAGAAAATTGGTCATTTCAAAACCTCCTATTTGTTAGCAATGTATGCTTCCTTAAAATCATATGGGCAACCAACAGGGTTGTATAAGATATTCTTCACGTTGGCGCGGAGTAATTGTGGTTTGGCAACTTGGAAAAGTGGAATAGTTCCTTGTTCGTTCATTAAGACTTTTTCGGCCTTAACCAAAGCTTGCCAACGTTTTTCTGGTTGGTTGGCGTAAGTGTCTTCCGCTTCAGTTAAGAGTCGATTAAATTCTGTACTGTCGTAGCCAGAGGTGTTGTAGCTTGAACCTTTTTCAAAGACATCTAAGAAGTTGATTGGGTCAGCTAAGATGGCTTGCCAGTTCTTAACGGTCATGTCGTAATCACTTGCTGATTGACGTGCAATTAATTGTGTATATGGCAAGGACTGAACTTCAATCTTTAAGCCGTCTAACTTAGCCAATTGACTTTGTAAGAACTCGGCAACTTGTTTAGCACTATCAGTATCAGAAACCGAAAGAGTAACGGTTAAGGAATCAAGTCCTTCTTCTTTTAATCCTTCTTGCCAAAGTTTTTTAGCTTCCTTTAAGTTGTAAGCAACACCGGCTTTAACGTAGGCTTCGTCTTGGAATGCTTGGCCTGTCTTAGGGTTTTCTCCCATACCAGAAGGAACAAAACCTTTAGCTGGGACAGAACCGTCTTTCAAAACGTTATTTGTCAATGATTGACGATTGATAGCCAAGGAAATAGCCTTACGAAGCTTGAGGTTTTTGAAAGCTTCCACCTTAGTTTGGTTCAATTCTAAACGTTGGATAGCAGAGGCTTTTCTTTGATGATAAGCTTCATTGTTTTTGTTAGCTGCGACTTGGGCACCACTTAAGAGGGTTTCGTCTGCCTTATTTGATTGGAAAAGGTTGTAGGAAGTAGTTGTTGATTCGGTAACTAAGGAGTTAATTTCTTTCAGGTGAACATTTTTCTTGTCCCAGTAAGTATTATTTTTAACCAAAGTCCATTTTTTATTAGAACCAGTCCACTTAGTTAGACGGTAAGGTCCTAGGAAAACTTGATATTTAGCTTGAGTACCATACTTATCACCAAATTTCTTTACCGCGTTTTCATTTTGAGGGAAGAAAAGTGGGAAAGCCAAGAGGGTCTTGAAGTATGGCACTGGTTTAGTTAATTTGATTTGCAAGTGATAATCGTCAAGAGCTTTAACCCCTAAAGTATTGACAGCTTTTTCACTTTGATTGATGGCTTTGGCATTTTCAATTTGGTAGAGGTAAAAGGCCATGGAAGCTTTGGTTTTAGGATCAACCGTTCTTTGGTAGGCATAAACAAAGTCCTGGGCAGTCAAAGTATCACCGTTTGACCATTTAACGCCCTTACGCAAGGTGAAGTCATAAGTTTTACCGTCGGCTGAAACCTTTGCTTTTGTAGCGAGGGCAAGTTCAGGTTTTTGATTTTTTCCTAAACGGTAAAGCCCTTCTTGAGTGTTCAACAAAGTATTAAAAGAGGTCGTATCGGTTGCTAAAGAAGGGTCTTGGGTTGAAATCATCGCTGATTCAGTCCAATTTAAAGTCTGTTTATCGGAATAGGAACTGGTATTATCAGCCTTTTTTCCACAAGCAGCAAGTGTGAAAGTTGTCAGTAGGGCAATTCCTACAATGGATGTCGTCTTTTTGAGTTTCATAAAACTCCTCCTTTACTAAAAAAATCCCTAGAAATAACAGTTGTTATCTCTAGGGACGCTAATAAACAAATTTTAAGCGTGGTACCACCCAAATTCGCTAGGAAAATCCTAGCCTCAAACATGTTAACGCATGGCTGCGTGCTAGGCTCAAAGCTTCACCTAACAACCACTCCCGGACCATCTTCGCTATTTAAGGAAGGTCGCTTCGCAGCAATTAGCGACTCTCTGGGCATCCCGCCATAGTTACTCATCCATTCTTCGTGGTAAATAATTTATGCACTTATCATAAAAGTGATTTCATTTTTTGTCAAGAATAAATTTAATTCTTTTTTAATTATATCAAATTTTTTGTAATTATAATTTTATTAATTTGAGAGACTTGTCTCTAAAAACTTAGTGGTTGATGGTGAAGGCAAAGACTTCGCTGCGTTAGCTACGAGCACCACTTCCACAACTTACAACTTGAAGAAGGCGCAACAATACTTCCAAGCGGGTTTGAAGGAATTAGGGCAAGATTCCCTAACTTTGAACCTCTTGGGTGATGATGATGCCACGAAGAGCATTACGGAATTTTTACAATCTCAATTAGCTTCCCACTTGGATGGCTTGAAAGTTGAAGTTACTAACATTCCTAAGCAATTACGGATTACGCGGATGCAATCCGGAGACTATGATTTGGTCTTCACTGGATGGGAGCGGACTTCCAAGATGCGATTTCCTTCTTGAACTTATTTACCACGGAAAGTACCTACACTTTTGGAAAGTGGGGGAATACTCAGTATGATGAATTAATTGCGAAGTCCAAGACGACGGATGCTAATGACGCAACTAAGCGTTGGAAGGATTTGACGCAAGCCTCTGACTTATTATTAGATGAAACTGCAATCGCACTATTGTATCAACCTTCAACGGTTACCATGTAGAAAGCTAAGGTTAAAGGTGTGGCTTACGATTCTGTAGGTCAATATAATTTTAAGGACGCTTATATTAAATATGCACCACCAAAATTTTGGGGTGCATTTTCAGATTAAATTACAAAAAATAGTATAAAAATTTACTTACAAAATGCTTGTGTTTTTTTCATAAAGGTGGTATAACTTAAAGCATAGACGGAGAAAACGTCAATTTGAACGGAAAGAGGGAAAGGATAATGACTCAATTTATTAATGTAATGCAAAACATGATGTGTATGTGTTGTTCATGTATGGTGAAAAATACATGCCTATTTGCATTTTCCAAATTGAGTTTTAAAACCCGTAGTCTAGGCTTGTAAGAGCTTAATTATTGGTTCTATGTATCCTTTTAGTTAGGAAACCAGCTCAATTTTGGGCTGGTTTTTTTGCTTTCCAGAGAGGAGGAAGTTTCATGGATTGGCAAATAATACAAGCTGCCTTACCCCAGTATCTGACAGGCTTTAGAGAAACGATTTATCTGTCTATAGTGGGGATTATATTAGCTTTATTAGTCGGAATAGTGATCAGCTTAGTAACTTATTTTAAAGTACCGATCCTAGCTAAAATTGCTAATTTCTACGTGGAGGTGGCTCGCAATACCCCACTGTTGATTCAGCTATTATTCTTATATTATGCTTTTCCAGTGTTGGGCATCAAGTGGTCAGCAACCACTTGTGGCATTATTGGCTTAGCCTTTTTAGGAGGCGCTTATATGGCTGACGGCTTTAGTGGAGGTTTTTATGGAGTTGCTCCCAGTCAGTTAGATAGTGGTCGTGCACTAGGATTATCAGATTTGCAATTAGCTTGGTACGTGGTTTTTCCCCAAGGTTTAACCCTTAGCGTTCCAGCTTTGGCTGCTAATGTTATCTTTTTAATCAAAGAAACGTCAATCTTTTCAATTATCGCCATTCCGGAACTGACTAATACGACCTTGGATTTAATCGGAATGTATTATCGCAGTAATGAGTACCTCTTTATGTTAGTGGTTGCATATGCCATCATCTTAATTCCATTGTCATTACTCTTTACTTGGTTGGAAAGGAAGGTACGTCATGCAACATTCGGGAATTGAGCTCTTATTTCAAGGGCATAACTTGGCTCGCTTGTTGGTTGGGTTACGAACGACGGTGGTTATTGCTTTAATTGCCTTAGTTCTAGGGTTAATTTTGGGTTTAGGCCTAGGAATTTTGCGAACCTTACATAATCGTGTTTTAAATTTCATTTTACGTTTGTATCTCGAATTTTTCCGAATTGTACCAACAGTAGTTTTGCTATTTTTGTTTTACTACATTTTACCGCGACAATTTAAAATTAATTTACCAGCTAATGAAGTTGCAGTCTTGGTGTTTGCATTGTGGGTGGCCGCTGAATTTAGTGATATTGTTCGGGGGGCTTTACAATCGGTGCCTAAACACCAAAGTGAATCAGGTTTGGCTTTGGGACTAAATTCATGGCAGCTATTCCGTTATGTTTTAGTTCCTCAAGCAGTTCGGCTAATGTTACCAGCAACAATTAACCTCGCGACACGGGTAGTTAAGACGACTTCGCTTTTAATGTTAATTTCCGTCATTGATGTGATCAGTGTTGGACAGCAAATTGTTGAAGCTAATAATACGAAATATCCTAATGGGATTTTTTGGATTTATGGTTTAATTTTTCTTTTTTACTTTGGGGTAAATTACCCCTTGTCTTACCTGGCCAAAAAATTAGAAAGGAGTAAGTCCTAAGATGGCAGCAGAAGTTTTAACAATTAAAAATTTAAATAAAAGTTATGGCACCAAGCAAGTTTTATTTGATATTAATTTTACGGTAGCTAAAGGTGAAGTCGTAACTTTGCTTGGCCCTTCAGGATCAGGAAAATCCACTCTAATTCGTTGTTTAAATGGTTTAGAAGAATTTCAAAGTGGGACTTATAGTTTTGAAGGTCAAGAAGTGATTGATAATAAAGATGTTTGGCGCCAGTTACGTCAAAAAGTAGGGATGGTTTTCCAAAGTTATGATCTTTTCCCTAATTTAACTGTCATGGAAAACATTCTACTAGGACCCACTAAGGTTCAAAAGCGCCCCCGTCAAGAGGTAATTGTCGAAGCGCAGGCGTTATTGAAAAAAGTCGGCTTGGAAAATTATCAAGATGTCTATCCACGCCAGTTATCTGGGGGTCAAAAACAAAGAATCGCGATTGTGCGGGCCTTAGCATTACATCCTGAGGTTATGTTATTTGATGAGGTAACAGCTTCCTTGGATCCTGAGATGGTTCGGGGGGTTTTGGAAATTATTAAAGATTTATCGCAAAATGAGCATATGACAATGGTGATTGTGACGCATGAAATGAATTTTGCAGCCCAAATTGCTGATAAAGTTTTATTTTTAGAAAATGGGCATATTTTGGAAGAAACGGCGGGGAAAGACTTCTTTACCAAGCCACAAACGAAACGTGCCCAAGAATTTTTAGATAGTATGGATTTTTAAGAGAGGTATTTTAATATGAAGAAATTTAAAAAGTTATTACTTGCATCCTTAGCATTTGCTACTTTGATTGGTGGGGTAGCAAGTTTCCGCCAAGTTGCTCAAGCTGATAGTAATCCAAGTAGTGTTGCCGCTATTAAAAAGCGCGGTACTTTACGGGTCGCTGTCTTTGGTGATTTGAAACCTTATGGTTGGGTAGATAAAGATGGTAAGCGAACGGGGTTTGACGTTGAAATCGCACGCCAATTCGCAAAAGATTTAGGCGTTAAACCTAAATTTGTTCAAGTTAACGCTAATAACCGAGTAGATGCACTATCTTCTGATAAGGTAGATGTGGTCTTAGCTAACTTTACTGTAACTGACGAACGTAAGCAAGTAGTTGATTTTGCTAAACCATACATGAAGGTTTCGGTGGGAGTTTTATCTAAGAAAAATGACAAAGTGACTAAGACGTCCCAATTAAAAGGTCAAAAATTGATTGTTAATAAGGGAACAACAGCGGAAACATACTTCACTCAAAATGCCTCTAAATTAGGGGTAGACTTATTGAAGTTCGATTCTAAGACCCAACAATTTAACGCCCTAAAAAATGGCCGTGCTGATGTCTTAGCCGATGATAATACTTACCTCTACACTTGGGCTAAGAATAATCCTGATTATGTTGTGGGGATTAAGGAATTGGGACCTCAATCTTACATTTCCCCAGCTGTGAAAAAGGATAACAAGGACTTGCTCAAGTGGACTAACAAAGAAATTGCTAAATTAGATAAGGATGGTTTCCTTGACCAAACTTACAAGAGTCAATTGGCGCCTTACTTTACGAAAGATGTTAAGGCGAGTGACGTTTTAGTAAAATAGCATAACTAGAGTGCTCGCATTAGCGGGCATTTTTTCTCCCTAAAAATAAAAAGTAATAATTACTATTTACAAAGAGATTGATTTGTTATATAATTCAAAAAGCGTAATGATTACAATTTAAATCAGAGAGGATGATTTGATGACTTTAGCAAGTGCTTATCGAATGTTGAAAAGTCCCAACATTAAAACGCGTAAACGAGCTTTAAAGGTTATTCATGAACACAAGCGACGTAAGTAGGAGGAACAATGGCAAGAAAAGCGATAATTGAAAGAGAAAAGAAGCGAAAGGCTATGGTAGAGCGGTATGCGCAAAAACGGGCAGAGTTGAAGGCACGTGGTGATTGGGAGGCTTTAAGCAAGTTACCTCGTAATGCTTCGCCAACGCGCCTGCACAATCGCGATCGGCTAGATGGTCGTCCACGCGGTTACTTGCGTGATTTTGAAATGTCACGATTAAATTTCCGGCGTTTAGCTTTAGCAGGTAAGATTCCTGGTGTTAAGAAAGCTAGTTGGTAAAGATAGTAGCTTAAGGTAAGTTCCACCTATACTGGTGGGGCTTATTTTAGTTGCATTGGATAGTTAGGTATATTGTTAGTGAGAGCGTAAAACAATGAGTGTTACATACTTCTTTTGAGACCTCTTATTCTTAAAAATTAAAAAAATTGACATCATTTATTAAGTTTGTTATAATTTCCTAAAATTTATTGATGAGGTATGTTTTATGTCTAAATTACCACTATTCGAGTTTGATTCAAATCCTCAAGCTGTGCTTCAGCCCAACCATGAACACCTTAATCTTAAGCTACCAGCTAAGTTTATTTATGGCTTCGTAGGCAGCAGCTCGCTGTCAAAATTTCTAAGCGCCTTCCCTCACCGTAAATTGGGTGAATTTGTTTGCATCTCTAAGACAACTCCTATCTATGCTTTTACATATCAAGGCCAAGAAATTGGTATTTGTGAAGCTTCCTTAGGTGCTCCCGCAGCTACTCAAATTATGGATTGGCTAATTGCTTACGGAGCGCAAACTATTATTGCTACCGGTTCTTGTGGGGCCTTAGTAGATTTACCAGAAAATACTCTTTTAATTCCCGAACGAGCTTTACGGGATGAAGGTACTTCTTACCATTATCTTCCAGCGCAAACCACGGTGACTCTTAACCGAAAATTAACTGAACTTTTAGCCCAAGTGAGCACGGCTCACGGCTATCAGGCGCAGGTGTGTCAAACTTGGACCACTGACGGTTTTTATCGTGAAACTCGGACTAAGGTTAAACATCGCATTGCTGCGGGATATCAAGTAGTTGAGATGGAATGCGCGGCTTTAGCTGCCTGTGCAGCCTTTCGTCACGTTGATTTTGCCCAACTACTTTTTACCGCTGATAGTTTATACTCTAGTACGCATGATGCCCGTGGTTGGGGGGAAGATTCTCATCAAGTTGTGCTCAAAATTTGTTTGCATACCCTAATGACATTATAAAACGATTTTTTCGTGTTATTGCTTGTTGCAACACGACACCTCAATTATTGGCTCTATTTAATGAACAGTATGTACAAGTTGAATTGGAGTGGAAAATGGCTTAAAATTAAAGGTAAATATGAGGTGATTTTTAAAATGAAAATAGCGAGTGTCCTTCCTTTAAAGGGAGAGTTACAAGAAAAATTAGCAAAAATGACGGGAGCCAAAGTTGTGACTGAAGCCTCAGTAGCTGAATTAGCTCAAGCTGAAATTATTTTGGGGTGGGATGAGAAAGTTTCTGAAGTCTTAAGTGGTGAAAATAAAATTAAATGGTTACAAGCTTGGTCAGCTGGGGTAGACAACTTTCCATTAGCAGAATTAGCCCAAAAAGAAATTTACCTAACCACAGCAAGTGGGGCTAATGCACCAGGAATTGCTCAACAAGTATTGGGTTATCTTTTGAATTTCGCACGTAAGCTACATGTTAGTTACGATTTACAAAGGGCTCACCAATGGGAGATTCCAGCAGGAATTATGGAACTAACAGAGCGCAAGCTTTTAATTGTCGGAACGGGAAGTATCGGTCAAAGTCTGGCACAGTTGGCGCAAGCTTTTGGAATGAAAGTTTATGGCGTTAATACCTATGGTCATCATGTAATGAATTTTAATGATTGTTATGCGATTACGGAACTTGAAACGGTATTACCGGAAGCTGATTTTGTAGTTAATGCTTTACCTCTGACTCCTCATACTAAGCATACATTTAGCAAGCATCAATTTTCGGCGATGTCTGATAAGGCTTATTATATATCAGTAGGGCGAGGACAAACAACTGACACGTCAGCATTGGAGACAGCTCTAAAAGAAGGAATGATTGCCGGAGCTGCTTTAGATGTCTTTGAAGAAGAACCTTTATCTAAGGATAGCACTTTATGGGATTTACCGAATATTTTAATTACCGCTCATACAGCAGGCCAAACCAATTTTTATGCAGAAAGGATTATCGACAGTTTTCTGTTGAATTTCCAGTATTATCAACAAGGATTGGCTCCAGCTAAAAATTTAGTTAATTATGATTTAGGATATTGATCTTTTCAAAAAAACTTGTGCACGAGATTATTTTCATCTAAAATTAAGATAACTTTAGAAATTTTAAGAAGAGGATATTTTGCATGAAAGAAGTAAGACCAGGAGAAATCCTATCAGAACATCCGGTTACACCAAATCTTGGTGATATGGGGTATACCTTTGTTGAAAAGGCCAAGTTAATGGCGGTCGATGACCTAGGCAGTCAATATCAGCACCGACGTTTTAGACTTGTCGTAACTTTTGCAGGTCAAGAGAAAACTGGGGTAGCTAGCGTCCCCGCTTCGATACCTGTGACTTTTGAAGTTGGACAAATCGTTTCTTTATATTACTTAGAGACAGAAGAAGGCATTGATTTTAGAGAAGTTAAAGTAGTTTAACTCCTGTCATAAATTTAAAAGTGCTAGAAATTAGCATTCCTAATGGAGCTGATTTCTAGCACTTTTTGTCATTAAATTACTATTTCGTTAGTTGGCGTAACTTTTGGTGAGCAGAGTAGGCCACCAGGCTTAAACCTAGTCCGGAAATAAAGATAAAAGCAATTTGGACTCCTAGACGTCCAGTGAAGTAACTCAAAGAAACTAAACTAGAAGCAAGGATGCTCCCCAAAGGTTGAGACATAGCGATAAAACCGGAATAAGAACCAATCTTATTTTCGTCCATCATATCTGCCCGTAAGACTTGACTAGCAGGTACGTTAATCATTTCTCCAATTGTAAAGAAGACAACGGCCAACCACAATGGAGGAAAGATTCAAAAGTGAAACAAAAGAGCATTCCTAAGGCGTAAATCACAGATCCTGAAATTAATTGAGCCATTAAAGAAAGTGGTTTGGTCAGGCGATTAACGAGGGTCATGAAAATTACAATAAGAATTGTATTTGTAAAAATCATGACTGACAACATTTTGGCGCCTGTGATGGTTATCCCCAAGATTTGTGTCGTTTGGAAACTTAATTTTAAGTGAACTGGTACATAATTATCCATTTGTAGCCAAGCGCTTGCAAAGAGAGTTGAGCCGACGGCATATAGTACAAAGATTTTATCAGTTAAGACTTCTCCGTAGTTTTTAAAAGTATCGAAAATTCCGAGGCCGTGCTCGAAATCAGCGTCTGCAGACTTAGTTTCATCAAAATAGAAGTAGGTAATGAAGAAACAAATGGTATTTACCACAAAAAGTCCAATGAGTAGTTCCAAGAAGTACTGGTCATAAAAGAGTCCTGAAATTCCGGCCCCCAACATAACCGCAATATTGATGAACCAGTAACTGATGGTGTAGACAAAACGACGGTTACTTTCATCAGTCAGATCAATCAACATGGCTTCATAAGCGGGCTGGTAAAAGTTTGAAGAAATTGCTTCAATTAAAATGCCCACAAAAGTTAACCCTGGTAAGACGTGGTGGGGGAAATTAGCTAAAATGGTTAAAAACCAACCGATACTGGTCCCAATTGAGCCGAGGACAACTACTTTTTTACGTCCGATAGCATCGGAGAGGTGACCACCATACAAGGTACCTACAAAACCAGCTAAACTTGTAATCATCATTAATACTCCGGTCCAAAAAGCACCGAAGTAATTGGTGTAGTACATCGCCATAAAAGGGTAAACGCTCGAACCTAGGGTAATGGTAATGAAGCGAATTAATTCCCGAAGTTGAATTTGTTTAGGCAAGGTAAAAAATTCTTGCATGACTAACGCTCTCTTTCTTTAGAATTATCCTTTAATTTTAATACATTCTTAATCTAAGAGGGACAGAAATTTATGTACTTTTTGTAAGCAAAATCTTTGACTAAAGTAAGTGAAGGTGTTAGTCTTAAAAGAAAGCGAGTACATCGTTAAAAATCTATTTTGGAGTGAGTTAAAGATGGAAAAATTTACGAATATTGTGATTGGCTTTGGTAAGGGAGGCAAAACGCTGGCCAAGACTTTAGCTACTAACGGCCAAGATGTTTTATTAATTGAAAAGTCGGCTCAAATGTATGGTGGGGCTTGCATCAATGTAGCTTGCCTTCCTTCCAAACGCTTGGTTTTAAATGCAGCTGCGGGAATGCCTTTTAGTCAAGCAGTAGTTGCCAAAAATGAAATGACCAACCAGTTGCGTAATAAAAACTATCATATGGTGGCCGATGAAACTCAAGCGACGGTGTTAGATGGGAAAGCGCGCTTTGTAAGTAATCATGTCCTTGAAATTACCTTAGCAGACGGCAAATCAATGCAAGTGGAAGGTCAAAGAATTTTCATTAATACAGGTTCGAAGGCAATTATGCCCGAAGTTGAAGGCTTAAAGGAAAGTAAGTTTCGTTTGGATTCAACCACAGCGATGGAACAAAGTGAGAGACCTAATCGGTTAATAGTTTTAGGCGCGGGTTACATTGGTTTGGAATTTTCGTCCATGTTTACCAAGTTTGGTAGTCAAGTAACGGTTCTTGACCGGAATCAAGAATTCTTAAAACGTGAAGATGAGGATATTGCTCATACGCTTTATGAAGATTTAACGGCAGATGGGATTGATTTTAAGTTAGGGGCGCAAGTTCAAGCAATTATTGATCATGAAAACGAAGTCGAAGTAGTCTATGAAGTTGCTGGTCAAAAGCAGAGTGTCAGAGCTGATAAATTCTTAGTGGCCTTAGGACGACAAGCTAACACACAAGATTTAGGTTTGGAAAATACTGGGATTGCTACCAATCCAAATGGATCTGTAAAGGTCGATGATTTCTTACAAACCACAGTTGAAGGTGTTTGGGCTTTAGGGGATGTTAATGGAGGCTTGCAATTTACTTATATCTCCTTGGATGATTTTCGGATTGTTAAGGATCAACTGCTGGGTGATGGCAAGCGACGCTTATCTGACCGCACAGTCGTTCCTTACAGTGTCTTTACGCAAACGCCATTATCTAATGTGGGTCTAACTGAAAAACAAGCCCAAGCACAAGGAATTGATTACCAACTCTTTAAATTATCTGCCATGGCCATTCCTAAAGCTAAGGTGATTGGCAATCAACGAGGTTTATTAAAAGCCTTAGTTAACCCTAAAGATGATACCATTTTAGGGGCAAGCCTCTACATGGAAGAATCCTACGAAGTAATCAATTTACTAGCCTTGGCCATCAAAGCTAAGATTCCTTATACCCAATTACGTGATCAAATTTACACTCATCCAACCATGTCCGAAGCTTTAAATGACCTTTTCAAGGCGCCAGTTAAATAAAAAAATAAGACGATAATTAAATTTATCGTCTTATTTTGCGTATTATCGTAAAATATCGATGAGGTTTTTGTTAGCGGCTTGCTTGGCAGGGAGGATCCCGAAAATTAGTCCCACGGCTGCCGAAACACCAAAGGCAAGTAGGAAGGCCCCAATAGAAATATGGGCTTTAACATTAATTCCTCCAGAGAACATTCCGGATAAGAGGGGTGCTAGCAGGTGAGAAAGTCCTGCCCCGACTACAAAACCAATCATCCCTCCAGTGACGGTTAAGATAGTAGCCTCTACCAAAAATTGTACCATGATATTTTGAGGGGTAGCTCCGACCGCGAGGCGAATCCCGATTTCTTGTGTACGTTCAGACACGGAAATATACATCATGTTCATAACCCCAATTCCGGCGATAAAAAGGGAGATAGCAGCGATAAGCGAGATAAAACCAGTAATGACCCCAATAGTAGCCGAAGCTTGTTTGAGGGCTTTTTCATAATCGAGATATTCGTAAGTGCCGGCATGGGCTGCCGAACCATTTTTTTTCAGGTATTTGGCCAGCTGTTTAGAAATTTTGCTAGCGTTGGCTCCTTTAGCAAAAGTAAGTTTAATTTCATTACCGCTATCTTCCGTTTGATTTTGGTAATAAACTTGATATGGAATTAAGGCTGTTACACCGTAACGATTTAAGGAGCCATAACTATCTAAGGTGCTTTGCCCATGATACACGCCGACAATACGATAACTATTACTACCTAAGGAGAGACTTGCGCCAAGGGCGGCTTCCATTGACCCGAATTGTTTCTTGGCCACCTTGTCTTTTAAGAGCGCAACCGCCTGGTTAGAAAATAAATCTGCTTGGCTTATATTACGTCCGGCTAGGATTTTAATTTTTTCAGTTGGCTTCTTCAAAAGGCTAGTAGTAATGGTTTGTTGACGATTACCCAATTGTCCTTTAAGAGATAAACCGGTTTGGTCGTGAATGACCTTAATCTTAGTGACCTGTGAGGGGAATTTTTGGCGCAAATTAGCTAAGTCGGTTGGAGTAAAACCAACAACTGTTGAAATCGAATCATCAGTATAGAAGTCAATTTCAGTAGTTTGTTCCCCCTGGCTAGAAGAACCAAAGGTATCATAGAGTGTTTTTTTCACCCCAGCTCCCATCCCTAAGATGGTGATTACGGCTGCAATCCCAATCGCAATCCCAATAATGGTTAGAAAAGAACGCTTTTTATTGGCAATCAATGATTGGGTAGCAGTTTTAAGCAATTCGATTCCGATCATATGGTTCCCTCCTGACTATCAGCAACGATGCGTCCATCTAAGATACGAATCGTTCGTTGACACTGAGCGGCAACTTTGGGGTCGTGGGTTACCATAATAATTGTGGTCCCGTTAGCATTTAATTCTTTAAAAAGATTCATAATTTCTTGACTAGTTTCAGTATCCAAAGCCCCTGTAGGTTCATCAGCAATCAAGAAATGCGGATTAGTAGCAATAGCCCGAGCAATCGAAATTCGTTGTTGTTGTCCCCCAGACATATTTTTGGCGAAAGATTCCTCATAGCCGCAAGTCCAACTTGTGTCAGAACGTGAGAGACACGTTCTTTGACAGCTGCTCGTCTCATTCCGGCGTATAAAAGCGGGAGGGCGACATTTTCTTGAACATTAATTCCTTGGATAAGTTTAAAGTTTTGGAAAACAAAGCCTACATTTCGGTTACGTAGGGCAGAGAATTGTTTCCGGCTAAAATCATGAAGTGCTTGACCTTGAAAATAATAATTGCCACTAAATTCTTGGTCTAAAAAGCCAATGATGTTAATTAGGGTAGACTTTCCGGACCCTGACTCACCTACGATAGCGACTAATTCACCTTCTTGAATTTCTAAATCAATATCGTGAAGAATGTGAACACTATTAGTCCCCTGTTGATAAGACTTGTTAATTTTTTCAAGTTTAATCATTGCTGTCAATAGAATCACCATCCTTGAGTTTTGTATCAGGGTTAGCAATAATTTTTTGCCCCGCCTTAAGTCCATCAGTGACTACGAAAACTGCTCCTTTAATTTGGCCATCGACACGAATTGCACGAACCTTACCGTGTTGGTAAACAAAAACGTGGTGTTTTTTCACCGCTTTAGCAGCGATCTGCACTTCACTTTGTTTAGCTGCGAGTTTGACAGTTTGCCCATTCATAAAGCTTTCAGGTGAGAGATCGGCATGGATTTCATATTTGGAGCCATTGCTCTTACCATCTTCACGAGCAGGGAAAGTGGCTAAGAAGCTAACTTTAGTGTCTTGGTGGTGGTTAGTAGCCGTAGCGGTTACTGTTACCGGTGTATCAACCTTAACTTTGTTATAGTCATATTCAGAAATGTATCCTTTGAATTGTAAACCTGCTGAATAAAGCGTTAAAACTGGATGATTTTGCTTGGAATCATCGACAGCGATAATGCCATCAAAAGGAGCGGTTAAAGTAGGATTAACTTTAGCTTGGGCTGTAGCTAATTTAGTATTATCTTGATTCAAGTCTGCTTGGGCATCGGCTACTTGGTTTTGAGCTTCGGTTAATTGACTTTGTAGTTCGCTGTAGCCATCATCACTTTGACTGAGTCCGCGCATTTGGCGTTGGAGGTTAGCGATGGTCCGTTGTTGACTATTTTGGCTACGTTGCTGTTTGCTGATATCAGCTTGAAGGCTAGCAACTTCTTGGGCCGCAGTTTCGTCATAGGCTGTTACTAAAGTCTCTCCACGTTGGACTTTTTGTCCGTTAACGACAGCAATATTTTGCACCTTACCGTTAGGAAGGTCTAAAACTTGACTTTGATTAGGAATAACACTACCAGTTAAGGTTAGGTCAGCGGTTTTAGCAACCGTAACGACTTGATAGTGTGGACCTTTGTCCTTTTTAGGTTTGTTTAAAAAGAAAATTAAGCATAATAAACAGATAAGTGCAATTCCGCCGATAATGAGGCGCTTTTTAGTAAAAAATTTTTTCATAATAAATCCCCTTTAAAATTAATCACGTCGTTGTTGTTGACGCATAGTAAAGAAATATTGTAAACCGACTAGAATTAGTAAATAAAGGATGAAACTAACATAGTTATTACTAATAATTTGGACAACTTTGGCGATATGCATAGCAGTCGCTTTATCCATAAGGAAATAGAGGCGGGCAAGTTGGTAGATGAAAAAGAATAAGATAGTTGGTAACCCAATCCCGACAATCCATTTACCTAGTCGATTTAATAAGGAAAAACCAGTACCAATGGTTAAGAAAGTTAGATTAAGGGCGATGTTACGCCATAGTTCATAAGAACTCTGTAATCCGATTTCTGAGAGAGGTAAATTGGAGATGGCGCCATTAGTTAGTAAAAAGTTGGAAATAAAAGAAATTATTTCAATTACGATTAAAAGGCAAATGAAAATAACCCACTCAGCGAGCCAAATGGTTTGGCGACTAATCCCTGCTTGAATTCCCAAGCGGAAAATACGGTAGGGGACTTGCAGTAAAAATACCATAATGCAAAAGGCAGTCATAGCGGCAAAGAAGCCCCAAATGCTATCAAAGGTACTTTTTAAATTTGTCGAGGAAATTAAAAAGAAAAATCCCGTAAGCATGCTAATCCCAAAAACATAAGCCCAACTAAGAAAAAACTCTTTTAATAAATTTTGGGCTAAAATCTGGACTTTACGACTAATCATGTAGTGATGCCTCCTTTTGTGTTAAAGCGATAAAAGCCTGTTGTAAGTCTAGGTGTTCAATTTTAACCAAATCAGGAATAATCCGATCGTCATCTAATCCGGTTGTGAGATAAGAAGTTTTTAGTCCGGGAACTTCGGTACTATAAGCAACATCTAAACCTTTCAGATACTGGTCAACCTCGGCAGCCGGTCCCGAAATGGCATAAGACTGTGCTAATAATTCCTCAACATCCTGATTTAAAACGAGTTGCTGCTGGTCAATAATGAAGACATGTTGTAAGAGGTTTTGGACTTCAGAAATAAGGTGGGTTGAAATGACAATGGCTTTCTCACTAGCTTCAAAAGAAGTAAGCAGCTCGGTATAAAAAGTTTCGCGGTGAGCGGCGTCTAAACCAAGCTAGGTTCGTCCAAGAAAATAAATTGTGCTTGGACGTTTAAAGCAGTAATCAATTTAGCGATAGTTCGCATCCCTGTCGAAAGATTGGTTAACTTTTCTTTGGGATTGAGATTAAAACGTTGAGCCATGCGATAAGCGCCTTCTTGGTCAAAATCATCATAGCTAGCAGCTACTAATTTAAAAAGATTTTCCACTTTGGTCTGCTTAGGGTAGTTGTCGGCTTCGCTCATTAAGTAGATTTGATTAAGAGCGACCGAGTTATTATTTATATTTTGGCCATCTAAGGTGATTTCACCTTCGCTAGGGAAGTTACGGTTACTAATAAGGTTAAGTAAAGTACTCTTTCCCGTCCCATTACGTCCTAAAAGGCCATAGATTTTACCGGTTTCGATTTCAAGGTTAATTTTATTTAAGACTGGTTTACGCCAGAAATGTTTACTGACGCCGGTAAGTTTTAATTTAGTCATGGTCATACCCCCGTTTGATTAAGTTGATTAATGTATCTTCATTAATATTAAGTTTACAAGCTTCGGCAACAATTGCTTTAACATAATTGCTGTAAAAGTCTTCTTGGCGTTTGGCTTGAATCATTGCCGGCGCTTTTGCAGTCACGAACATTCCGAGTCCCCGTTTTTTTTCGAGGAGGCCTTTATCAACGAGCTGGTTCATCCCTTTCAGAATCGTAGCAGGATTGACATGAAGTTGCTGGGAAAGTTGCGTAGTGGAAGGAACTTGATCGTGGGGTTTGAAAATTCCCAAGAAAATCATTTCTTCCAATTGGTCGGCCAATTGTTGATAAATTGGCCGACTTTGGTCAAAAGTAAAATTCATCAAACTCACCTCCTGGGTCAGTTGGTTAATTACTCATGTAACTAACTATATAACACTAAGGATATGACGTCAAGGTTTTGGGAAAATCTTTTATTACAAATGTTATAATGTTGGAGGAGGTAGAAATGTGAAACATGAAGAAAGACTAGCGGAATTAAATAATAAGCTTGGCGCTTTTTATGAAGCTTTAGATAATGAAACGGCCCAAGCGCTAGTGCGGGAGGCTTATTATCAAATTAATCAGGGAAGCCCTCAAGCAAATTATCATGCTATTCCGCAGGCTATGCAGGAGTTAAAGCGTGGCTTAGGAACCTTATCAATGAGGCGAGCTAACTACTTAACGGGACAAAGTGCACTTCTATGGCGGGAATTAGAGCCATATACCAGGCAAAGTTTCTTACAAAATATTGGCTTAGCACGTGGATATTTCGGGTGAACCTCATTAACTAGAAGCTAAGAAGAAAGGGGGAAAATTATGATTGGAAGTGGTACATTAGTGAATACCTTAGCCGTGGCTGGGGGCGGAATTTTGGGTTACCTAGGACAAAGGTTAATTTCAAACCGCATTCAAGCCGGGGTATTAAAAGCAATGGGGCTAGCGGTCTTTTTTATCGGAGTGGCAGGGTGTTTGAGTCAAATGTTGATTATTAAGGGAACCAGGCTGTCAACTCAAGGAGAAATTATGCTAGCCGTTAGTCTAGGGTTAGGGACCGTCATTGGCGAGCTACTTAATCTTGATGCGGGTTTT